>CACZBC010000019.1 GCA_902779315.1 uncultured Bacteroidales bacterium | reverse complement strand
TTAATCAACATATTAACTTGCCAACATGCTTGTCTACCAACTTGTCAACTTGTTAACTCGTCAACTTGTCAACTAATAGTTCTCTGCCTTAATCTGGAAATAACTCTGCGGATGGTCGCAAACGGGACACACTTCGGGAGCCTTCTTGCCAATGACGATGTGGCCGCAGTTAGAGCATTGCCAGATGACATCGCCTTCGCGAGAGAAGACAATCGCGTCCTCGATGTTCTTCAAGAGCTTGCGATAACGCTCCTCGTGGTGCTTCTCGATGGCGCCGACCATCTCGAACTTCGCAGCTATCTCGTCGAAGCCTTCCTCGCGAGCCTCTTTTGCCATGCGAGCATACATGTCCGTCCATTCGAAGTTCTCCCCGTTTGCAGCATCGGCCAGGTTGGTCTTCGTGTCGCTCACACTGCCTCCGTTCAGGTACTTGTACCACATCTTGGCGTGTTCCTTCTCGTTGGCAGCCGTCTCCTCGAAGATTGCAGCAATCTGCACGAAGCCGTCCTTCTTGGCCTTCGAAGCGAAGTAACTGTACTTATTGCGAGCCATGCTCTCTCCGGCAAAAGCCTCCTTGAGGTTCTGCTCAGTCTTAGTTCCTTTCAGGTCTTTCATCTTGTTTAATGTTTAGAGGTTATTGGTTAATGAAGCTTTCTGAGGGCAAAGATACGAAATTCATTGAACATTGAACATTGAACATTGAAAAATAATTTGTATCTTTGTGCCGTATGAGTTATTTGAATACAGAAAACATAGCCAGAAGCAAGGGCGGAGTGGAGTATCATCCCTTGAAACCTTTCCTTCCAAAAGAGGCGAAGATCCTGTTTCTGGGCAGCTTTCCGCCTCAGCGAAAACGTTGGTGCATCGACTTTTTCTATCCTAATTGGATAAATGACCATTGGAGAATCCAGGGACAAGTGTTCTTTGGCGACAAGAATCACTTTGTCCTGGAGAAGGAGAAGCGCTTCAAGTTGGATGAGATAGTGAAGCATTGTAAGGAGAAAGGCATTGCTTTCTTCGACACTTCGACAGCCGTCCGCCGCCTCAAGGACAACGCTTCCGACAAGTTTCTCGAGGTGGTGGAGCCCACAGACATTGCCGCTCTGATCAGCCAACTGCCCCATCTCCGGGCCATTGTCACTACTGGCGAGAAAGCCACACAGACCATCTGCGCCACCCTCGGCATTCCAGAAGTGCCGAAAGTCAACACCTTGATAGCACTCCCCCAAAGGGGGAGCGGGGAGGGGGCTCTTCTTTGGCGCCTTCCCTCATCGTCCCGCGCCTATCCACTCTCCTTCGAGAAGAAGGTGGAATCATACAGGAAGATGTTCGACGCCGTGCTTCGTTGAACCCATTTTTGCATGCTTACTTGTTTGCTCCTTCGCGTAGGAGTAATTGCTCCTACGCGAAGGAGCAATTGCTTTTACATGTAGGAGCAATGAACTTGGCGTGTTAAGTTGGCCGACGTGACTGCCTTAAATGGCTGTTTTCACGTGTTATGTTTTGTTTCTTCCCACGTAATGACGGGCCAACCAGCGGTTGAGCAGGGCAAAGAAGGCGAGGCAGAAGAGTGTGGGCAAGGCGAGTGAGAGGTCTTCGGGCCGTTTCGAAATGGCGACCATCGACTGCCAGATTGCCTGTCCGAACATATAAACGAGTCCGCCGATGCCAAGGACGACGACGCTTGCGACGGTGAGGAAGGCCACGATTCGCTGCCTTCGTTCGCTTTTTTCTCGTTCCAGGCGAATCCGCCTCATTGTCGTGTAGGCAAAGTTCGACGGCAGGCTAGGTCGCTCTCTTGCTGCGAGGGCTTGGCGAAGGGCTTGGCTTTCAATGTGTTGTTCCATGTTTCATCAATGAATAAATTTTGCGACGGATGCGGTGCAGACGCGTGGCAATGGTGCCTGGCTCCACGTCGAGAATGTAGGCGATGTCAGCCATGGGACGGCTCTCGAAGTAGTAAAGTTCCAGGAGCATCTGCTCGTCCGGCTTGAGTAGGGCAATGGCTTGGCGCAACTCGTCGAGTCGGCTCTCGTCGTCCAGCACTTCGTCCACCTCCCTGTCGCTCAGGTTGGGCCTGTCCTCGATGCTGAGATATTCGATTCGCTTCTTTCTGAGCCACGAAACGGTGGTGGTGTAGGCGATACGGCAAACCCATGTCGAGAACGAAGAACGGCCGACGAACGAGTCGAGACGGTTGTAGGCGCGGACAAAGGCGTCTTGCGTCAGCTCCTCGGCATCCTCGCGGTTCGGCACCAGACGCGACACGATGGCAAACACTTCGCCACCGTATCGCTCCAGGAAATAGCCGTAATCGCTCTCGTGACCATCAAGGATGCGGGCTATCAGTCGCTGCTCGTCCATCAGTTTCGCTTAGACTTCGAACTCGTCTTTCTTCTCTTTGGGCTGTTCTGCCTTACGCTCTGCACGATAAGACATAAGCAGACCTATGCCGCCACAGATGCAGACGCTTGCCACATAGACGATGCCGCTGACATATTCTCTATAGCGAAACATGAAGTCTTCATCGGCACGGAAAGAGTAATCGCCATAGGTCGCCATCATATTGATGCAGAAGCCGAGCAGGAAACCCAAGCCAATGCCCGTCAGCAGCCAACCGATGCGGAGGGCCGTATACTTGCCTCCGCTGCTGTAAAGGCTGATGCCTTTGAAGTCGATGTTCTTCAACTCCGTGATTTTACTGATGAGCATCAGCCGCTCGCGCTTGTGGACGAAGAGCTCCACGACTTTGTAGATGCAGCCAAACACGATGGCGCAGTTCAGGGGAATCATAATCCAATCCATAGTCTTGATGTTTTAAGTGATATGATGTTTTACTTGTCTCTACTTAGTTAGACGCTTCTTTTCGCTAAACATTACATAAGGATACAAAAAAAGTGAAGCGTCCTTCACTTAATTGCTTGCTTGACATTCGTCGAGATTCGCTTCCCAAAGGTGTCGGCTCATGTCCACATGGCCGTTGGGCTTGAAGGTGACGCCTTCTTCCTCCAATAGGATACGTTGTCTTTTCCAGCCGGGAGCCGTGCGACCCTGTACGTTGACGACTCTGTGACAAGGCAGCAACTCGGCCCCGGGCGTGTATCGAAGCGTTCGCCCAACCATTCGGGCATGGCTTGGCCAACCTGCCAAAGTAGCGATGAGGCCGTAAGTCATCACGCGACCTGACGGTATTTGCGCCACAATGCTCAACACCGCATCGCGAAACGCACGAGCCTCTTCCGCCGACATCTTATCGAAACAATCCCTCATGACGCTAACGTTTCTTGGGTTTGGGGGCAGGCAAAGCCTTGCACGTCTCACGGACAAGCATCGAGAGATAGTCGCGGTCGTCCACGTCGGCGATGTAGAAGTAATCCTTCGCTCCATCATAAGGTGGGCGCATCTCGACGGCTCGCAACAAAGGACGAACTGCTTCGGTGGGCTTCATATAGAAGCGGTCGTCGCAGATAAGGCCGAATATCTTGCCGTCGCAGTAGATGCCGTAGTCCCCGAACATCTTCCTCGCCGTTATCTCTCCTGCGCCGCCACATTGCTCGGCAACAAACTGCACAAAGTCTGCCCTGCTTGCCATTGTTCTTCAATTACCTTAATCCTTCATTCTTTCCTGTAGTTCGCGATGCTCTTCGAGCAGGTTCCAGATGCCGTCCTCCGAGAGTACGCCGCGCTTCAGGTCCTTTGGCAAAAGGCCTGCTTCGTCGGTGGCGAAGTCCTGCTTCCACTCGTCGCTACCATAATAGCTAGCGAGGGCAGCAATGTCCTCCTTTGCCTCTTCATATTTATCTATCGCAGAGGAGAGCCTTTTCAAGGCAGCTGAGGCACGGTTCAAGTGCCGCTCCATCTGCCGGATGCGCTGAAGTTGTTCATCCATGAGGTTTGAAACATTGAAATTGTAAGACATTATAACCTGATGTCGGCTTCGAACTGAATCTCTTGCGCAGGCAGGATGCAGTCGCTAACAATCTTCAGATTGCTTGCGTCGGAGGTCGGCACAGCCTTTATCTCGATGAGGCGCTCTTCGCCTGGCAAGAGTCCTCGCAAGGAAATCTTAGAGCGGACTTCGCCTATCGCGAACCAAGCGTCGCGATAGAGTGGGGCAACACCTTCGTTGGTGACAAGCAAGCGAGTGGATGCGCCGTTCGTCTCGCACCTTCTTACCACGAAGCGATAGCCCGTAGCCATTGAGCCTTCGCGGAACCTTGCAGGTGTGGCGACGCCTCCTCGAGGAGCATCATTGGCTATCATGAAGGTGATGTGATACTTCGCGGCCTGCTCTTCCCAAGTCCGTCCGTACAGACCGTCTGGACTGAGGAAGCTCTTCTGGTCGTTAGGGGAGTAGTAGCTTATCTCGCCACCACAGACGCCTGTCTGCCAACGCTTGCCCTCTCCGATGGCGTTCCAGCACCTCTCGTTGAAACCACTGCCGCTGCCTATCTCGTGCGACTTGTGCATAAACGAGTCGTCAAACAGGCCAAACCTTCTCGCCATCAACGTGTTGCTCTCTACTACGGGAGAATATCTTTTGTCTCCAGCATCGACGGAAACGGCCCAAGGAATGCCTGTCATCGTTGTGTCGAGGTGCTCGAAGAACTGGCGTTGGAAGTCTTTCGTGGGGAAGTTCTTGCCCAGTTGTAACTCCGAGCCGTAGATATGATACTCCGACCAATGTCCGAAACCGACTTCGAGGAAAGCCAGTCGAGGGTCCTGAGCATAGCGTCGAGCGAAATCAGTATAGAATTGGAGGGTAAAGCGCATCAGTTCCGTGTTGCTCCAATCTGCGTAGTAGGTCGGACCATCGCCTCCTGGGTTCTCCGAGAAGGTCTCGTTGTAGTCCTCGCGAGCCTTGATGTAGGCAGGCACGGCCGTCGTGCCTCTGTTGCCATCCACGTCACGGCTCGACGGATATTCATAGCGAAAGCGTGCGATGAGCTGATGACCTCGGCTCGATACGTCGTTCAGTATGTTTTCGAACCAAGTCCAATCGTACTGGATGGTGCCGTCTTTGTCGCAACCCGTTACTACCTTGCAAGGCAGACAATATGAGAACTCCAACTGGATGGCATTGCCGTAAGTGGCATTACGATTGCGTGCTTCTCCTGGCCAAAGCACGAGGCCCGTCATGGGTTGGGGATGTGTGATGCTCCGCTTCAACTCCAGCGATTGCCACGATTGTGCGCGACAGGGCATCGTCGCCAAGGTCAAAATCAGGAATAAAAGTCGGGTTCTCTTCATCTTCGGCATCATTTTAGGAATGACGCTACAAAGTTAGTGATATAATGAAGAAGTACCAAATAAATTGAGCTTTATTTTGTGTTTTTCAACGTGGCGTGTTACGATGCCAAACGACACGTGTGATGATTGCAAACATCACGTGTGACGTTGGCCAACTTCACGTGTGACGTTGGCCAACTTCACGTGTGTCGTTTACAAACTAAGCGTGCCGTGTTTTCTGACACGGCACGCTGTTCTTATTTCTGTGGCTTGTAACCTGGGACGTATTCTACTTTGTGGTCCTTGATGCTAAGGATTTTGCTCCAATTATAAGGAATGACATAGGCTCCGACCACTTCATCGATGACAAGGATGTAGAGGCAGCCATCCTGGTATGACAGGCTGCTGTGCAGGCTCTTGTGGCGATAGGGGGGGTAGAGTTCCTTGTTGTTCCTCTCTATTTTAAAGAAGTCAGAACCATAGTTCAGGTGGAACAGCATGTTGGGATGATTCCTGACGTACTCGTATTTTGCCATGAACCTTAAATCACTCATCACGCTCTTTGCCTTGGACTTGGGCACGACATACAGGTGGCCTTTAGTTTTGCTGGTGTTCGTGCGCTCCTCATCATACATCCAACTGTTGAAGTTTTGCGGACCGGCCTTGTAGTCTTCCTCGGTAAGGTCGTAGGATACCTCGTAAACCTTTACGCTGTCGGTCGTTTCGACGGTCTGCTTGATGAACTTCGTGATTGGGCGGTCATCGTAGGGCTCTGCCTTTCCTCCTTCCTCGCGGACAATGTGCTCCACGGTAATGAAGATGTGCTCCTTGTCACCCTCGTAATGCAGGGTCGCAGCTCTGGCTGCCTTGAAAAAGGCATGGTAGCTGTCCTTGCCAAATAATTCGAGCCTTTCGCCCTCCAGAAGGTCCAGCGCCAAAGCGTAAACGATGCTGTCCTTGTCCAATACATGATTCTCCTTGTGGTAGCATTGGCGGGCCATAGAGCAGCCCCATCTGAAGGCACGCAGGCAGGAATCCCCTGCTTCGATAGCTCCTTTCTGGTGCAGCGCACCTTTAGCAATGTTGATGGAATAGTAGGCAGCCTTCATCGAAATGCTGTCTCCATCGTATTGCTCACATTTAATGACATCTTTCTCTTCTTGTTTGTCGAGGAATTGTATCAGGTTCTCGATGGGGTCTTTGCTTGGTCGTTTATTATCTAAGCGGCTCGTACAGGAGGCTATCATGCTGCAAAGCAGCAGGAATAATATGCTACGTTTCATTGTTTCGTTGTTTAGGGGTTAATGGTTTATGATAGGTATAAGACGTCTTCACATATTCTTTATTCTTTCATCTCTGCAATCGCCATTTGCAATTGTTGCCCGCTTTGCTCAATCTCTGCCACAGTCTCTTCGAAGGTGGGGAAGGATTGGGTCATGGAAAGCATGGTTTGATAGTCTTGATGCGCAGGGTAGATGTCTGCTTCCCCTGGGCAATTGGTTTCCGAAGGCTTGAAGAGGAACAGCCCCACGGCAATTGCCGCCGCTATGCCTGCTGCCCAGGGAAGGAAAGGTCTCAGTTTTGTCTTTTCCCGAAGAGAGGGAATCCTTTTCTTGTCAATTGCATCCATCTGCTCGTTCAGCCGAGCCATGAAGTCCTCTTCGCTACTCATCTCTGGATGGTAGGAATGGAATATGTCGTAAAGTTCCTGGTCTTTCATAGTTCTTTTTTAACCTTTTAACTTTTCCCTTAAATGTGATCTCCCTCTCGACAGGCTTGCTTTGACCGTCCCTTCGCTCGTGTTCATGATTGTCGCGATTTCCCTGATGGGACGGTCTTCCATGTAGAAGAGCAGTACGGCCGTTCGTTCGCCAGGCGTCAAGCCATCAATGGCGCGATAAAGGTCTTGGTAGTCGAAGGTTTCGTCGGAGTGAGAAGCGGACGAGATGCTGTAAGCTTTCTCAATGTTTAGCGTGCCGGCACGAACCGAATCCTTTCGCTGATGGTCAGCCAGACAATTGCATGCAATCCTGTAAAGCCAACGTGAGAAGCCGCTTTCGTCCTCGAAACCAGCCGATGCCGTGTATGCCTTGAGCAAAGCCTCCTGAGCGATGTCGTCTGCCTCCTGGCCGTTGCCGCTGCATGCAGCCAAAAGGAATCGACGTAAGCCCGGCAGTTCCTTACGGACGAGAAAGGTGAATTGTTCGCGGTTCATTGATGCTTTTGCACAAAGGCGCGCTCCTTAATGCGCGGTTCATTGATGACTTGTTCTATTAGATAAACGTTTGAACCGGTCAAAAGGTTGCATGGGGGCTCACTTTTTCTGCAGCCAGTATTGCCGTTCCTGCTCCGACATCTTCTCGATAGCATAGCGAAGAGCGGTTCTGGGCATCTCGTGAGCATGAAGGTTAAGGAAGTCTCGCAGCATGTCCATGCTTATTCTCTTCCCCAGTTCGCGCAGCATCCATCCGACTGCTTTGTGCATGAGGTCGTGCGGATGAAGGAGATGCATCTCGGCATAACGCAGGCACCACGAAGGGTCGCCCAGTTGTGTCGTCTTCCATGTGCAGACCATACTCATGCGTTGCCTCCATAGGTTATCGCTTTTGGCAAGGTTGTCGAGGACTTTTATCTTGTAATCCCTGTCGCCAAGGAATGTTGGCAAGAGCAACCAATGCCCCAGTATCTTGTGGACAGACAGGTCAACGAGGTCCCAGTTGTTCGCTTGCTCGGCATGTTCGAGATACATTATTAATATATTATCACGGGCACGAATGGCATCCTCATCATTTATGAGACGTTTTGTCGCGAGGCTCTCGAACTTGGCAACAAGGATAAGAAGTCCGCAAAGGCGTACCTCGTGCCATCGGTTCATCAGCAGTTCGGGTACTTCGTCCAAAGGAAAATCCTTCCAGACGGCTTTGACGACCTCCCTCGTCTGCGGCACTTTCAGGCCGAGGAACTCGTCGCCTTCGCCGTATTCGCCTTTGCCGGTCTTGAAGAAACGCATCAGGATTTCCCTTTGCTTCTCGTTTCGAAGCGACTCCAGATATGCGGTAACTTCCTCTGCCATTAGGCTCGTTTTAACCTTTCGTTCAACAAGTGACACAACTCGTCTGCCTTCATGCTGATGTCTGTGACGGAGATAGAATCCAGGGCATCAATGAGACGCTTGTTCATGGAACGGATGAGGTAGCCGAAGATGCTGGCGTTCTGCATCATTTGCCGTTCCACGTCGGGCTTGTAGTTGATGGCAACGAACTCGTTATCACCAATTTCCCTGACCTCGAAGGACGCCACATCGGCAAAGCGGACATGTATCGTCCTGAATCTTCGGTAGGTGAGTTCTTCGTCGTTTATGGTCAGATGAGCCTTACCGAAAAATCTTTCCTTCATGAACGAAAAGAGCAACACGATGCCGAAGCAGCCGAAGACCAAGATGCTGACCCATCCCGCCACCAGATGAAATATGTTCCTGTGCATGTGAAGGATGAAGATGCCGGCAAAGACGAAAAGGATACTTGCCAAAAGAAGCAGCATCATCCGCCAAAGAGAGGAATATATCTTGACTTCTTCCATTGCCTGTCAGTTCTTTTTCAACCTTTCCTCTATGACGTCCCAGTCAATAATCTGCCAAAGCGCGGCAAGATGATCGGGCCGACGATTCTGGTAGTCGAGGTAGTAGGCATGTTCCCAGACGTCGAAGGTCAGCAGGGGCTTGAGGCCTTTCTGTACGGGATTGGCGGCATTCGGCTCTTGCGTGATGACGAGTTTGCCGTCCTTATCTGCCGAGAGCCACACCCAACCCGAGCCGAAGAGGGTCGCTCCCTTCTTCTGGAACTCGTCCTTGAAAGCCTCGAACGAACCGAAATCTCTCTTAATAGCCTCAGCCAAAGCGCCCGTCGGCTCTGCCTTCGTCGGCTTGGATGCAAACTGACCGAAGTAGAGTTCGTGGTTCAAAATTTGTCCCGCATTATTGAGAATGCCGCCACTTGCCTTGCAGACAATCTCCTCGAGACTTGCTTCCTCGAATCCGCTGCCTGGCAGAAGTGCGTTGAGGTTATTGACGTAGGCAGCCAGATGTTTGCCGTGATGGAAGCCAATGGTGTCCTTACTGATGACTGGTTGCAGGGCATCTGCCTCGTAAGGCAATGCCATCAAACTAAACTTTCCCATACCTTATTATATTTATATTGTGCTCTCGGAAGTTAAAGCGGAAGTAAAAATGGAAGTAAACTCGCTTCGCTCGTGGAAGTTATAAAAGGACAATACCCTATAGGCAAACAGCGTCCAAGGCTATCGTCCAGCCAACTTGTTGGCTTTACTTCCTGCGCGTAGCGCATAACTTCCTATTTAACTCCATCACATAACTCCCTATAATTATATTTATATAGTGTTTCGACTGCAAAGATACGAAAAAGTTCAGAGTTATGAGTCCATAGTCCATAGTTTTTTTCTCACGAAATGTTAAAAGATGCAACAAATCGAAAGATTTCCTGTAAAACGTTTGGTTTATAACGTAAACTAATTTACCTTTGCATCGTCGAACGTTATAAAACGTATCGAAACACTTTAATAATAACCACTTAAAACAGGAAACTATGGAAGAAAACATGGAGCTGACTGCTGAGCGCAGTCTTGAGATTATCACCGAGCAGATTGAAAAGAGTCGCAGAGCTGTGTCGAAAGATACGGGGCAGTGGCTTTTCGTTTCAGGTTTGACAACTATGCTTATGTCAGTCATCGTGGCAGGTGTTAACCTATTAACTCGGACACCTATAGCGCACTTGCTTTGGTTCGCTTTTCCTGTCGTTATTTGGCTGGTGATGAAGTACATCAACAGAAACCGAGTGCCTGTTCCTGAGAGTCTGGTAGGCACGTTAGTCAAGAAGACTTGGTACACCATCTTGACTTTTGCGCTTGTTTATTCCGTTATTGCTGTCGTGTGGAATAGATATTTGGTAGTCTATGAAAGTCCCGATGTCTATCTTTGTGCGGGAATGCATATAACGCCTACTGTCATCACGCTGCTGGCTGTGGCAGTAAGCATAACAGGTCTGATCCTTAAGAAGAGCTCGTTGGTATGGTTCGGATTGCTATCCTTTATTATATTGCGCTGTGGCTTTTTCTCGCTTATATTAGGTCGTCTCTTGTCACCTACGGAGTTTGGCAAATTGAGTCTCATCAGGCCTTGCGACTACATTTTCCTCTTTGCCCTTGTCGGCCTGACGCTCCCAGGTTGGATGCTTATAAGGAAAAAGTAATATGAACTTCCAGCCATTAGACCCATTATTGCACGCCGAACTTCGATTGGCGGTAATGTCTTTGCTCATCAGCACCGAGGAGGCCGAGTTCCCTTACATCAAGGAGCAGACGGGAGCGACTGCAGGCAACTTGAGCGTTCAAATAGACAAACTGTCTTCGGCGGGTTACATCAAGGTGAAGAAGACGTTCAAGGGGAAGCGACCTTGCACGATTTGTCGCATGAATGAGAATTAAGAATTATTTCGTAACTTTGTGCTGCGATTTAATTCTTAATTCTTAACTGTTCATTCTTAATTCTAAACCAAGCTATGAAGCGAGCTTTCATTCTTCCTGCCGTAGCAATCATCCTGCTGGCCATCTTTGTGGGGCCTTATCTGTTGCTGCTTTTGATAGTCATCCCCATCGCTTATTTCTTCATAGATCGGCTTGAAAAGGCTGCTCCAAAGCGGGTTACATACGCCAATGTCGAGGAGGTCGAAGCGAAGTATGGACAGGCAGATGATGTTGTGGAACTTAGTGCGACGAGGGCTAACGAGCTACAAGCCCTGATGCTCTTCTACAAGTCGCAGGATAAGGTGATTGTTTGTGGCGAGGAGATGAGGCTGAGCGACTTGGAGGGCGTGATGTCGAAGAACTTGGCGACGCCCTATACGATTGACGAATATGCCGTAGTTATCGCTACGAGAGACCCGCTTCATCCCACCATCCAGCTTCGTGTGGGCTACGATGGAGGCTTGGCTGGCGAGATTGCTGCGGAGATAGACAAGCACATCTCGGGGGACGCATAGTCCCTCGTCTTTCAGAGACCTTAAGGTCATCGGCAAACGTATAGTGTGACGATGGCAATCGTATAGTGTTATGATCGCAAACGTATAGTGTTACGATTGCAATCATAAAGTGCCACGTTTTCTGACGAACTTGGAGGCTTTTGTTGCTTTGATGTTTTCTTTTGAAAATATCAAAGGAGATAGTTGGTAATTATGGAACTTTTTTGTACCTTTGCAGGCAAATTAAAAACGACCTCAAAATGATTACTTTTTTCAAGACACCCCAGCAAAGCATTATCGCAACTGAAAGCAAAAAGGCCCTGACGAAAGCCGAAGTCGAGAAACTCTGCTGGCTTTATGGAGAAGCGAATACTGAAAAGGAAGAGAACCTGCAAGGCTATTTCGTCGGTCCTCGCCGCGAAATGATTACGCCCTGGAGCACTAACGCAGTGGAAATCACGCAGAATATGGCCATCGAAGGCATTTCGAGAATAGAGGAATACTTCCCCGTAAAGGACGAGAATGCTGACTACGACCCCATGCTTCAGCGCCTCTATCATGGCCTGAATCAGGACATCTTCACCATCAACAAGAACCCCGAGCCCATCCTCAGCATTGACAATCTGGAGGAATACAACGAGCAGGAAGGCCTCGCGCTGTCCCCCGAAGAGATAGAATACCTGCATCAAGTGGAAGGCCAGCTCGGCAGGAAACTCACTGACAGTGAGGTCTTTGGCTTCGCTCAAATCAATAGTGAGCATTGCCGACACAAGATCTTTGGCGGCACATTTATCATAGATGGCGAGGAAAAAGAGTCGTCCCTCTTCGCGATGATAAAGAAAACGACTCAGGAGAATCCCCATCACATCATTTCCGCCTATAAAGATAATGTGGCGTTTGCTGAGGGACCAGTCGTTGAGCAATTTGCTCCGAAGGACCACAGCACGAGCGATTACTTCGAAGTGCGTGACATAGAGAGCGTTATCAGCCTCAAAGCTGAGACGCACAACTTCCCGACTACGGTCGAGCCCTTCAATGGCGCTTCAACCGGAACTGGTGGCGAGATTCGCGACCGTATGGGTGGTGGCGTAGGTTCATGGCCCATCGCAGGTACTGCGGTGTATATGACGAGCTATCCCAGAACGGAGGAAGAGCGAGAATGGGAGCAGATCTTGCCCGTTAGGAAGTGGCTCTACCAGACTCCTGAGCAGATTCTCATCAAGGCCTCGAATGGTGCTTCCGACTTCGGAAACAAGTTCGGACAGCCCCTTATCTGCGGATCTGTGCTGACGTTCGAGCATCAGGAAGGTCAGGAACAATATGCCTACGACAAAGTCATCATGTTGGCTGGTGGCGTAGGTTATGGCACGAAGCGCGATTGCCTGAAGAAAGAACCCCAGAAAGGCAATAAGATTGTGGTCGTGGGCGGTGATAACTATCGCATCGGACTTGGTGGCGGCAGCGTTTCCAGCGTGGAAACAGGTCGCTATTCAAGTGGCATCGAACTCAACGCAGTTCAGCGTGCCAACCCCGAAATGCAGAAACGAGCCAACAATCTGGTGCGTGCGCTTTGCGAAGAGGAAGTGAATCCCGTTGTCAGCATCCACGATCATGGAAGCGCAGGCCACGTGAACTGCCTCTCCGAACTTGTAGAAGAGTGTGGCGGACTCATTGATATGACGAAACTTCCTATCGGCGACCCGACCCTTTCGGCTAAGGAAATCATCGCCAACGAAAGCCAGGAACGCATGGGACTCCTCATCGACGAGAAACACATCGAACACGTCCGCAAGATTGCAGAAAGGGAGCGCGCTCCGCTTTATGTAGTCGGAGAAACGACTGGAGATGCCCATTTCGCCTTCCAACAAGGGGATGGGAAGCGTCCGTTCGATCTCGATGTGGCTCAGATGTTTGGCCACAGCCCCAAGACTGTCATGCGAGATAAGACGGTGGAACGTCCTTACGAGAACGTTTCCTACGACCAGAAGGACCTCAGCGAAAAGGTTGCTCGAGTGCTTCAGCTTGAGGCAGTTGCCTGCAAGGACTGGCTGACCAACAAGGTGGACCGTTCTGTGACGGGTAAGGTGGCTCGCCAACAATGTCAGGGCGAACTGCAGTTGCCGCTCTCGGACTGTGGTGTGGTTGCCCTCGACTATCGTGGCGAGAAAGGTATTGCAACGGCTCTTGGTCATGCTCCACAAGCCGCTCTTGCCAATCCGGCTGCAGGAAGCGTCCTCTCTGTCGCAGAATCTCTGACAAATATCCTTTGGGCGCCACTCGAAGAAGGACTGGATAGCGTCAGTCTTAGCGCCAACTGGATGTGGCCTTGCCGTGCTCAGGAAGGCGAAGACGCCCGTCTGTATCAGGCAGTTGAAGCGTTGAGTGACTTCTGTTGCGCTCTTCAGATTAACGTTCCGACAGGCAAGGACAGCCTCTCTATGACGCAGAAATATCCTGATGGAACAAAGATAATCAGTCCAGGAACAGTCATTGTTTCCAGTGGCGGTCAGGTAAGCGACATCAAGAAGGTCGTCAGCCCAGTCCTCAAGAACTGTCCCTCTACATTATATCATATTGACTTCTCGTTCGATGAACTGCGTTTGGGCGGTTCCGCCTTTGCCCAAAGCATGGGGAAAGTCGGTAGTGATGTGCCTACGGTACGCGATTCGGAGTACTTCCGCGATGCCTTCAACGCCGTTCAAGACTTGATAAAGAAGGGACTCATCCTTGCCGGCCACGACATCTCGGCAGGCGGTCTCATCACTTGTCTGCTGGAAATGTGCTTCGCAAATACAGAAGGCGGACTCGAGATAAACCTTGACAAGATGAAGTGCGACGACCTGGTGAAGCTCCTCTTTGCAGAGAACCCGGGCATCGTGATTCAGGTTGCCGACGGAAACAGAACGGAGGTCAAGAAGTTCTTGGAGGCTGCTGGAGTCGGTTATGTTAACATCGGCCGTCCTTGCGAAGAGCGACACATCCTCATGGAAAAGGCTGGAGCACAATATCAGTTTGGCATCGATTACCTTCGTGATGTTTGGTATGCAAGCAGTTATCTGCTCGACCGCAAGCAAAGCTTCAACGGTAAGGCGAAAGAACGCTATGAAAACTACCGCAAGCAGCCGCTCGAATGGAACTTCCTGCCAAGCTTCACAGGCAAACTCAGCCAGTATGGTTTGAACCCGGACCGCAGGGAAAAGAGTGGCGTAAAAGCAGCTATCATCCGCGAGAAAGGCACAAATGGCGAGAGGGAGATGGCCTACATGCTCTACTTGGCAGGCTTCGACGTCAAAGATGTCATGATGACCGACCTCATTTCGGGCAGGGAAACGCTCGACGACATCAACTTCATCGTCTTCTGTGGCGGCTTCTCGAACAGCGATGTGCTTGGTTCGGCAAAGGGTTGGGCAGGTGCTTTCCTCTACAATCCCAAGGCAAAAGAGGCGCTGGATCGTTTCTATAGCCGTCCCGACACACTCTCGCTTGGCGTTTGCAACGGGTGCCAATTGATGGTGGAACTGGGGTTGATTGGTACTGCGAAAG
Organism: uncultured Bacteroidales bacterium; assembly: GCA_902779315.1. GTDB lineage: Bacteria > Bacteroidota > Bacteroidia > Bacteroidales > Bacteroidaceae > Physcousia. The sequence continues at coordinate 57,693 of CACZBC010000019.1, read as the reverse complement.
CCAAGATGCTCCATAACGACAGCCATAAATTCGAGTCGAACTTCGTCGGCTTGACTGTTCAGACGAACCAAAGTGTCTTGATGGGCAGCCTTAGTGGCAGCAGATTGGGCATTTGGGTGGCACATGGAGAAGGCAAGTTCCACCTTCCTGGCAAGGAGGAAGACTACAATATCGTGCTCAAGTACAGCTACGACGGCTATCCCGCCAACCCGAACGGCAGCGACTTCTCGGCCGCAGGTATCGCTTCGGCAGACGGCAGACACTTGGCCATGATGCCTCACCTCGAGCGTGCTTTCTTCCCTTGGCAATGCGGATATTATCCTGCTGGACGTCAGGATGAGGTTACACCTTGGATAGAGGCGTTCGTGAATGCAAGGAAATGGGTTGAGACAAAGTTAGGATAATGTTCGAACTCTTCAAGACATTCTTCCAGATAGGCCTTTTCACCATCGGTGGCGGTTATGCTATGATTCCGCTTATCGAGCAGAAAGTGGTAGACGAGAAGCATTGGGTGGGCCATGATGAACTGCTTGACCTGATTGCGGTGGCGCAGTCGTGTCCAGGCATCTTTGCCGTCAACATCAGCATCTTCATTGGTAACAAGCGATTGGGCAACAAAGGGGCGTTCGTCAGCGCCTTGGGAACCTGCTTGCCCTCCTTCCTATGCATCCTGGCGATTGCTCTCGTCTTCCAGCAGTTCCGCGAGAATGTTTGGGTGGAACACTTTTTCCGAGGCATCCGACCGGCAGTGGTGGCACTCATTGCGATACCCGTCTTCCGTATGGCAAAAAGCGCGAAGATCAACAGATACAACATCTGGATTCCCCTCGTAGCAGCCTTCCTGATATGGATGCTTGGGGTAAGTCCCATCTTTGTGGTCATCGCGGCAGGCGTCTCGGGCTATGTCTATGGTAAGTATCTCAAGGAAGACTTTAACTCTTGACACTATGATAACGCTCCTACTACAGCTTTTCTGGACCTTCTTCCTTATCGGACTTTTCGGTTTTGGCGGGGGATATGCCATGATTTCTATGATTCAGGGCGAGGTCGTGGGACATTATCATTGGATGACAATGGGACAGTTCACGGACATAGTGGCTGTCAGCCAAAGCACTCCGGGACCCATCGGCATCAACTCTGCCACTTATGTCGGCTATACGGCCCTCGTTAACGCAGGTTATTCGCCAGCTTGGGGCGTTTTGGGAAGCTTTATTGCAACCTTTGCAGTCGTGCTTCCGAGTTTCGTTTTGATGTTGCTCATCAGCAAGTTTCTCATGAAATACAGGAATCATCCTTCAGTCGAGAACGTCTTCAGCGCCTTGCGTCCAGCCGTTGTAGGCTTGCTCTTGGCGGCCACTTTGCTCTTGATGAACGCCGAGAACTTCAGTTCGTTGAGCGAGAACCCCTGGCGATTCTGCCTCAGCATCTTCCTCTTCCTCTTCGCTTTCATTGCCCAAAAGGTCTATCGTCTCGGGCCAATCCTCATCATTCTGCTTTGCGGATTTGCCGGCATCATACTTGGTCTTTGAGAGCGAGAAAGCCTATTGTTTCAGATGCACCTTTTTGCTTTCGTCAAGAAATAATGTCGCTTTGACTGAAAACTTAGGGCTGGGATGGTCGGTTCTGCAGGTATCGATGCCACAGAAGTCAGCCACACCTCTATTGATATCAGCAAACGAGACCACTTTATTCCCTTTGACAAAGAGCAATTGGCACCACCCGTCGTAAATAGTCATGTGCTCAATGCTCCTCTTTATGCAACCCAAGAGTTTGAGATGACTGTTCGTTTCGAAGAATCTGTCGTTATAAGGTTCCACGACAAAAACGCTATCAGCCTCCGTAAAACTCGACAAGTCGAACTCCTCGCCGGCATTAATGTCCGACAAAAGGCGGACAACTTCCTTCGTGTCGTTCCTCAAAAAGAAGCGATTGTCAAAGAAAAACCGATAATAAATGCCGCCAAGTATACCAACGAGGATAATTGCCAACGAAATCATGACCTTTTTCATATTCAAACTCTTACGGTTGTGGTTCTTGATTGCAAAGGTAATGATAAATCATGAATAATGAGCCAGTTAGCCTTTTCCCGTTATGTTTTATTATGGATGATTAACCTAAATTAAAAAGATGGCGTGTTAAGTTGCCAAACGTCACACTAGTAAAATGCAAACGTCACACTAGTAAATCGCAAACTTCACGTTAGTAAAATGCAATCGTCACACGTGATGTTTGGCAACGACACACGTGTCATTCGCTAATCTTCCTCGAGAGCCTTGAAAAGTTCCTCAATTGCGGGGAGCGGAGCCCCCAGTTTGTCGAGCAAAGTTACAAATTTGCTGCCGATAATGGCCCCAGCCGCATTTGCTTGAGCGCTCTGCAAAGTCTGTCGGTTACTAATGCCGAAACCAATCATACGAGGGTGCATGAGCCCCATCTTGTCGATTCGCGAGAAGTAAGCCTGCTTGGCTTCGTCGAACTCTTTCTGTGCTCCGGTTGTGGCTGCGGAACTGACCATATAAATGAAACCATCGGTATTCTCGTCGATGAAGCGAATGCGTTCGTCGCTCGTCTCAGGCGTGATGAGCATGATAACCCTGATATCATACTTGTCTGCAATGGGTTTGACCTCGTCCATATAGTCCTTGAAGGGCAGGTCTGGAATGATGACGCCGTCCACATCCACTTCCTTGCAACGGCGGAAGAAAGCCTCGTAGCCCATGTGATAAATGGGATTCATGTAGCCCATCAGTATGAGGGGGAGCTTAACGCCTTGTTTCCTGAGCGGTTCCAACTGCGAGAAGAGCTTCTGGAGGCTCATTCCGTTTCGCAACGCCTTTGTGGCTGCGTCCTGAATAACTGGGCCGTCAGCCATCGGATCACTGAAGGGAATGCCCACGGATGACCAGCACAAAAATAGAGCGAGAGCAAGCCTTTGCTCTTCTCTTGAAATATCTTGTTAATTCTGTTCATAAGTCTGAATGCCTTTTATGAAAGTCCTTATCTTTTCTGTATCTTTGATGCCTGGCTCGATTTCAAAGCGCGAATTGATGTCGAAGCCGAGGCATTTGTCGTGATGAAGCTGCCTGAGTCGCTCTGCATCTTCAGGTCCGATGCCTCCCGAAAGCAGGAAGGGTAGGGGCCCTCGGTAGTCGGAGAGGATGTCCCAGTTGAATTGTTTGCCGCTTCCGCCAAAGCTTGTGCACTTTGTATCAAAGAGAAGCAGATCGACGAAGCCTTCGTATTGACCAGCAAGAGCGAGGTTCGCTTCCGAACTAATGCTGATAGCCTTGATGACTTTGCAGCCCGCCTTCTCTCGAACTTCCTTGCAAAACTCTGGCGATTCGCTGCCGTGAAGCTGGATGTAACTGAATTCGAAGGCCTCCATCCGCTTCTGAATCTCGTCGAGCGATGGGTTAACAAAGACGCCAACACGTTCGCACTTAGGCAGATAGGCAGGCACTCCGCTCACATATCGCGGCGAGCGCTCCCAACAGATGAAGCCCATCATGTCGATGCCTAAACGTTCTACTTCCCGAATATTCTCGGCATCTCGCATTCCACAAACCTTTATCATCATAATCGCGAAATGAAGTTCTTTAATGCTTCACCAGGATTGTCGGTCTTCATGAAAGTCTCCCCGATGAGAAAACCCCTGTAACCTGCCTCGCGAAGCAAGCGAATGGTGTCCGGATTGCTGATGCCACTCTCGCTGACAAGCACTTTGTCTTGAGGTAGTTGGGCGGCCAATCGGAACGAATTTTGCACGTCCGTGATGAAAGTTCCCAAGTTGCGATTGTTCACGCCAATCGCGTCAACCTCTATGTCGGCATAGTCCAATTCGTGCTCTGAATGCAGTTCCAGCAGGACTTCGAGCGCCAAATCATGAGCAAGTGCAGTAAGCGAGCGGACTTCCTGCTTGCTCAGGTCGGCAGCGATGAGCAGAACGGCGTCGGCTCCGATGTGTCGCGCTTGGAAGAGCTGGTATTCGTCTATGATGAAGTCCTTGCGGAGGATGGGCAAATTGACGAGCGGTCGGGCTTTTCTTATGTAGTCGAGCGAGCCGCCGAAATACATCTCGTCGGTCAGGATGCTGAGTGCTGCGGCACCGTTTTGCTCGTAAGAAAGCGGAATTATCTCAGGTTTGCCGTCCTTCTTAATCCATCCCTTCGACGGACTTTTGCGCTTGAATTCGGCGATGATGCCAAAGTCGTTCTCCGTCAAAGCCTGACTCAAGCATCGATTCGTCACGCCTTCCGACATCATTCGCTCAACCTCGGCATAGAGTTTCTTTGCTGGCATTTGCTCCTTCTGCTCGGCCACTTCGATGCGTTTGTGTGCTACGATTTCCTCTAAGATGTCCATTTCTGACCGATTTGTTATGAGTTGAGTTCAATAAACTTCTTGAGACATTGCAAAGCTTTGCCGCTTTCGATGCTCTCGCGGGCCATCGCAACGGTGTCCGAGATGGGCAGGTTCGGGTTCATCAGGCTGATGCCACAAGCGGCATTGGCAACCACGACGTCCGTTTGGGCACGAGTCGCCTTGTTCTCCAGCACATCGTCGAAGATGCGTTTTGCTTCTTCGCCAGTTGTTCCGCCGAATATCTCTTCGGGTTTCACGTAGGCAAGTCCCATCTCGAGGGGCGTATAGACCTTCTCGAAGTGACGCGTCACGAACTTGAAACCGCTGGTGAGCGAGATTTCGTCATAGCCGTCATAGCTTGAGATGACGCCGTAGTTGTCGCCAATTCTCTGGTGCATACTGGCATAAAGGCGCAGTTGGGTGGGTGTTGCGGTGCCGTGAAGTGAGTTCTTTGGCGTGCAGGGATTGATGAAGGGGCCAAGCAAGTTAAAACACGTCGGCACGGAAAGAGCCTTACGAACCGGTCCGAGGAACTTCATGGCGTTGGCGAATAGGGGCGCGTGAAGGTAGCAGATGCCTGCTTTTTCAATGGAGCGTCGGAGCACATCCTCGTCGTCGGTGAACTTCACGCCGTGTGCCATCAGTACATTACTTGCGCCGCTCACGCTTGTGCTTGCGCCGTTGCCGTGCTTCGAGACCTTGAATCCCGCTCCGGCAACCACGAAGCAAGCGCAAGTACTGATGTTGAAAGTGTTTTTCCCATCACCTCCTGTGCCCACGATATCCAGCGTGTCGAAGTCGTTGAGGTTAATGTGTTTGCCCGTTTCGAGCAGTCCGTCGCGGAAACCAAGCATTTCATCCACCGTCGCGCCTCTTGCCTGTAATGCCATCAGCAAAGCGGCAATCTGCTCGGTAGGGTAGGCCTGGCGGGTGATGCTCACCAATATATTGTGCGTGTCTTGCCGCGAAAGTGTCTCGCCAGCAATGAGTCGTTGTAAATATTGCTTCATAAAAATGTGGAAGTTTAATGTTCTAACCAGTTCTTTATTATTGTCTTTCCACTAGGCGTAAGCACGCTTTCGGGATGATATTGAATGCCGCGAATGTCGTACTCGCGATGTCTGAGCGACATGATGAAACCCTCTTCGCTCACACTTGTCACTTCGAGGCAGTCGGGGAAACCTTTCGTATCGACCACCCACGAGTGGTAGCGGCCCACTTCAAATGTCTTGCCCAAGCCTTCGAACAGATAGTCGTTGACCGTTATGGTGATGGGTGTTGCTACGCCATGATAGACGTCTTCAAGGTTTGTCAACTTTCCTCCGAAAACCTCGCCAATAGCCTGATGCCCGAGACAAACGCCGAGTATGGGCTTCCGACCTGCATAGGTCTTGATGACATCAAGGAGCAAACCTGCTTCACTCGGGATGCCCGGACCCGGGGAAAGAATGATTTTGTCGAATGCCTCGAGTTGCGACATCTCGAACTGGTCGTTGCGGTAGACCGTCACCTCAGCCCCGAGTTCCTTTACCAAGTGGCTCAAGTTGTAGGTGAACGAGTCGTAATTGTCGATGATTACTATCTTTCTCATAATTTTCCTGCTATTTCGATGGCTCGGCGAAGTGCCCCAAGCTTATTGTTAACCTCTTGAAGTTCATACTCTACATTGCTCTTGGCGACGATGCCACCACCCGCTTGGAACCAAAGCTCGTTGTTACGACTGACGAAAGTGCGTATTGTGATGGCTTGGTTGAGATTGCCCTCGAAGCCGATAAACCCGATGCAGCCGCCGTAGGCACCGCGATTGTGCGGCTCGTACTCTGAGATGAGTTGCATGGCTCGCACTTTCGGAGCGCCAGAGAGGGTGCCTGCAGGAAACGTGTCGATGAAGGTCTTGATGGAATCTGCGCCTTCATCGAGTTCTCCGCTAACACGGCTCACGAGATGGATGACGTGACTGTAGAACTGCATGTCCTTGTAAAAGTCAACCTTCACATTGTGGCAGTTGCGCGAGAGGTCGTTTCGCGCCAGGTCCACCAACATGACGTGTTCGGCATTCTCCTTCGGGTCGTTGCGCAAGTACTCTGCATTCTGTCTGTCGGTTTCACTATTGCCGGTGCGCTTCGTTGTGCCTGCAATGGGGTCGATATACGCGTGACGGTTCTCGATGCGGCAGTGTGTCTCGGGCGACGAACCGAAGATGCGGAAGCCTCCAAAGTCGAAGTAGAAGAGATAGGGACTGGGGTTGATGCTTCGCAAGGCACGATAGAGCTTGAAGTCATCACCTTCGTAACGTTGCTTGAAGCGACGTGAAAGCACGATCTGGAACACATCGCCACGCAGGCAATGTTGTATGCCGCGACGAATGTTCTCGCGATGTTCGTCATCTGTCAACGTGCTTGTGCAATCGCCGACGGGATGGAAGTCGAACGCTTGGTAGTTGCGGCTGGCAAGATCCCGCTCCAGTTGGTCGAGGTCGTCCTGTTCTCCGTCGGCAAGCAACTCGATGAGCGTGAGTTCGTTACGGAAGTGATCGAACACGACTACATCTTTATATAATATGTAGAGCATGTCTGGCGCATCGTTTTCCTCTTGCGTCTCGTCCTTGACGGCGATGTTCTCGAAGTAGCGGACCGCGTTGAACGTCGTGTAGCCATACAGTCCGCAGTAGCCTACGTCGTTGCCCTCGATGTCGAAACAAGCAAGGAAATCGCCGATGAGACGAGCAGTGTCGTAGTTCTTGTCGATCTTGAAATGCTCTTCTTTGCCGTCGGGAAAGCGGCAGAAACCTATGCCGTGCTCGATGCTGACGCTGGCGATGGGGTGAAGCGCGATGAAGGATTTCGCGTTCTCTCCGCCATGATAATCGGAACTTTCCATAAGTGCGCTTTGCGGATAGGCGTCACGCACTTTCAGATAAGCGCTTACAGGCGTGATGAGGTCGCCCAGAATCTTTTTGCTTGCAGTGTGGAAATGGAACTTATATGCGCTCATAATCAATTTCGTCTTTATGGTTAAGATAAGTGTTCAAGTCTTTGTCGCCTCTTCCGCTGACGGTAAGCACGACCACATCTTCTGGTTTGAACTTCAACTTGGGCAGCAGAGCGAGGGCGTGACTGCTTTCGAGAGCAGGGATGATTCCCTCGAGTCGAGTCAGTTCGAAGGCAGCCTGAAGTGCCTCGTCATCGTTGACAGAGAGCACTTTTGCCCTGCCTGTCTCGAAGAGGTTGCAGTGCATGGGGCCTGTTCCAGGGTAGTCGAGACCGGCACTGATGCTATATGGCTCGATGATTTGGCCGTCGTCGGTCTGCATTACCTTGATGCGACTACCGTGCAGAATGCCGACAGTTCCGATGTTCAGGGACGCAGCAGTCATCTCCGTCTCCATTCCCTTTCCCCCTGCTTCACCGAGAACAATCTTCACTCGCTCGTCGTCGAGGTAGTGGTAGATAGTACCTGCAGCATTACTTCCGCCGCCAACACAGGCGATAAGGTAGTTCGGCCAATCGCGCCCAACCTTTTCCTGGAGTTGGAATTTTATTTCCTTACTGATGACGCTCTGCAGTTTGGCGACCATTTCAGGGTAGGGATGAGGCCCGACTGTGCTTCCTATTATATAAAAGGTATCGCTCGGATGGCAGCACCAATCACGGATTGCTTCATTAGTTGCGTCTTTAAGAGTCTTGTTGCCGCTCTCCACAGGATAGACTTCGGCACCCAACATCCTCATTCGCTCCACGTTAATGTGCTGACGTTCAACGTCTAAAGCACCCATGTAAACGCGGCAAGGCATTCCCATCAAGGCGCAGACAGTAGCCGTAGCGACACCGTGTTGACCCGCTCCCGTCTCGGCAATGATGCGCTTTTTGCCCATTCTTTTTGCCAAAAGGATTTGCCCAATCGCATTGTTTATCTTGTGAGCGCCAGTATGATTCAGGTCCTCGCGCTTCAAATAGAGCTGGCAGCCATACTTCTCACTCATGCGTTTCGCGTAATAGAGCGGGCTTGGACGACCCACATAGTCGCGAAGCAGACTGTAATACTCCTGCAGAAACCCCTCACTATCAATGATTTGCTGGTATTGCTCACGCAAAGCTTCGAGCGTACCAAACAGAATCTCAGGCACGTAAGCCCCGCCGAACTCTCCGTAATAGCCTTTCTTGTCAACGTGATAGCTCATATACATTATTATATTTATAGTTTGACATCTTATACAGAAAAGAGGCCCGTCGCTATCGACGAGCCTCTTTCTTATGTTTTTGACAATATACAACGGCTTCGTGCTTCGCGACTAAACTAATCTCGAATCACGCCACCACCAAATGTTAATTGTCATCATGTTTGTACGTTTTTGTTGTTTGTTGGTGCAAAATTACGCTTTTATTTTTATTCGCAAAACATTTTCTTCATTTTTTTTCAAGGAAATATTCTTTTCTGTCATTTTGTTAGGAAAAAGACGAGAAAAGGAGCATATTCAAACGCAATATGGAGTGTTTGCAAACGTAACGTGTTATGTTGCCCAACTTAACGTGCCACGTTTGCAATCGTATAGTGCCACGTTTGGATTTTAACTGTGTGACGTTTGGGATTTAACTATGGAACGAAATGTAGGCATCATGTAGACTTATGTAGGTATTATGCAGGCTTCATGTATGCTTGATATTGCCTTCAAGCCTTTATTCATGCCTATCTGGTGCGATTTTATGTAGGGATGTAGGCTGTTACGCACATTTTCTCTCAGAATAACATCAATCTGGGTACAAAATAAGGCCTGTCACTTCATTGCGGCAGGCCTTTGCTTTAACTCAAATCTCTAATCCGATTCAGTCCTTCAAAGTGTAGACGACGGTTGTGACAACGCGTACGTTCTTGATCCAAGGCGTGTTCTGGTCGCGGTCATCGATGCTGAACTGACCTTGGTCGGCAGTCCGAATCTTGCCGAGTTCGCTGTCGGAATCCTTTGCGAACTGTTCAGCAGTCTTGCGCGCATTCTTTGTGGCTTCAGCAATCATCTCGGGCTTGATTTCGTTGAGGCCTGTAAACTCATAGCTTACGGGAGAATCCTCGCCGTACTCATTGCCGACGATGGTGACCCCTTCACGCATCAGGCTGGCCTGTTTGCTGACCATCTTGCGCACGAGGTCCACGTTCTTGCTCACTACGGTCACCACGCAATTTGCTTTATAACGATAGCGAACCATCTCGTTCGAGTAGCTCATGTTGGCCTGTTGGTCAACCATAACTGGCGGAGCAAGCGAGATTTCGTCCTCCTGAATGCCGTTCTTCTTCAGGAACTCCACAACGATGCGAGTGTCCTTCTCGATGCAATCGTAGATTTCCGACGGGTCGTTGCCCAATTCTTTGAACTTGAGCGGCCAAGTTGCCTTGTTCGCCTTCACCTCTTTTTCCGAGAGACCTTTGGCCGTTACGGTGCGGTCCATTTCCTTGAACTGCACGATACCTTGTTTGATAGCTCCTCCTGCCAGGAAGAGACCGATGGCGAGAATCAAAGCCTCGCCCCAATACTTAAACTGAATAGACTTCATAATCCAAAGTGTTTAATTTCGCTGTAAAGTTACGCTTTCTTGCCGAATTATTCGCCATATTTAGAGGATTTCTTTCAAAAGAACGTGAAAAAAGTGTCGGAAAGTTTTGCAGGTTTCAAAAAAAGCTGTACCTTTGCAACCGCATTTCAGAGGAAAGGCGTTCTTGGCAACCTTGAAAAGGAGCCGAAATTATTGGAAAGAACACATTAGTTTGGAGAGGTGGCGGAATTGGTAGACGCGCTACTTTGAGGTGGTAGTGCCGCGAGGCGTGGGAGTTCGAGTCTCCTCCTCTTCACTCTGTGTCAGGCGGAAATAGCTCAGTTGGTAGAGCACAACCTTGCCAAGGTTGGGGTCGCGAGTTCGAGTCTCGTTTTCCGCTCGAAACGAGACTCAAGGTGATTTAGCATCGAGACTCGTTTTTCTGTTTTGCCCAGGTGGCGGAATGGTAGACGCGCGCGTTTCAGGTGCGCGTGCCGCGAGGCGTGCAGGTTCGATTCCTGTTCTGGGCACAAATAAAGGCTGGTAACTCTTTGGTTGCCAGCCTATTTTGTTTTGTTGACTTAAAAATCGAATCAGAAAGTAAACGCCTACGAAGCAGTTACAATCCTGTTCATCAACAAAGCGATGTTCCTTTTTGCTATTTCCGGTTTCATGGCTTTTTCTATTTGGAGGCTATGAGGATTGATGCATTCAACTTGTGAGAAGCCTGCGCCAAGTAATAGTAGTTTGTCTTTAATCTGACCAGCAATAAGGATAACAGGCACATGGAAGTGCTTTGCTTTCTGGAGAATGCCAAAAGGCACTTTGCCCATTAGCGTCTGTTTGTCAGCAGAGCCTTCGCCTGTGATGATGAGAGAAGCATCTTTTAAGTGTTCTTCAAAGCAGATGGTATCAAGCAGGAGGTCGATACCAGAGCGGCAATCCGCATTCAGATATTGCAGGAATGCATATCCCAATCCACCTGCTGCTCCGGCCCCCGGCATTTTCTGTCGATCGTAACCAAATATAAGAGCAGACTTCTCTGCGAATTGCCTGGCATGTTCATCCAGTTCAATAACCATTTCAGGGGTGGCTCCTTTTTGTGGAGCAAACACATGAGCTGCTCCATTCTCACCACAAAGCGGATTCTTGACATCTGTAGCAATTGTGAAACGGACATCCTCCAATACATGCACATCGTCCCACGAGCCCTGAGAAGCAAAATTGTCGATGATGGCCTGAAGCATCCCGATACCGCAGTCGCTTGTGGCACTGCCGCCAAGCCCTACGATGATTTGCTTGCATCCCTTACGCACTGCATCTGCTACGAGTTGACCTGTTCCGTAGCTTGTTGCCACCATCAGATTACGTTCCTTGGGGTAGAGCAAAGTCAGTCCGCTGGCTTTTGCCATCTCAATAACAGCCGTATCATCATGTATCAGGTATTGAGCAAGGATAGGCCGCATCAGCGGGTCTCTCACATTGACATCCACCAATTTGCCCCCTGTTGCTGAATGAAAAGCCTCCAGCCATCCTTCGCCACCATCACTGACGGGAATCTGTGTCACATCAGCATCAAGAATCCGTTCACGAATACCGCCTGCCGCAGCCTGATTCGCTTCAGCCGAAGTCAGGCACCCTTTGAACGAGTCGATGGCGACGATAATTTTACTCATACCTATTATAAGTTTTCATCATATCCAATGGGGCGGAACTGCTTTTGCTGTTCGCTATATACGAATCCGTGTCCGTAGAGATAGTTCTTTATGTCTTCAGGTTCAGCACCAAAGTTGTAGCACAAGGACTCCAACGTGTCAAACTCCTCATCGCGAAGCAGCATATTCACGCTCGAAACCAATATGGCAGGGTCTTTTGGCAAGTAATCCACCGTCTTAGTAAATTTCTTCCAAAGCTCCTGTCTCGGAGTCGATGATGAAGCCCCTGACGACAATATCCTTTGGCACCAACGGATGTGTCTTGATAGTATCAACTGTCTTGCGGACAGAGGTTGGAGTGTCTTTGAAGCCCTCCAGCCATTGATTGAGGTCTATTCCGCACTTGCGGATAGTGTCGAGTGTCTCGTCTGTCACACCACGAGCAATCATTTCATGGTGAAAGTGGTCGTAGCTCATGTGGCAGGCACCACAATGAGAGTGAGCCACCACCATAATCTCCTGCACCCCCAATTCGTATATGGCGACAATCAGGCTACGCATGGCCGAGTCGAAAGCCGAAATCACCAAGCCCCCAGCGTTCTTGATAATCTTTGCGTCACCATTCTTCAGTCCAAGAGCGGCAGGAAGCAGTTCTGTCAAACGTGTGTCCATACATGACAGCACAGCCAACTTCTTGTCTGGGTACTTGTCCGTCAAATACTTCTCGTAGCCTTTCTTCTCGACGAATGACTTGTTGTATTCAATAATCTGGTCTATCATATATCTATTATTTATTCGTAATACTTATATCCAATTCATCGCTCTTTCTTTTCGTTTTGTTTTTCCAGAAATCTTAACTCAGCCTCCAACATCTCCAGCTTCGGCATCTTGTAGCCTGCCTCCCGGGCAATCTCTATGGGACGAGTGTAAATATAGTATAGTTCCATGGGGCGATGGAAGTCATAGTCAAGTCGCATGGAAGGAGAATAAGGCGTCATAGAATCGGTTGTTTCAATCATCTTGTCTACAAACGAACTGTCAAGGTTCTTGATGCCTAAGTGCCGGGCAGCACCCACCACCTCCATCATCTGCTCACGAATCAGTTTTCTGGTTGCTTCGTTTTTCAGCAGGAGGTCTGTCTGGGTATGCAAGGCGACGGTCATGCCATTGAACGGCATGTTCCATACTGCTTTCTTCCAGCGTGCCTCATGATATTCCACAAGTTCCGCCTTAATGCCTGCAAGGCGAAGCTCATCAACAACTTTCTGCATCAGCGTTTCGTCCTTGCAAGAGTAATTTGCCAGATTGATGCTGCCATAACATTGGTGATTCACACGTCCGGGTTCTGTCTTGGCAGAGCAGATGAATGCCAGTCCTGCAGCCAGTTGTACATTAGGGAACATCTTCTGAACATCCTCCTCTATACCAATGCCGTTCTGAATGAGCACCACCAAAGTCTGCTGATGGAGCAAAGGTGGCAGCAACGAATTCAGCATACTGTTATTGACTGATTTCAAACAAACTAGCACCACATCGCAAAGCGGCATGTCCTCTGTATGCTGATAGGCGTTGACATCTGTCAGATGGAACGACCCATCGCAGGAGTCAACCTGCAGACCTTGCGCTCTGACATACTCATAATCGCTATGAAGCAGGAAATGCACTTCCTGTCCTGCACGAGCTAATGTCGCTCCATAATATCCTCCAATGGCACCTGACCCAATAACTCCGTATTTCATTTTTATTCTTTTCTCAAATCATTTTATAATCAGTTTGTCACCAGACAGGTCAACCTCAAAAAGGTGGGGAATACGGATTGTACGACCTCTGGAGTCGTTGGCGTGGCTATGTACTGACATCATCCACTGGCCATCAAAACGTTGGAAAAGCATAGAATGGCCATAGTTCGGAGGCGTAATGGGATTGGGTTCCTGAATCCAGGGACCGTCAAGCGTCCCGCTTTCTGAATACGCCACTCCTTGAGTGTATTCACCAAACACCCATGAAGTCCATAACATGCCTAAGCGGCCTGTGCCGGTGCGGAACAGCCATGGGCCATCTGTCACTTTGTTCCATGTAATGTTTCCCTCGCTGTCCTTTTCGCGGCTCCAAGGTGAATCGCTTGCACGGAAAAGAATCTTCGGTTCACCAACAGTACCGCTAAAATCAGGCTTCAATTCAATTTTCTCGATGGTACCGTTCCAGTTCTGCAACCATTCGCCACAGAAAACCATATAGGGCTTGTTGTCAGTATCACGCCAAAAAGTTCCGTCAAGCGTAGGACGATAGGTTGGCAGATATGTGGCATCGCCAAATGTACGATAAGGTCCCATGGGATTGTCGGAACGTAGCACCTGACAAGCTCTGCGCTCAATGACATTACCTCGAACGGTGTCGATTTTTACTTCGCGGTTAGTGAAAGTGGCGAAGTAATAGTACCATCCGTCTCCTATCTGATGTAGTTCTGCTGCCCAGATCATAGGGTGCGATCCCATCCACGAGTCTTTGTCAAATTCGGTCACTCGGTAAGGCCCTTCCCATAGTTTCAAATCAGGACTGCGCCACATCATTCCGCCTGTGCCGGTCATGTAATACATCTTAGTTTTTTGGTCTGCAAGTATAGCAGGGTCGCTCAGACGGATAGAGTCTAAAGGAACATTATGTCGAATTTCAAATGTTCTTGTTTGCGCCTGTGTTTTGAATATACATAGAAGGCAAGTGAATATAGTTGCAATGACAATCTTATTCATAATTTGATAGTTTTATTTCAAATCAGCTTTCGACAATGTTGTCTATAATTGCTCCTAACATATGATACGCATATTCTTTTCATTCGACTCTGCTATAGTAGCAATTTTCTCTGCAAATTTACGAAAAAGTTATGAATTAAGAGTAAAGGGCAAAGAAAAAAGCCTTTCACATAAAAGTCTCAGGATATTTGAAACTTGACTTGTGTCGGACTTAGATAGCAGCATTCGTTTGCTATAACCTTATATCGTTAGGGCATTTTAAACAATAGGAATAGTATTTTGTGCCTCTAAACCTATCAAATCAGAAATTTCCTGCCCGGAAATCCAAACAAAATGTTTAACTTTGTCACAGGAAAAGCAATATACAAGTATTGTAGCAGAAAAGTTCCAATTCTGTTAATACGCAACAATAAGCAGTATGACAAGGAAACAGATAGCAGCGAACATAGTTCTTAGCCTTATCTGCCTTACCGCAAAGGCCAACAATGTCATTTGGCAGATAGGTACACCAGACGGAAGTGCCGCTGAGTTTGCTCTTGCTCCTGATGGCTACGAGGATTATGTAAAGTCTGATTTTGGTTATGAGGACCGCTTCTTTGTTGTCGGACATTCCATTCCAGCACAGGACTTCTGCTATGTTCTGCCTGGCCCAAAGGACCGATGGGCCGGGACAAGCCCCACGGCAGGTGAACGTGTGCACAGCGCTAACGTTCTGTTCTGCCTTAGCCATGTGAGCAAGAAAGCTCGCGCCGTCCTTCGCATCAAGCTTGTTGATGCTCATCCCGCTGGGTCGCTGCTCAAAGTGCAAGTGGGTGAACTTAGTCGGACGTTTCAGTTGCAGGGTACATCGGGAGACGATGCTGTGATGGGGCGCTACGACTGTACTCCGGGTATGACCCTTGAGGTGCCACTCGTCGCATCTGACCTCAGGTGTGGCGACAACTTCATCACGTTCACTATTCTCGAGGGATCGTGGGTGGTTTTTGATGCCGTGACGCTTGAGGGTACAGCTCTCCGTCTGGCTGACAGCACAGCCTCCAAGCACTTGCTCAAGGTTAAGTCGGCCCACTATGATCTGGCTGACCATAAACCCAAGAAGGGTGCCACCCCCGCCGACTATGTCGACACAAGTATCGGCACGGGTCATTCCCGCTGGATGATTGCTCCAGGACCGTGGATGCCTTTCAGTATGGTCAAGCTCAGCCCAGACAATCAAAACTCAGGATGGCAGGCGGGTTACCAGCCAAGTATCGAGTCGATCGGGTGCATGAGTCACATCCACGAATGGACGATGGCTGGCCTTGGCATGATGCCTACCAACGGCCCGCTCCAGACGGAAGTAGGCGATGAGAAAGATCCTGATTCGGGCTATCGTTCACGCATTGACAAAAACTCCGAACAGACGCCGCTCGGTTATTATTCCGTACGTCTCACGGATACCGATATTCAGCTTGAAGCAACGGCCACTACACGTTGTGCCATACAACGTTACACCTTCCCCAAGGACAGGGACGGCCGTGTGATGGTGGACCTCAGCATCCCAGCCGAGTATGGCTACAAGATAGAAGATGCCGAGATATGTCAGGTGGACGACTACCGACTGGAAGGCTATTCCCATCAGTTGACGCCAAACGTGTGGAGTCAGGATGCCCACCAGGAATATACTGTCCACTTCGTCATAGAGTTCAACGCTCCCATTTTGCGCAGCGGATACTGGTTGAATGACGAATGTTTCATTGGGCGACACTTTAAGGGCGAACATCTTTCGAAGGCTGGCTTTTACGTAGAGTTTGACACGAAGCGTCAGCATCGCATCTTGGCGCGTTCGTCCATCTCATACGTAAGCATAGAGAATGCAGCACTCAACCTTACGGAGGAACTCACGGTTCCATTCGGATGGGACTTTGACAAGGTCGTATGCCATCAACGGCAGGCATGGAACGAACTCCTAGGACGCATAGAGATAGAGACCGATGATGTCAAGGAGAAGGTGCGTTTCTACACCAACCTCTACCGTACCCTCTGCCGCAACTGCTATAGCGATGTTAACGGCGACTGGGTAGGACCAGACGAAAAGGTGCGTCGCCTTCCTGACCCAGAGCACGATGTGGCGTTGGGGTGTGATGCTTTCTGGAACACATTTTGGAACCTCAATCAAGTTTGGAATCTCGTTTACCCGGAATGGAGCTCACGATGGGTGCGTTCGCAACTGGCGATGTACGATGCTTGTGGTTGGCTGGCCAAAGGACCTGCTGGCATGGAGTATGTGCCTGTTATGGTAGCCGAGCACGAGATACCTCTCATGGTATCAGCATGGCAGATGGGTATCCGTGACTTCGACGGGCATCATGCCCTCGAGGCCATGGTGCATCAACAGACTCACGCAACTCGTCATGTCGATGGCGGATTTGCAGGCAACAGAGACCTTGAGTCTTATCTTAAATATCACTATGTTCCTTGTGATAAGGGACGGTTCAGCAATACCTTGGAGTATGCCTACGATGACTGGACCGTATCGCAGATGGCAGCCTCTCTGGGTGATACCGCGACAGAACGTATCTTCGCAGAACGGGCCTCGTGGTGGCGTAATGCCATCAACCCAGTTAACGGCTATGCTCATCTGCGGGATAGCCTTGGACGCTTCACTGCCGATTTCGAGCCCTTCAAGTCGGGCGCCAATGCCCAATATGTCGAGGGGAATGCATGGCAACTCAGCTATTTTGTACCACAGGATGTGGGTGGCCTTATCGACTTGATGGGACGCAAGGCTTTTGTGGATAGGTTGGAGTGGGGCTTCGTCAATAGTGAGCCTGTCCGTTACAATGCACCCGGAGATGCCTATTGGGATTACCCCGTTGTGCAAGGAAATCAGCAGAGCATGCATTTTGCCTTCCTCTTTAACTGGGCAGGACGGCCCGACCTGACTCAACGCTGGACACGTTCCATACTGGAACGCTACTATGGCTATGGCGTATGGAATGCCTATCTGGGTGATGAGGATCAGGGACAAATGAGTGCTTGGTTCGTTATGGCAGCTTTAGGACTTTTCCAGATAGACGGTGGTTGCCGGAATGAGCCCATATACGAGTTGGCCAGCCCGCTCTACCCCAAGACAACCATACATCTTGGCGAGCGTTACGGACGTGGCAAGGACTTCATTATTGAAGCCCGAAACACATCAGAGGAAAATCTGTACGTCAACAAGGCTACCCTCAATGGCAAGCCCCTCACGACATTCTTTTTCCCAGTCAGCGAACTACTCAAGGGTGGACGCCTAGTGTTGGAGATGACCTCTGAACACAACCAAACCAATGAGAAAGAATAAGTATTAAACAAGATATGGCATACACAAGATTTGAACAATCGGAAGAGGTCCAACGAGAAGAGCTGATACGGAAGATAGAGAACTCCGTGAAGAGCATGTCTTTACGTGAATTGGAGGCTTTGTGTTACGAACTGAGTACGAAGAACTATATAAGCGAACGCATTTGAAACTGCTGTTAGAAGGACAACCGCAGTTATCCAACAACAAAATAGGCTGGTAACTTTTGGTTGCCAGCCTTATTTGTTTTGTCTCGTGGAAGATGATCAGAACAAAACTGCTCCGCCGTTAGGTAGGACGGTCAACTTCACATTTCCCTTTTTATCTGCTTTCAAGGGCAGTGATACTGTATTTGCTATGTTTCCATCATCTGTGATGAAGTTCTTCACATTATACCCATTGACGTCGAGCGACAAATTGAGCGGTTCATTTTGGGCATTGAGAGCGGCAATGTACCATTGACCTGCATGTCTGCGTGCCAGGACAACATACTTCCCAGGATAGCCATCGATGAAGCGCGTCTCATCCCAAGTGGTCGGTACCTGCTTCATGAAATCAATCTCGAACTTCGGCTGCTCTGTGAGGTTGCGAGGCGTGAGGGCGAAGTTCTGTCCGCTTGACTGGAAGACGATAGCAGTAGCAAGTTCGAAGGCATCAGAGGTACGACGCGTATTGCCCTTGTCTGGGTCTTTGTGGAGACGCTTCTGAAGAACTGTTCCGCCATATTCCATCGAGCCGGTTGTATTGCGGACAAAGGGATGCAGACATGCGTGGCGTGCTTCCATTTCACAGAAACCTTGGCTGAAATATAAGTTCTCGCTGGCCAATACGGCTTCCGAGCTGCAATAGTTGGGGTACATCTTCTCCCATCCTCGCGGCATCGTGCAGCCGTGGAAGATGACCTGAATGCCGAAGTCGTTAGCGTCGGAGAGGATGGCTTCATAGAGTCGCATGGTCTCTTGCTTGTCGCCTCCGAAGAAGTCCACCTTGATGCCAGCCACACCGCCATCGCGTAGCCACTTCATCTCCTTCTTGCGGACGACAGGGTTGTGCATGCACTGGCGGGCACTTTGTGGGGCGTTGTTCCATCCGCCATTACTGTTGTACCACACCCATGGCCGTACGCCTTTCTCCTTGCAGTAGGCAAAGAGCTTCTCCATTCCTGTTCGACCGATATTCTCGTACCAGCCACCATCGATGAGGCAGCCTTCCCAACCGAGTGATGCTGCGAGGTCGATGAACTTCACTTGGTCATCGTAGTTGATGCTCGCGTCTTGCCAGATAATCCACGACCAAGTGTTGCGCGAGCCCTTATAGTCAATGCTTGGCTCATAGAGCTGCTCCACGACGTCCCACGTGATGGTGGTCTCCACGATGGGCTTCAATGTTGGGCCGAAGGTAATGGTGCGATAGGGCGTCCATTGTGTCATCCAGTCGTAGGGAGAGATGTTGCAGTCGGCCAGTCCCAACTGAGCGCCCGTGCTGCCGAAGCCATTGTTTTCTCCCTCCATGGGGAAGGCGATGGTGAAAAGGCCGTCAGGTGTGGCATCGCTGAGATGGCTTCCACAATAGTTACTACTAACGCCTGTTTCGCTTATCAGGAGCCAGCCTTTGTCGCCCTCGTGGAAGAGGCAAGGGAAGGTCCAACCGTGTCCGTACTGACTGCGTTTCGTGATGGGTTCGTCCCAGATGTATCCTTCTTCGTAACTTGGCTTTGTTTGCATCCATCCCACCATCGGGTCGCTCTGCGGACAGATGAAGGCTGTGGCATCTGTTGGCAAACGGAAGCCTGAGGCCTCGCCCGTCACAACGATTGCTGTGGTCTGGCTTCCTTGTCCTTGCATGATGCGGTAACTGTAGGCGATGTTATTGTTGAAGACGCGGAAACCCACCATCATCATCAGTTTTCGCTTCTTTGCTTCAGGATTGGTGAGCATGAGGACGAGACCATTCTCTTCGGAACTTATCTCACTTTGCTTGCCTTGTCGCAAGTGATACTGCTGCTTATGCGTTCCTCCTTCAGGTTGTACCTCTTGAATGAAAGTGAGGTCTTTGCTCAGGTCGGCTACGTTGGTGTAGAGGCCGAGGGGCGAGTCGAGGAGCATCGGCACGTCGAGTGTGTCTGGAACGGCTCCCTTTTTCTTCGCTTTAACGAGTTGGCGATAGCCGGCAGAGTAGGTGAGGCGGCCGTCTTCGAGTTTCACATCGAGATAGGTAAGACCGTCAGGTGACAGAATTCTCTCTTTCTTCGCCATCATGCAGAGAGGCAGAAGAAGCATGGACATAAGTGCCCATTTCGCATTAAAAAGGTTTCGTTTTAACATATTCTTAGTTCTTTTGGTAAGCTTTTCGGTCGAGTTTGCCGTTGTAGGTGTGCTTTATGGCTTCAACAGACTCGTATAGTAGGGGTATTTTGTAGTTTTCGAGGCGTTCTTTCAGGAAGTCAGCTATGTCTTTTGGTTTAACTTCTTTGCCTTGTTTGGGGACATAAAGGAGCTTGGGGACTGTGCCGAGGAGGATATGTCGGGCAGGAATGCAAATACAGTCGGCAACGAGTGGGAACGAACTTACTGCTTCTTCCACTTCCGAAGGGTTCACTTTGTAGCCTCCCACATTGATAACATCATCCTGCCGTCCCTGCAAGCGGAGCATTCCCTGACTGTCCAAAGTGCCTATGTCGGAGGTATAGATTTCATCTCCTCTAAGGACCTGAGCCGTCAGTTCTGGAGCGCCAACATAACCCGTCATGATGGTCTGGCCAGAACAAACCACTCTGCCTTCTTCGTTGATGCGAACCGAGGAGTGCTTCATCGGCTTTCCCAAGAGGCCTGGCTCGCAGCCGTACTTGCTGAACTCGTAGCTGCAAATGATACCCGTCTCAGTCGAAGCGTAGGTGTTGAAAAGGCGAGAGTGGGGAAGTAGCTTGCAGAGCGACTCCATATCGCTTTGTGAGATTGCAGCTGCTCCCGTTTCGATGAAGTCAATTTTTGAGGCGACAGCAGCCAAGTTCTTTGAGGCAACTTGCAGGAGCATCCTGATGCTCGATGGAACAAGGAAAGTCGCGAACTTCGTGAAAGGCAGTTCGAAGACTGAGAAGAACGCGTTGAGGTCTTTCAGGCTCTCCATAATATATAATGTACCGCCACTCATGAGTGTGGGATATATCTTTGAGAGGCTGCCAAGATGATTGAGCGGACCACAAACGATGAAGAGCAAATCGTGGGTGAAGCCAAGCCTGTCAATCAGGTTTTCGGCATTCGCGTTCCATGCTTTTGCCGATATCATCACCCCTTTTGCCTTGCCAGTAGTTCCTGTAGTATACAGAATGTCAGAGCATTCGCCATTTAAGCATTTGCCATTCACTTCTTCGTGAATTTGTTGCTGGCGTTCTTTAGGGGTAGAAATTTCGAGGGGGACGCAAATTCCTCCGCAATGATGTGTGGCACAATAGGTTATGATGAAGTCGGCATCTTGCTTGGAAATGAAGACATGGGACTTCCCTTCTGAGAGTCCTTCCCCTTTCAAAAGGCTTGCTTTCTCCTGAATGCGTTTCCAAAGAGACGAGTAGGAGAGGGTTTCATTGCCCCAGATGACAGCTGCTTTGTCTGGCGTCAACTTGGCAAAATGCTCTATATGTTCCTCTAAAGTCAACATTTCATTTCCTGCCTAATAATGTCCTTCTGTTTTATGCTCTTGCCCTCGTTCGAAAACGTGGCACGCTATGTTTGCAATTAACTAGTGTGACGATTGCGATTTACTAGTGTGATGTTTGCGATTTACTAGTGTGACGATTGCAATTTACTAGTGTGACGTTTGCAATCGTGGCACGCTATGTTTTTCCTCTAGGCATTTCTTCCCAGTTTCTCTTCCACCATTCTGACGATAGAGTCGATGGTTTTGAGGTTCTTGGGGGTTGCGTCTTTCGCTTCCAGAGTGATGCCGTATTCTTCGGAGAGGAGCATCAGAATGGTTGTCACGCCAAGAGAATCGAGTTCGCTGAAAAGGAAGTCCGATTCCAGGTTAACCATTGGAAGCGCGTTTGTCAGGAGTTCAATGATTCGTTCTTTCATATTCTATAGTTTTTCAAATCGTTGTGGAAATCGCTTCATCATCCATCTGAAGAGCAAAGGCGGAACGAGGTAAGCCATCAGTACGACAGAGAACATGCCGATGATGGTGACCTCAGCCAACGAATGCAGGGCAGGATGTTTGGCAAAGATGAGTGTGCCGATTCCGATGAACATGATTAAAGCGGAGAGGATTATGCTGCGTTTGTAGGGGGCGAGAATAGGTTTCTTGTGAATGTACTCTGAGATGCAGCCCTCAGTCATAAAGATGGTATAGTCGTCGCCTTGTCCGAAGATGAAAGTTGCAAGAATGATGTTGACAATGTTGAACTTTATGCCAAGCAAAGACATGATGCCCAAAATCCATATCCAACTGATTGCCATCGGAATGAACGAAATGATGGCCAACTCGATTCGACGGAAGGAAAGCCAAAGAAAAACAAAGACTATGAGCGAACATGCCCAACCAACATAGTTGAAATCACCCGAAAGGGCATCCGCTACAGACGAGTGAAGCGAGGCGATATCAAAGGCTTCAGGCAAGACTTTCCTGACCTGTTCGACGTCTTTCTTCTTGACAGAAAGGGTTTCCACTATCGTGGCGTTTCCCCTTTTGCCTGCTCGAGAAACGTTTCCAGCAAAGGCTTTGGAGGTTAAGGGAAGGAAGTCGTCGAAGGATTTGGCTGTTTGTCTCGATTGGATAATGTCGGCAAAATCGGAGAAAGCCTCTGCCGAGAAGCCATGCTTAGCCGCTTTCTCATTTAATATACTAATGAGGTCAGGATGACTTCCAAGCCATTCGTTCCATCGGTTAATGCGAATTTCTTGTTCCTTCAGCGAAGGCAAAAAGCGATTTACACCTTGGTGGTTTGCAATCAGACCTGCTTCTGTAAGTGAGTCAATTACAGCCTGTTTCGATTCCGAGCAAGCAAGCGCACCATCGAAATCATTGGCAGAAGAAAGGAGGAAAAGCGCGACATTCTCTTCCGAACCATTCCCATCGAAGAACTTTTGGAAGTAAGCCATGTCCTCTTTCTGCTCTGCAGTCATGTAGTTGATGTTCGACACATCGGAATCAAACTTGACAGAAAGACTGAAGTAACCGAAGATTAGAGTCATCACAGCCACCAAAACGACCAACCATCGCTTCCTGTCAACCTGCACGGAAGCAAGGTGGCTCAAAAGGTCTCCCTTGTCTGTTGTCTGTTGTCCTTTGTCTGTTGTCCTCAAAAGATGTGGCAAGTAAACCAACACGAAGAGGATAGTGCCAACCAGCAGGAAGGAAGCGAAGAGTCCGAGGTCGCGTAAAGCAATCGACTTAAGCGGCACCAAGGCAAGGAAAGCCCCGACTGTCGTGATATTGCCTACTAGGAGAGGCGTAGTTATTTCACGAAGGGCCTGACGGATATCTGGTTGATGCCCCGCATGACTGGTAAGGTGAAGCGGATAGTTGACTGCAATACCGATAATAATGCTCGATATGCCGATAACAATCATCGAGACACTGTCGTGCACCAAAGCCATTCCTCCAAGAGCGAAGAGCCAGCCCCAAAGAACGGACAAGGCGATGAGCACGATGTCCCGGAACCTGCGAAAAGCATACAGCAACAATGCCAAGATGAGTATCGCAGCCAAAGAAACGGCCAAAATACTGTCGCGAAGAATCTGCTTTGCATTACCCACAGCAACCTGCGGACCACCGATTACGCGTGCCTTTACCTCAGGGAAATCTGCTTGCATCTTCTTGATGGATTTGTCAAGCAGGGTAATAAGTTGGGCGTTCTTCTTCGTTTCGCTACTGCCGAAAGGCGATGAAAGCATCACGATGGCCTTTGTCATATCGGGTGTGAAGATGTAGCCATCGTATATCTCAAAGTGCATCTGCCTTTGAGTTTGCTGCAGTTCTTCCATCAACGGGGTAAAGAACCCAAGCGGGTCGCGACTGATGTTCTCGCTTATAAGGCTGCCTGTTGGAAGCATTAAGGCGTTCAAGTCGTCCTCAAGTTTCTCGTCCATGAAGTTTGGCAAAGCGAGAAGACTGTCCATTCGCCTATAGTCGTCTTCTGACAGGAAGAGTGGCGCGTTTGCGTAAACGAAGTCCATCGTTTCGGAAAGGCTTTCGAGGTCGAATGTAGCCTGCAGGTCTTGGCACCAATTTGCCGTGTCGCTCTCCTCAACGGAACTCACGAAACAATCTATCGCTTCTGTCGTTTCTTCGGCATTACCCATGCTTTCGAAAACAACAAAGAGTCGGTTCATGCCCGATATGTCCTGATAAACAGCCATTCGCTCCCTGTCTGTTTCACCGAAAGGAAGGAAGTCCTGAATGTCTTCCTTATACGAAAGACGCATGATGGACGCTAGCAAAGCCATCGTTATGACAAGGAGCGAAGCCCATCGAATGGTGGCATGTTTGCGGAGGAAGTCAAATATCTTAAGTATCATGGTTGAACAAACTTTTGCTGTCAATAGGGTTCGCGTAAATGCCGAGGAAGATTTCCCTCAGAACTTGGAAGTCATATTTTTCTTTGTAATGGTTCAGCTTTGAGATGTGTCTGACGAAAGCTTCCTTCTCTTCCTCTGTGTACATCTGCCGATAGGCATTGTTCTCGAGCAAGAGGTCATGGGCAACAAAGTTGTTGGGAAAGAGGTGATAAGCCGAGCAGATACGCTGGTCGAGCAGTCTCGCCACTTGTTTGTGGAACTCGTTTGCGGTGCCGTTTGGTAACTCTTGCAGAAGCGTGGCGGTAATAGGTTCGCAGAAGGAGAGATGTATGCGTCCTTTCTGTTGCGTGATTCCTGTAAGGATACTGTTCAGGTCCTCGCCTGGTCGCTTTGTGTAGGGACCTTTTCTTCGTTCGTGCAGCTCGATTGCCTTGAGTATGTCGCACGACTCCCATTCATACGAGATAGCAACCGGCACTATGTTTAACTCGGCGAGTGACGCTACGCGGTCTTTCGTCTTCGACATTCCGGACATTTTAATAATGCCTTGGTCCGTGCGGTCTATGCCATTTTTAGTGCGTCCGTTGCGTTGTGCAATCCAGATGGATTGGTGTTCCTCCGTAATGACGTGGCGGATGTACTGCGAGAGGATGAGCGAGTTCCTGTAGAACTCACGCGCATTTGCCCCAGGTCGAGCCACTTTGAACATCTTATTGCTCTTTCCCACATCGATGACTAACTGCCCTCGCATCAGGTTTTCTCCAAAGGTTATATAGCATGTGTCGAACCCGTTATCTGTCAAAATGTTCTGCATCAACGATGCATCGAGCATGATGTCGCGATGGTTGGAGACGAAAAGATAGTTATTCTCTGGCGAAAGACGCTCGATGCCTGAATAGGTGAGACCAGTCGAACTTCTTCTGAGAATCTGCTTATTGGCATGATACATCACGCCGAGTTGGAACTCGCGGATAGTCTTGTAGCCCATCACTTCCTGCCGAACCTCCTCAGTTGTGCGGTCGGGGAAGACGTATGAGGCAAGCAGAGGAAACTCTTCGCTACAGGCTATGCGCTGCATCGCTGCAGGTATCTCCTCTTCAAAGTATGGGCGAATATCTTCGAACTCGAGTGTTGTCATGTTGCAAGACTTTTTATCCAAGTGAGAAACTCGTTTTTCCAAGCACGACATTCTGTGGTGCCTCTTGTTTCAGAAGCGCCGAAGCCGTGTCCACCTGTACGATATTGTATGTAGCGATGCTTAATGCCTTGTGCCGTCATGGCAGAGTCAAGAAGTTCTGAATTGCGGTACTTCACGACAGGATCGTCCTTGCAATTAACAAGAAAGACTGGCGGACAACCTTTCGTGACATGTTTCTCGATAGAAAGTGAGTCGCGCATAGCCTTGTCGTATTTCCTGTGTTCGCCTAGCAAAGCACGTCTGGAGCGCTTATGAGTGCAGGGATGCGACATGCTAACAACAGGATAGATGGCTGCTACGAAAGCAGGGGAATCAGAATTACCTATTGTATGTTGGTTATTAATCACTGAAGATAACGCCAGATGTCCACCAGCCGAGAAACCCATCACGCCGATGCGATTGGGATTGACACCATACTCTTCAGCATGTTCATACACATAAGATAGGGCTCTTTGCAGGTCATTGATAGCATCGGGGTATTGATGCCCTTTGAAAATAAGGCGTGAATGTGTGATATATGGCACGATGCCTTGAACACGATACTTCAGCACAAAGGCAGAGATGCCGTTTGCCTGTAGCCATCGAGCAACTTTTGTCCCTTCTGTTTTCATGTCGAGCCAGCTATACGAGCCACCCGGACAGACGATGACAGCCGTTGATGGGGAGTCGTTATTTGCCAGGTATGGAGTCAATGTGACAGCCTTAGCTTTGGTCTTTGTGCCGCTCCAAAGTTTCATGGGAGCTTGTGCAAAGGCTTGCATGCAGCATAAGAGTACTATTGCAAAGCGTGTTCTCATAGGTTCAAATCTTATTAAGCACATAGTTTCTGCCGAGTATAGCTTCGCAAGTATTAATTGCTGTGAGCGGTACACCACAGAATCCGTGCAGATTAACACACTGGCCTGTGAGCAGGAGGTTCGGTATCTTTGTGACGACAGGAACCTGTGAGAGTGCCATGTTCTTGCAGTCTTTTGCGTATCCAAACATAGCTCCTTCTTTCACGCCATAGTAGTCGCGGATGGTCAGAGGCGAAGCTGTGTTGATGCCTTCAATGCTGTCGCGGAAGCGAGGGAACATCTCTTCCATTCTGTCAAGCAGTTCATCGGCCTTGGCTTGCTTCCAAGTAAGATAGTCTTGACTGCGATGACCGAGTGTTGTCCCTGCCCAACTTGCCACTTCCTGCCAGTTCATGGGGGCAGCAATAATCATCTTCTTGGCAAATTTGCCTTGTTCGATTTCTGGTGGCGTCATGTAGAGGAAACCATTTAAACACGCGTGTTTTGCTTCTGCAATGTCCCATATTTCCTCATAGTTCTGCATGTAATAACCTGTATGGTTAAGGAAGTGAAACGAATCGGGCTTGAGTTTCAGATAGATGAGAAAGGCAGAGCAGGTGTTTGGAATGTCTTCGAGACGCATCCTGTAAGCCTTGGGCAGAGCTTTAGGCTCATCGAAGAGTGCAAGCAAAGTGCAAGGATGAATATCCGAGATGTAGTAATCGGCAGAGAAATGCTGTCCTCCCCGAGTTGTGACACCTGTTATGTTTCGCCCTTCAGTATGGATGTGCTGTACTTCTTCGTTGGCAAGAATCTCTCCACCATGTTCCTTAATGAAGTCGCCAAGTGTCTCTGCAAACAGTTGACTACCGCCTGCAAAGCGACAGAGACCATTAATGTGAAGCACAGAGATAGTGGCATGAATGAACGCTGGCGTGGTATTGGCACGACCTCCATAGAGTGGGTTGACGTATGCCACTATTTTTCGCAGACGCTCATCATTGATGTACTTGGCAATGAAAGCATCGGCTGCCATGCTGAATTCTTCGCTATGCGAGAAGATGTCACGCGCCCCGGGACGTAAATGAAAGAGATCCATCTCCTCGACAAGGCTGTACATCGCATCCACATAGCGAGTGAGGTTGTCGCGTTGCGAAGGGAAATCTTTCGCTAAAGACGCGACGAATTGCTCCTTGCCAGATGCTATCCGATAGTAATGCTTATCTTCTGCGAAGTAAAGAAGGTCAGCACAATCAGCAGGAATGGCCTCGACATGTACCTTGTTCCATATGCCAAGATACTCGAGTAGGCGTCTTATGTTACCGCCTTCCTGCAGCCCTCCTACCACGTGCATGCCGGTGTCGAAGACCTCGCCAAAGCGTGTAAAGCTTTGAAGCCCGCCGCCTATTGCCGCATTCTTCTCGAGGACAGTCACCTTCAAGCCTTCCTTTGCAAGGATTGCTCCACAGAAAAGACCTCCGAGTCCGCCGCCTATGATGAGTACCTTAGTCATTGAAATAATTCACGATTTCATGGTTTGAAAACTTGAAAAGCTCGCTGCATGTTACGATAGTGCCTACGAGGACGCCCATCATGCCATGTGAATTGACATTCTGACCAGCAAGGAACAGGTTGGGAACCTTAGTCCTGTAAGGCACTCTACCTGCGGGACCAAGGTGGATGTCCTTAGCAACACCATACATTGAACCGCCTTCCGTACCTGTGTAATCAAGGTATGTGAGCGGGGTAGAGGTGTAGTAGGTTTCGATTGCGGCTGCAATACCAGGTTGGTACTTCTCGACATCTTGTATCAGTTGCTCTGCATGTTGGCGTTTGAAGGCCTCGTAATCTGCCCCGCGATGCCCGACATGTGTCCCTTTCCATCTCTCCACTTCATCTATCTTCATGTATGAAAGCACTACGCCACTCTGTGCGAAGTCTGCTTTATCCTTGTGGCACATGTGCATGTAGAGGAAGTCGTGCTGGTCGCAGTTCCAGGGAGAAGAGGTTTGATAGCCGTAGAGGTTCGTGTTCATGTACGGCATCGTGCTATCCTTGAACTTTATATAAATGGAGAAGCAACCAGTCGTGTTGGGAATGTTGCTGAGGCGAGAACGGAAAGCAGGACGGATGAGTTTGGTGTCGAGCATTTCCATAAGTCGAGCAGGATGCACTGTACTGATGATATAATCAGCAGGAAAGAAGCATTCGTCGGCAGTTTCAACGCCTGTTGCTTGCGTTTCGTTACAGCGGATTCGGCAGACTTTCTTGTCCGTAAGCACTTGTCCGCCCATCCTTTTTATAGAGTTAGAAAGGGAATGGGCAATGGTGTCGCTGCCTCCAACAACTCGGAAAGCACTTTGATTATAGAAGTCCATGATGAAGGCATGCAGCGAGAATGGCGTCTTGTCACGTTCTGCAGCATAGAGGGGCAAGTTGCCGACGAGGACATTTCGCAGCATTTCGTCGTGGAAGAGTTCTTCGAGCACCTCGTTGATGCTTCGTGTTTGGTACTCTGTATTTGCGGCAAGGTTGCGTTCTTCGGATGTTAAGGAGTTGAGCGTCGAAGCCGAAGCGATGCGTGCAACAAGGCTGGCATAGCGTCGCAAGTTGTCTTTTTCCTTAGGAAAGTAGTTGCTCATCTGTTCGATGAATGCTTCTCTGCCGTTTGGGAAGCGAAATGTTTCGCCAGAAAGAGCGATGGTGTCGTAGCCTTTTGGGTCGAGAGGACTGAGCTTTACGTCGGCCAAACCAAGGAAGTTCATCATCCGATGCATGGTCTGACCCTTGGCAGCACTGCCGATGAAGTGCATTCCTGTTTCGAATTTGACGCCTTGACGCGTGAAACATTGCAGGCATCCACCGATCTGATGACCTTGTTCGAGGATGGTCACATCATATCCATTCCTTTGAAGGATAAAGCCACACGTGAGGCCGCCAAGTCCTGAACCTATGATGATGACCTTAGACATCTTGCTCTATTCTGTTTGCCATTTCGGCATAACGCTTTTTGTAGTACTTCCTGAGGCTTGATGCTTGAGCCATTGTCGTGTCTCCATGCGACTGCAACTCCTCTGGGCTGATGCGTTTGTCTATCTCGATTCTGATTGGCCACTTGTGGAGATGCTTTTCTTTCTTAGGCAAGGCTTTGCCTGCTCCATACAGTACGAGCGGCAAGATATCCAGTTCGAGTTGCTGAGCCAGGTGGAAAGCGCCTTGATGGAAGCGTGTGATGGAGCAATCTGGCGAACGTGTCCCTTCTGGATACACTGTGATACTGTAACCTCTTTCTACTAATGATTTGAGTTTCGGCATTAGGGTTTCAGTCCCTTCCGAAACGGGATAGAACTCAGCATTGCGTATGATGTAACCATAGAAGGGGTTGTTCCATACCCAGTCTTTCGTCAGACATACGAGCTTGGGGGTGTGGATGAGCATCGTCATCAAGTCGAGATGCGACTGATGGTTGCAGATGATGATGGCTGGTTTTTCAAAGTTCTCCTTGTGCGGATTGCCGACAGAGAACTTGACGCCAGGTATTCCGTGCCAAATCGTGACGAATCTCGAGAAGTTCCAAAGCAGCTTGTGCATGCCCATTCGCTTCTTTTCCAAGTCCTTCGTGAAAGCCAGATAGAGCATTGCTGCTGGCGTGAGGATGAGGAATACGGACAAGATGAAGAACAGAAGGGCGTATGTGGTGCGCAGGAAAGTCATGAGTCCTCGCCAGATGGCAAGTGGCAAACCATAGACGATGGCCAGTATGCAGAGTATGGTGTTGAGCACGAAGATGCGCGAGAAGTCTGCGATTGGGCGGAAGTGCGATACGCGTTCTTCTGGCTTTGGATAGTAGACATTGACTGGCACAGAAACTATCTTGATGCCGTGCCACGAGGCGAAGACGAGGAGCTCGAGTTCTGCTTCGTAGCGAGAGGTGAGGAGCGAGAGTCCACGAAGCTTTTTCAAGGGATAGAGACGGAAGCCTGTCTGAGTGTCTTTAAGGCGACGTCCCGTCTGAATGGCAAACCAGAAGTTGGCGAAGGCATTGGCGAACTTGCTGCCTTTGCTTCGCTCCATCTCCTCAAGCCCCTTTCTTTCTCCCACGATGAGGGCTCCCGGATGTTTCTGGTTGGCTTGAAGCATTGTGGGAATATCTTCGGGAAAGTGCTGACCGTCGGCATCCAAAGTGATGGCGTAGGCGAACCCCATCTCGAGGGCTTTCTTGAAGCCTCGTTTCAGGGCGCAGCCTTTGCCTGCATTCTTGGCATAGGAAACGATGGTGATTCCCTCGATGTTTTGGAGGATTTCGAGTGTTCCGTCAGTACATCCATCAGCGACAACTATCACATCCAGGCAATGGGTAAGGGCACGACGAACCACATCGGCGATGGTTCCCACATTGTTGTAAGTGGGAATTAACACGCAGATGCCTCTGTCGTGAAGTGTCTTCTTACTTTCCATTGATGCTGATGTCATGCAGTTCGATTAGGGTTCTGTCTCCGTTTTTCTCGTATAGCTCTATCTCGGTTACGGTTTCTTGCTTGATGTCGTAGTGCAGGACGAGCTTTGCGTAAAGCCGTTTCATGTCCTTTTTCTGTGGGACGAGGGTTGCCACATACTCGGTCGGCATCTCTTTTGCCGAGACGAGGAAGGTCTTGCTGTCAGTCAGACATTTGCCTGCAACACTATTCATGATCATTCGCGCCATTTCGCCGACGAATTTGTTCCTTGTCCCTTGCTCGCCTCCTTTCAGCAGTTGGGCCTTAGTTCCGTCGAGGACGAGCGTGCTCGGCTTGGGCGAAGTGTATTCCCATCGCAGTTTGTCTGGCTGCTGACAGAACATCTTTCCCTCAGACACTTGCTCTCCCTTGAGCATTTTCGACTGCTTCTTCTGGGTGAAATTGCACTTGACAGTCCGGATTGCTTCTGCCGAAGCGGTCATCTTCTGGATGATCTTCTGCTCGCTGAGGCCTTGTGCAGTCAGGACAACGGAAAGCAGACAACAGACAACAGACAATATTAATCGTTTCATTTCTTTACTTTGCTATAAAATAACACCCTGCCATAATGAGCAACACGCCCAGCCATCTCGTCAGACTCACCTCTTCGTGGAAGACCACTATTGCCGCTATCATGCCGAAAACATAACTGAGCGAGACCAAAGGATACGCCATGCTGAAGGGGAAATGCTTGATGATGTAGAACCAGAGGATTGTGCCTGCTGCATAGAGAAGGCCGCAAAGCGCGAACTGCCAGTTCGTGAGCAAATCGCTCCAGAAGTGCCAGTTCCAGCCGAAAGGCTGCATCTTGGCGAGGGCCAGCTTCAGGAAAACTTGTCCTCCAACAAGCAAAAGGCTCTGAATTATCGCTAAAGGTAATAGTTGCATACGTATCGAATTATTTTGCAAAGATACAAAAAGGAGAGCGAAACGCCAAATAAATTAACTCTTTTCTTATTGAGTTAATACACATGCATTTCGTCGAGTCAGAAAACATAACGTGGAATGTTGCCAAACGTCACGTTGTTAAAATGCAAACGTCACGTTGTTAAATTGCAATCGTCACGTGTGACGTTGGCCATCATCACGTGCCATGTTTGAAGGCGCTCCTGTAGGTGGGATTTAATCAGGCGTTTTTCGTGGCTCCGAGGACTATGCTGCGAGAGTAGATTTCCTGTGGAACGGGCTTTCCCATACGACGGAAAAACTCCTGGAAAGTCGGTGTGGCTTCATCGTGATAACCCACGAGAACAGTCTTCGCTTTGCCCGTCCCAATCAGTCTTCGAGCGTCGCGAAGTGCCCATTCGAGCGAGTCTTTGCCCTGACTGTAAGTCATATTGTATCCGTGACACTTGGTCCGAATGGCGATAGCGGAACTCAAAGTGTTGTGCGTGCTTTGCATGAATAGGGTAGGGCTCAGGGTTTCTTCGCCATTTTCGAGCATATCGACGAGGAACTTCTCGCTTGTCTCGAGCATTCCGAAAGCGGTAGCCGTGATGATGGCATCAGGCGTCTCGATGCCTGCTTCACGAAGTGCTTTTAGGGAAGAAATGGTAGCAGCCTTCATCAGCTTGCTCATCCTTCGTGCTTCGCCAGCGGAAACGAACTCGCGAAGCTCGCCAAGTTGCTCTACATTATCAATGATGCACTCTCCCAAAATGCACGTTTCCTGTCTTAGGCACTCCCCCAAAGGGGGAGCGGGGAGGGGGCTTTTACTTATTATTAAAGCCGAATCGTTGCCTCCAAAACCGAAGGAATTGCAGAGGATACTCTCCAAAGGAGAGATTTTGAATTTTGAATTTATAAATTTTGAATTAGCGTAAGGCTCTATGCATGCTTCGTCTTGCTCCTTCCAACCATAGTTCGAGGGCACAAAGTCGTTGAGAAGAGCGAGGATGCAAATAACCGTCTCAATCGCTCCAGAAGCAGAAGTTGTGTGACCAGTAAAGCCTTTCGTGCTCGAAACGAGTGGAATCTTTTCTCCAAAGACACGCCGAATGGCTGCACTTTCGCTGGCATCATTGTTCGGAGTGCCTGTGCCGTGAGCATTAATATACTGAATATCATCTGGTTGCAGCTCGGCCATTTGCAAGGCTTCGCTCATCGCGAGGAAAGCTCCCTCACCATTCTCGGAAGAAGCCGTCTGGTGAAAAGCATCACATCGATTGCCGTAACCGCGGATTACGATACGCTTCCCTTGGGGGGAGATAAAGTGGGGCTGGCTTTGTAGCACAACGAAAGCGGCTCCTTCGCCAAGGTTCAAACCAGCTCGATTCTTGTCGAAAGGACGGCATTGTTCTTTGTCGAGAATCATCAGCGAGTTGAATCCGTTGAGGTGGAACAGGCTTAGAGCTTCAGTTCCACCGGCAATGACGATGTCTGCCTCGTTGTTCTTGAGCATTTCCGAGCCAAGAATAATGGCGTTGACTGCAGAAGAACAGGCCGTAGAAACTGTGCAAACCTGTGCTTCCTTCAGCCCTGCAAGGTCGGCCATCTCGCGAGTGGAACTGCCGCAATCGTGCTTCTCCAAGAGAGGCAACAAGGCATCGTCGTCCTTAATCTGCTTGAAAAAGCGTTCTGTAATGTCCATTCCACCAACGGTTGTGCCGGAAATGACTGTAACGCGCTTCCCTTGCGTGTCAATATTGGCATGTTCCAAAGCTTGGCGAATCGCGATAGCTCCCATCAGGACGGTGCGGCTAATGATCGCTTTCTCGTCCTGACCAAGCATCCGCAGCATTTCTTCATCAGAGAGTTTCACCTCTCCGACAGGCAGTTCCTTGTGGCTCGACCTGAGATAACGCATGGGACCGATGCCAGTCTTTCCTGCTTTGAGGGAACTCAAGACTGCCGAAGCGTCGTTTCCAATCGCGCTTAAAATGCCAAAACCAGTTATTGCAACACTCATTTACCTACTTCTTTCGATTTGCCTGAACGTATTCTGCGATGGTCTTTACACTTTGGAAAATGGCTTTTCCCTCTTTCGGATTAGCCAAACGAATGCCGTATTCCTTCTCCAGCAACACGATAATTTCGAGAATGTCGATAGAGTCGAGACCGATTCCTTCGTCACCAAAGAGGGGCGCATTCTCGTCGAACTCCTCCAAAGAGAGTTCCTCGAGATTGAGTGCATTCTTGATTTGTAGCTTCAAATCCTTGATAAGTTGTTCCATATTATTCGTTTGATATTTTGTTGTACATTGATAAATCGCATTCGAAATCTGTATCTGATTCTGCATCAATCCAGCCGCTAATGACGTTTCGGGCTTTTGTTGCGGAAAGTGTGGCTTCCAATATCTGTTGCATCAGTGTTTCATCTTTCTCATGAAGGATGTAGAAAGAGGTCTCGCCACATAGGTGATGACGTATTGCAATCTCGCCTGTTGTGATGTTTGGCAAGGTGTAAACGAAGACGGAGGGGCTTGGGAAGAAGTTCTCAGCATCCTTAATCGTGTCGAGGAATTGGCGGTCTGCAACAATCGAGGAAGAGTGATTGAAGAGGATGACAGACCATTGACCATTGACCATTGACCATTGACCATTTTTCAGAAGCAGCTCAGTAGCCACGAATGCCAGTCGCGACAGGATGTCCATCTTGTAAAACTTGGGATAATTCCCTATCTGTTGCTTGTAGATGTCAGTCAAGGAAGTCCCATCCTCAGAGGAAAGCTTGATGGTATGGGACTTCACAAGCTTCGCTTTGTCTGTTGTCTGTATTCCGCAGTCTGTAGTCTTTTCATACATTGCCGCAACATTACAGCCTCCAAAGCCTGACATAATCTTCAGGAAGGCAGTCTTATTTGTCGATTGAGGCTTGCCAGAGATGCTGACTTTTCCGCTGATGCCAAGTTCCGTAAAGCCCTTCGAAGGAAGGACCAGCCCGTCGTCTGTAGCTCTCATGGTCAGGATGGTTTCAAGCACTCCAGCAGCTCCCATGGTATGTCCGTAGTAACCTTTGAGAGCAGACAAGGGAATGTCCGATAAACCAGCTCTCTCGATGGCTTTCGATTCCATTTGGTCGTTGTAGAGTGTGGCAGTTCCATGCACACAAACTGTTGCAAGCTTGGTCTTGTCGCGACCTTTCATCGCAGCTTCGATGGCTGCAGTCAAGCCCTCTCCTTGCGGCGATGGCGAGACAAGATGATAGGCATCGTTGCGTGTTGCTCCATCCGTCAGGCACCAACTCTCCTCGGAATTAGTCCTCGCAAAGACAATGGTGGCAGCTCCTTCACCTGGGTTGAGGCCGTTCCTCTCAATGTCGAAAGGACGGCAAGGCTCTTCTGAAACTGCCTTGAGAGACTGGAAACCAGACACAATGAACTTGCTTTGAACCTCTGCTCCCACAATGATGGCATAGTCGTAGATGCCCTCCGAAAGCAAATGATTGGCGAGAAGTTGTGCGGATAGGCCAGAGACGCAGGCATTGCAAACCACGATGGGCTTTGTGTTCAGCCCGATAGCCTCGGCAATTCTCTGTGCCGCCTTGGAGGGATAGTAACGCTCCTCTCCCAAAGCCTCAATACTGCCTTTCGTCGTACTCAATATGAGGACGATTCTCGATATATCATTGCCAAGTGAAGTGTATGTGAGGGCCTTGCGGATGGAGCGAATGGCAAGCGCTTCGAAGAAAGTGTACCCTTCAATGGCAAGCGCGGCTTTCTGCTCCTCAGTAAAGAGAGACGCGGCGAATGGCTCTGGCAATCCCCACAAACCCTCATAGCGCTTCAGGGCAGAGCAGCCAGACAAGACTGCCTGATAGTTCTCCTCTGTGGTGAAGCCAAGAGGCGAGGTTATGTTGGCGGACAATACGTGAATCATACTTTTATCCTTCTTGCCAGAACTCAAAATAGTTGTACCATTGCTCGGGATATTGCTTGACTCGTTTCTCGAGTTCAGCGACATAAGCCTTCGAGAGTTGCCTTATCTGTTCTTGCCGTGTCGCGCTCTTGTCGTAGGGAAGTGGCGTTACATATATCTTGTAACCCGTGGCCGATGTTTTCAGAACGTTGACAGTCAAGACATCGAGCGCTCGTATGGTGGCAACAGAGAAGGGGCCGAGCGGGAACTTCGCTTTTGCCCCAAGGAAGTCATGTTCAAGGAACTTCGGTGAGCCGTTGATGCGGTCGGCAGGCATGCTGACTATTTCACCGTCTTGAAGTGCCTGGTCTATCTCGAAGAGGTGGCTCATGTCTGGCTGAATGGCAATCATATTAATGTTCGTGCCAGCAAACATCTTGTCTCGATTCCGCATGACGGAGGCTTTTTCTCCGGCAAAGACCAGGGCATTCATGCGTTTGTCCCTGCAGACAAGTGTGTAACCCGCTATCTCGTAGTTGCCGATGTGAGCGCTCAATTGCACGAATCCCTCCTGATGTTTCGTGAGTTCAATAAACTTGTCGTACCCCTCAATCTCTATTTTAAACTTCTTGCCGGCGTACATTGCGAATTTATCGACCACAACTTGACCGAAGAGACAGTGGTTGACGTAAGTCTTCCAAGCAGACTTCAGCCTGCCGTAACCAATGCGTCGACGGAAGTAGCGATAGGCAATGCCTCGGCTTGGGTTCACTACTAGGCAGACAGGGATGATGAAGACGGCTAGGAAGAGGTACAAGATGCGCACATCGATATACCGAAGCATACGGATGAGCCACTTGTGCATCCATTCGTTGCCATACGTCGTACCTGCCCACACTTGTTCTGCCATATCAGCTCACTTTGCTCTCAATATAGTCGCAGAACTTGGCGAAGGTGTCTATGCCTGCCATCTCCTCTGCTTTCAACTTGAACCCGAAGTACTTGTCCACGATGACCACAATATCGACAAAGTCCAGACTGTCTATGTCCATGTCCTCTTTCAGGCGTGCTTCGGGATATATCTTGTCTTCGTCTATCTCGAGTTCTTCTATTAAAAAATGCTTTACTTTTTCTTCAATCTCGCTTCTATTCATTTTGTTATATGTTTACCATTATTCATTTTACTTACATACCACGATGCTGTGCCCTTGTCCCAGCCCATCGTGAATGCTTTCTATCTCCAGGCCTGCCTGACGGATGAGACGTTTCATGTCGTCGCTATGGTACATTTTACTGTTGCCGTTGGCCATTGCCGTGAAGTAGAGGCTGGTCATCGTGAGACAGAAAGCTGCAGGCTCGAAGCGTTGGCGGTCCCAGAAGAGCTCCATGATGAAGAGGCGTGTGTCCTTGTCCATCGCTTCCTTTGCTCTGGAGAGGATGCTGACAATCTCTTCTTCGCTGAAGCAGTCGAGGAATTGCGACATCCAGATGGCATCGAGGCCACCTTCGCGCCGGGGGAACATGGCTTCCTTGTCGAGCAGATTGATGCCGTATCCCTTGATGCGTTCTGCACCTGGCCTGCCTGCGATGTTCTCCCGCATCATTTTTATCTGCTGAGGAAGGTCGAGGACTGTAACTTCCACGTCTTCATCATAGGCGACACATTTCAGAGCCCACTCCCCTGTGTTGCCGCCCACGTCATAGAGCGAACGGGCAAAGTGCTCTCCGAAGACTATCTGAAGTGCTTCTGGGAAAGAGGATTCACTATAGAAATGGTCGAAATTCAGCCAACTCTCCTTTGCTTGCTCGGGAAAAGAGGAAAGACCTTCGTAGAGCGTCGGCCAGTCGCCAAAACATTTCAGTCCTGTGGGCCGTCCCTCCTTGAGCGCCTCTTCCAGGTGAAAGAAGCCCTGATAGTTGACATCGTGGTTGAAGTCGATGTTCACTTTTGTTGCGGGGTCATTGAGCAGGAACCATCCTGTCTTGGAGATGGAGTAGCGGTCGTTTTTTGTGTCGATGAGGATGGTGCCGATGCTGAGGGAGGCTTCCAGGAGGCATTTCACGGCATACTTTGATAGCCCTGTCTTCTCAACGACTTCTGCTTCCGTCAGTCCGTCTTCACTGTCTCTCAGCATCTCGAGGATGCCAAATTTGAGCATCAGTCTGGTTGCCTGGAATATTATCGGCCCCCAAGCAATGAACTCTGCCTGCCTTTGAGCTTCGCGAGCGGAGAGTTGCTCTTTTGTGTATCTGCTTTCTAATGTAGGAAATAAATTCATCTCTGAAAAGACAAGATTATTTCAATTTTGCAACCTTTTGACCTAATAGGAGAAAGGTCTTTCCAAAGGCTTCGCGACGGACATAATCTGTGCCATCTTCTGCCTCGTTAATTTCTATTTCAGCAACAATGCCGCCTTTGGCATCGGTAATCTTCAGGTTGCCCCACATCTTAGCTTCAGTACGAGGCCCCCAACCCATCACGTTGATGAAAGTGTCCAAGTTGGTAACAGTAATTGCAAACTTGTAGTCAGCACCTTCCTTTCCTTGTTCCAACTTGATGCCTTTCGATTTGGCGTTGAAGCCTTCGATGAACTTCTCAGCGCAATCTTTCTGGATGAAAGCATAGTCGTCGTCATCGTTGAACTCTGCGGCTGCCGACTTCCTGTTGTCGTACTGGGCATTCTTCCAGTCAATCACCAAATTGGCAGAAGCCTGTTCCTTCATGAATGTCTTTAACACCACATTACTGCTGACGACTTTCAAAGGGTTGCCCGCAAAGGCTGCAACACTAAACATCATTACAAACAAGGATAGAAATACTTTTTTCATAGTGGTTACAATTAAAGGTTTGGTGTTGTTATTTGGTAATTATCAGTGCGCTATTCGTGCCGCCGAAGCCAAAGGAGTTGCTCAAGACTGTCTTGATTTCCGTCTCTGTCGTCGTTCGGGCTATGTTGAGCTTCTCGGAGTATTCATCGGGATTCTCGAAGTTGAGGTTGGGAGCCACGAAGTTGTTCTGCATCATGATGAGGGAATAGACCACCTCGCTTGCTCCTGCCATCCAGCACTCGTGGCCAGTCATACCCTTGGTGCTGCTGACCAGTGCGTGCTGACCATGGAAGATACGGTCGATGGCAATTGCCTCGAACTTGTCGCCTAAAGGCGTAGAAGTGGCATGAGCATTGATGTAGTCGATGTCGGAGGCTTCCAGGCCGGCATCTTTCATCGCCCTCGACATGGCTATGAAACAGCCTTCGTCGCTCGGTTGACTGATGGCGGCTGTACCGTTTGAAGAGAAGCCGTAGCCCTTGACCTCTGCCAAGATGTTTGCCCCTCGGGCCAGAGCGTGCTCGTAGTCCTCGAGAACCAGTGCCGCTGCACCACCGCTTGGCACAAGTCCGTCGCGATCGCGGTCGAATGGGCGGCTGGCTTTCGTTGGCTCGTCCATGCGCTTGGAGAATGCTCCGATAGCATCGAACGAAGCCATGCTGTAATAGTTCGTCTCTTGAGCACCGCCACAGAGTATCATCTCCTGAAGTCCTTGTCTGATAAGCATATAGGCAATGCCGATGGAGTGACTGCCGCTGGCACAGGCTGCACTGATGCTGAAGTTGATGCCTTTCAGGTGGAAAGCGGTGCTGAGGTTCATGTTGACGGTGGAGTTCATGGACTGGAAGACATAGTTCTGGCCTAGAAGCTCGGAGTCTCGCTTCTCCTCCATAATCTTTGCGGCCTCGATGACGGGCTTTGCCGACGAGTCGTTGCCGAAGATGCAACCCACCTCGTTCTCTGTGAGGTAAGCATCGTCAATCCTTGCCATACGGAAAGCCTCGAGACTCGCCATATAGGCATATTCCGCTTCCTCCGAGAAACCGCGACGGAGATGGCGGTCGAGCAAGCCTTTCAGCACAGGAGTCTTAACCTGACCAGTCAGTCCCGACTGATAGCCGTAGCTTAGTCTGTCATTGTCCATCACAATGCCAGACTGCCCTTTGCGAAGCGCATCCCGCACCTCATCCGTACTTGTCCCCAGGCACGACCAGATGCCCATGCCCGTTATGACGACTCTTTTAGCCATTCCATCATTTGATATTATTATGCAAAGCTACTATTTTTTCCTGAAATAACAAGCGATGAGGCATTTATTTGCAATAATTTTATGCTATTTTATGATGCTTTAACTTGACGAAAGAAAACTTTTCACACTTGAGGATTGGAATAATTACTACAGTCACATCTGTAAACGTCACGTGTGACGATGCCAAACGTCAAACGTGACGTTGGCAAACATCACGTGCCACGTTTGCAATTTACCTTGCCCTCGTTTGAGATGATGGTTGGGCGTAACATAAAAAGCAGCTCTCTCCGATACGAGAGAACTGCTTTTCTATTGTCGGACCGAACGGGTCGGTATCAGTTTCTTTTGGTCGCTGAGTAGTTGATACGCAACGCCCACGATTTACGTAAGACTTCCTTGATGTCGGTGATGTAGCCCATCTGTGTCTGCTGGTCGGCTTTGATGCTGATGACCTGCTCTGCCTGATTCGTCATGCCCTGACGCTCTGCAGCGATGAAGTCCATGACTTCACGAGCCTCTGCATAGCGGTCGTTGAGCTGAATACGGGTGCTGCTACCCATTTGGGCTCGCAGATTGTCGGTGGGAGGACCCACGTAGATGAACGATACTACCGACTTCTTCTCCAGCTTCTCGAGTTCCGTACCTGCGGGAATGGTGAACTTAACCTTCAGTGTCACCTCGCGCATGGTGGTTACCATCATGAAGAAGAAAAGGATGGTGAAGATTAGGTCGGGCAGAGATGAGGTGTTCATCTCAGGCATTCCACGACGTTCTTTTCTCTTGAATCCTGCCATTATTTGTCTCCTCCATACTTTTTGGGTTCAGCCTCAGAGATGTTCTGGGGATAGTATTGACGTACTGCCGCTTTCTCCTCGTCCTTGAGGTATTGGAATTCACGGCCGAACTTCTGCTTAGCCAACTCGTTTCTCAGTTCGTTGTAGGCTGCCACGAGCTCATTCTGCACCTGGAAATAGATGTTGTAGGGCGTGCCGCGGTCGGTCTGTACGCTGACAACATGCTTGTCCGTCACGAAGCACTGGCCCAACAGGTCGATGTTCTTGACGTGCTTCTCAGGCAGTTTGCTCAGGTTCTGTTCGTTCTTGATGAACTCCTTCACGCGTGGACGGAGTTCGCGGATATCAGCATAACCGAAATTCATTTCGTCCTGAATCCACAACTGACCTGCAGCATTGAGGCGGACATAAAGGATGTTTCTGGCCTTGATGTCCATGGTGGCATCTTCCTGATCTGGTTCTGGTGGCTTGGGAAGGCGGCGTGCCAGACCCATGGTGGTGACCAGGAAGAAGATGAGCAACATGAAAGAGATATCGGCGGTTGAAGTGGTGTTCAAGCCCGGCATCTTCTTTTTTGTCTTTGCCATATCTTTCTCTTTTTTAGGTCGGTTTATTTACTTGCACTCTTTGTCACGATGCCAGTCATGCTGACGATAACTGCGATGGCTGCCGCCAAGAGGAGAATGCCCATGCTGACCATGAACACGTCCACCACGGTTACCCAACCAGCGCTGGTTACTGTGCCGTCTTGAGCGGTGAATTCCTTCTCGCCAAGTCCTACTACCCATCCGAGGATGAGAGAGACGATGGTCAGACCTGCTGTGAACAGGGTGATCTTACCGCCAGGAACGCCAGTGGTGGCAGCGGGGTCGGAGCCTTTGCTGTTCTGCATGCCGCGGATTGCTGACCAAACAGTGAGGCCGGCTGTTACCAGAACGAGTGCGTACATGAGCCACATGATGACGTTGGTGAGCTTAGGCTCGTTGTTTTCACCTACTGGATTGTCGTAGCCGATGAGCAAGAATGCTGCGAAGCATACGATAATCAAGGCGACGCAAGCCAGAAGCACACGACTTGATATTTTCTCAATCTTCATAGTTCTACTTTAATTAAGAATTAAGAGTTAAGAATTAAGAAACGGATTCTTACTTCTTGCACTTGTCGCTCTTGACGCACATTACGAGCAGTTCCTGAGCTGCCTCTTCCATGTTACTGGTCAATGCCTCAATCTTGGAAAGGATGTAGTTGTAGAACACCTGGAGAACCAGGGCAACGATAATACCGAAGATGGTTGTGATAAGGGCGACCTTCATACCGCCTGCGACAACGGTCGGGCTGATATCACCTGCACGCTGGATGTCGTCGAATGCCATCACCATACCGATCACAGTTCCGAGGAAGCCGAGAGACGGTGCCATAGCGATGAACAGGGTGATCCAAGAGCAGTTCTCCTCGAGGTATGTGCCCTGAACTTCTGCTTCCATGTTGATGGTGCGCTCGATGGTGCCGATGTCATTGCGGTCATTGCTGTCGAGGCATTCCATAGCCTTGCGGCTTACTTGTGCTACAGGACCGCGGGTGTTCTTGCACTTCTCGATAGCATCGGCAATCTTGCCTTCAGCAACGAGGTCAGCGAGTTCCTTGCAGAACTTGCGGGTGTTGATCTGAGCGAGAGTCAGGTAAACAACGCGCTCGATACAGAAAGCCAGACCCAGTACGAGGGCGATGGCAACGAGTGACATGAAGCCTGCGCCACCTTCAATAAACTTTGTCTTCAGGTTCTTGAATACGCCTTCGTTCTCTTCCTCTACGATGGGAGCAGCTTCGACAGCTTCTGTTGCTCCAAATGAGCAAGCAGCAACCATTGCAATAATTGCAAATAACTTTTTCATTGTGTTGTTTGTTTAAATGTTTATGATTGTGTTTGTTTCTTATGTTTTCTTTTTTGCGGAGAGAGCGAGATTCGAACTCGCGAACCAGTTTTGCCGGTCACACGCTTTCCAGGCGTGCCTCTTCAGCCACTCGAGCATCTCTCCCTTTTGGGCGCGTTTCTGAGAAACGTGTCTTACTTTGCGCTTTTCGGTTACAAAAATATCTATTTTTTCTTATTCTGCCATGGCTTTTGACCAAAAAGTTTCGATTTATGTG
This sequence comes from uncultured Bacteroidales bacterium, assembly GCA_902779315.1. Lineage (GTDB taxonomy): Bacteria > Bacteroidota > Bacteroidia > Bacteroidales > Bacteroidaceae > Physcousia. The sequence goes on along the minus strand of CACZBC010000019.1, from coordinate 15,280 downwards.
GTTTTTTTGTTGTTTTGAATGCGTTAATGCCAGTTAAGATGCTTAAATATGCGTTTCACATTGCTATTTGTGATGTCTTCTGCCTCTCGTTCGCTCACATTATATATTTCTGCGATTTTCCTTAGCACTTCAACGATGTATGCGCTTTCGTTGCGTTTGCCTCGATAGGGAACGGGAGCAAGGTAGGGAGAATCCGTTTCAAGCACAATGCGTTCCAAAGGCACATTCTTCAATGTTTCAGGCAATGGACTGTTCTTGTAGGTGACTACACCGCCTATGCCAAGCACAAAACCTGGGAACTGGAGCAACTCCTCAGCTTCTTCTGTTGTTCCGCCAAAGCAATGGAATACACCTGTGAGAGATTCGTCCACGTACTCGGCTATGGCTGTCACGAGTTGGCGGTGTGCGGAACGAGAGTGTATCATGAGCGGCAAGTGGTACTTGATGGCCCATTCTATCTGAACGCGGAAGGTCTCTTCCTGCTCCTTTGCCTTGCTCTTGTCCCAATAGTAGTCGAGTCCTACTTCACCGACGGCAATGTAAGGATGGTCTGGAACTGCCAAAAGTTTTTCCATATCAGCCAAGACTTGCTTGTAGTCATCCTCAATGTCAGTAGGATGCAAACCCATCATGGGAAAGCAATAGTCTGGATATTGATGGCAAAGGCCAAGCATCTGATCTATGCTTTCTGCATTGATGTTTGGTAACAGAATGCGTTCAACGCCAGCTTGCTTAGCCCTCATGATGATGTCTTCACGATCGGCATTGAAGACAGGCTCGTAGATATGGCTGTGTGTGTCTATCATTTCTGACGGCCCATCAGTTCAAGTGCAATGCCATGAAGCATCTCCTTGCGCTCCTCGGGCAGATTAACTTGGGCAAGATACTCCTCAGCCTTGACATAATAGGCATTCATGCGTTCCTTTGCCATACGGTCGACGCCAATCTTCGTGTAGAGAGCCGTGACTGCCTTTATCTTTTCGTCAGGGTTGCAGTCCTTGCTGTCAATCCACCGTTGCAGCTCTGCACGGTCTTCGTCAGAAGCGTGAAGCAGAGCCTTGATGAGCATGAAGGTCTTTTTGTTGCAGAGGATATCGCCACCTATCTTTTTGCCGAAGACTGCAGGATCGCCATAAACATCGAGGTAATCGTCTTGAAGTTGGAAGGCAAGGCCGAGGCATTCGCCAAAGTGATAGAGTGCCTGTGTGTCTTCTTCTGGAGCTTCGGCAAGTGTGGCGCCAATTTGCAGGGCACATGCCAAAAGGACAGAAGTCTTGAGGCGAATCATCTCGATGTACTCGGCTTCTGTGACGTCGTTTCTTGTCTCAAAGTCAACATCGTACTGTTGCCCCTCGTCTATCTCGATTGCGGTCTTGGTGAAGATGCGCATTACGGCTGGCATCTTCTGGTCGTCACACATCATCATGTATTTGAAGGCGAGCACAAGCATGTTGTCTCCGCTGAGGATGGCTGTATTGTCATCCCACTTGAGGTGCACACAAGTTTTGCCCCTACGCACTTCTGCCTTGTCCATGAGGTCGTCGTGCAAAAGCGTGAAGTTGTGGAAGACTTCAAGCCCCAATGCGGACATCAGGCAGGGTTTCACGTCATCACGGTAGAGGTTGTAAGCCATCAGCATGAGCACGGGGCGGATGCGTTTGCCGCCAAGGGAAAGAACGTAGCGAATGGGGGCATAGAGCTTTTGTGGCTCATGTTCGAGAGGCAGGGCTGCGATGGCCTCTTCCACCATCTTCAGGAGTTGTATGCTGCTATACATTATATATTATTATAGAGGAAAGGCTGTTCGCCAGAAAAGCGAACAGCCTTCCAGCTGTGTTGTTATGTAGTTGTTGTTAGTTCAGACGGAACATGACGGGCAGGTTGAAGCGTGAACGCACGGTCTTGTTACCCTGACGTGCAGGCTTCCATTTGGGCATCATCTTCACGACGCGCTCTGCCTCTTTGCTCAGGTTGGGGTCTGGAGAGCGAAGGGTCTTGACATCGACGATGGAACCGTCCTTGTTAACCACGAATGCCACCATAACACGACCTTGCACACCTTGTTCCTGACAGATGCTGGGGTATTTGATGTGTTCGCTCAACCACTTGAAACATTCTGCGTCACCACCTGGGAACTGTGCGTTCTCCTCTACCATTTCGTAGATACGGTCGTCATCATCGACCTCGACTACAGGACCTACGGGACCCGTTACGACAGCTGCGCTGGGGGCGCCTGTACCTACTACTGCTGTAATGGCCTGGTTCATTTCCTCGGATGTCTCGACTTCTTCCTCTGGAAGTTCTGTGTCGTCCTCAACCTCGTTGATGAACTCCATTACGGTGGGAGCTGCTGCTGGAGGAGGAGACATCACTTCCTGTTGCTGAGTGATGGGGATCATGTCCTCTTCCATTCTGAAATCATAAATCTTGTCTTCTTCGACAACCTTCACTTCGCGCTGGGTGTACTCGAAGGCGACGAACATTGCAGCGAGTGCCAAAACATAACCAATGAGCATATTGGTTGATTTCTGACTCCTCAACTCGTCGTTTACTGTCTTATTAGCTTCCATATCGTTTTTGTTGAATTTATTGCCAAATCATATTATTCGTGCCACAAATTTACATCATTTTTTTATACAACGTGCAGGAAAGTGCTTTTTTTTTTCATTTGAATGTAATTTTGTGCCCATGATGTCCGTTATTGAGATAAAAAGCCGTAACTTTGACCTCGATTTATGAACATTAAGACTAAGATGCAACGTTTCTTGCTCCTTTTCGCAGGTTTGGGCATGTGTCTCACGACTGCGGCACAGGAGAGCGGCAGTGTGTTCAATTTCCTGAACCTGCCCGTTTCGTCCCACTCGACTGCTTTGGGTGGCAAGAACATTTCACTCATAGAGGACGACATTTCCCTCGCCATTCAGAACCCTGCCTTGTTGACTGGAGTGAGCGACAAGACTGTGGGTTTCTCCTTCATGACCTATATGCAGGGTTGTAATACGGGTGCCGCAGCTTATTCCCAGCAGGTGGGAAAGTATGGCAACTGGGGTGTTAATGCGCAGTTCGTGGGTTATGGTTCCACGAAGGAGACTCTGTTGTCTGGCGAGGAGGTCGGCACTTTCAAGCCTCTCGACCTTTGCATAGCCGGTCAGTACAGTCATCTGCTGAGCGACAGATGGGCTGGCGGTGTGACTGCGAAGTTCATCTATTCGCACTATGGAGCCTATTCTTCTTGCGCTTTGGCTGCTGACTTGGGACTTAATTATTATAATGAGGAGACGGACTTCTCGTACTCCATCGCAGCTCGCAATCTTGGCGGACAAGTCAAGAGTTTTGGCAATCAGCACGACCATTTGCCTGCCGACCTCGAGATGGGCTTCACGAAATCGCTTGGCCACGCTCCCATCCGCATTTCCGTCACTATGGTCGATATGACGCGATGGACTTCGGACGACTATTTCACGACTGGCAACAAACTGAAGACGGGCAGCATCATCATCAACCACTTCGTCCTTGGTGCCGAATGGCTCATCAACAGTAAGTTCTATGTCGGCATGGGTTACAATTTCCGTCGAGGTTACGAGATGACTGCCGCAGGTTCGTCCCATGCCGCAGGCCTTTCCTTCGGTGGTGGAGCCAACCTGAAGCGGTTCAAGCTCGGCATCGCCTATGCGAAATATCACGTCAGCGCCCCGACTCTCGCCTTTACATTAGCATATAATTTCCAAAAAGAACAATGAAACAGATAACGATAGCAATTGACGGCCATTCGTCTTGTGGCAAGAGCACAATGGCGAAAGACCTCGCCAAGGAAATTGGCTACATATATATTGATACGGGTGCGATGTATCGTGCCGTCACTCTCTTTGCCCTGCAGAACGGCTTGATTACTGAGGCTGGCATCGATGAGGAAGGTCTGAAACAACGGATGGCTGACATCATGATTACTTTCCAGCTGAACGAGGAAACGGGCCGTCCGGACACTTATCTCAATGGTGTTTGCGTGGAGAAGGACATTCGCACGATGGAAGTCTCGAAGTATGTCAGCCCGATTGCAACTCTGGGCTTTGTCCGTGAGGCGATGGTCGACCTCCAGCGCCTGATGGGAGAGGCGAAAGGAGTAGTGATGGATGGGCGAGACATAGGGACAGTCGTGTTCCCGGATGCAGAGCTCAAGGTCTTTGTCACTGCCAGCGTGGATGTGCGTGCCCAGCGTCGTTTTGACGAACTGACGGCAAAGGGGGAGAAGTGCAGCTTCGACGAGATCAGGGCCAATGTCATAGAGCGCGACCGCATAGATTCCACTCGAGCCATCAGTCCGCTTCGTCAGGCAGAAGATGCGATTGTCCTGGACAATAGCAATATGACAATTCCCGAACAGAACGCCTGGCTGGTGGAACAGTACAGAAGGGCGGCTGCGGAATAGACTAACGGGATAAGTGAAAACGTGGCACTATTAAATTCCAAACGTCACACTATTAAATTCCAATCGTAACACTATACGATTGCAATCGTGGCACTAGATGTTTGCCTTCGTCCCACGTTAAGTTTTTGCACTCATGAAGATAGAGATAGACCAAGGTTCAGGCTTCTGTTTTGGTGTGACACGAGCCATAGGCAAAGCGGAAGAGGAACTTGCCAAGGAGGAACAGCTTTATTGCCTGGGCGATATTGTTCACAATGGCAAGGAGTGCAAGCGCTTGCAGCAAATGGGGCTGGTGACGATCAATCACGACCAGATGCAGGACATCCACGATGCCAAAGTCCTCCTTCGCGCTCATGGCGAACCGCCTTCGACTTATGCCCTCGCTCGCGAGCATTCCATCAACCTGATTGACGCCACTTGTCCTGTCGTGCTTCACCTTCAGGAGCGCATCAAGAAGCAATATGACGCAGATCCTGAGCACAAAAAGCAGATTGTCATCTTCGGCAAGAACGGTCATGCTGAGGTGCTGGGCCTGGTGGGACAGACGGAGGAGACGGCCATCATCATCGAGTCGGCGGATGAGGTCAAGAAGCTCGACTTCAATCGCGACATCTGCCTCTATTCCCAAACCACTATGCCCCTTGATGAGTTCCGCAAGATTGTGGAATATGTGGAGCAGCACATCAGCCCTGAAGCCACCTTCACATACTACGACACCATTTGCCGACAAGTGGCGAACCGCATGCCCAACATCCGCAGCTTCGCCCTCAGGCACGATGTGGTGCTCTTCGTTTGCGGCAAGAAGAGCAGTAACGGACGCGTCCTTTTCAATGAATGTCGTGAGGCGAATCCGCGTTCCTATATGATAGACACAGCCAGCGAGATTGATGTCCGCTGGCTGCAAGGTTGTGAGTCGATAGGAATCTGCGGTGCCACGAGCACTCCCAAATGGCTAATGGAGGAGTGCAAAGTAAGAATCGAGGAGCTGCTTGGCTGCCACGAATGATGTCCTTTCGCCATTGAGCACCCCTTGTTCTGCAGCTTGAAGCATATCGGCAATGGTGGGGTTGTGATAGAAATTGCCCATCAGTTGCTCGTTGATGCTCTCGTACATCCAGTACTTTGCCTGTTCAGCACGGCGATAATCGAAGTAGCCGCTCTTCTTCACAAAGTCGAAATAGCTGTAAATCATGTCCCAGACCTCTTTGATTCCGTAGCCGTAGAAGCCGCTATAGGTCAGGACTTGAGGCGCCCAACCGCTTTCGGGAAGGGGGAAGAGCTGGAGGGCGTTACGGAAATGGGTGGCTGCGAGCTGGCACTTGTCCACATTGTTTCCGTCGCATTTGTTGATGATGATGCCGTCGGCCATTTCCATGATGCCTCGCTTGATGCCCTGCAGTTCGTCGCCTGTGCCTGCCAGTTGGATGAGCAGGAAGAAGTCGACCATCGAGTGACAGGCCGTCTCGCTCTGTCCCACACCTACTGTCTCGACGAAAATCTTGTCGAAACCTGCCGCTTCACAGAGGATGATGGTCTCGCGCGTCTTGCGGGCCACACCGCCCAGACTGCCTGCTGAGGGGCTGGGACGGATGAAGGAGTCGGGATGGACTGCGAGCTTCTCCATGCGTGTCTTGTCGCCCAGGATGCTGCCTTTGGTCCTTTCGCTCGAGGGGTCGATGGCGAGGACTGCGAGCCTTCCGCCATATTCCTTGAGGACATGAATGCCAAACTCGTCTATGCTGGTGCTCTTGCCTGCTCCGGGAACGCCGCTGATGCCTATTCGGACACTGTTGCCGGAGTGGGGCAGACATTTCTCGATGACTTCCTGCGCGATGACTTGGTGCTCGGGAATGGTGCTCTCGACGAGTGTGACGGCTTGTCCCAGGATGGTGATGTTGCCCTTCAGGATGCCTTCCACATAGTCGTTTGCAGTAAGACGTCGGCGTGCGAAACGCTGTCTGTTGAGGTGCGGATTGACAATAGAGACAGGGCCCACGCCGCTGTTCACGGTCAAGCCTGCATATTCGGGATTGTTCTCAGGATGCTCCATTTTAGTTCATAGTTATGAGTCCATAGTTCATAGTTGACTTACGTCGAGCTAAAGCTTCATAGTCTTCAATCTTCAATCAGGCTTCACTTCCACATTGATGTATTGCTTTGCCTGACGGGGGGCGTCGGAGATGAGCATGACGCGCATGCGGCCTTTGCTCTTGCCCATGTAGTGGGAGCTGACGCTTATCTTCAGCTTTGTGCTCTTGCCCGGCTTGATGGTACTGTTGGCGATGCTGACACTGATGGCGCGGTTGAAGACTTGAACCTGCTGGATGTGGAGGTCGCTCCCTCCTGTGTTGGTGAGGAGGATGGTCCGGGTGATGGATTTCTTTCCGTTGAAGCCGCCCATGTCCACGGACGACTCGCTGACGCTGAGCTCAGGCGCTTTTGCGAGGGCTTCTTCGCTCATGTCGGCGAAGCTGGGCAGAAGGATGGTCGAGACCAGTATCTCGTTTGCCTCGCCAATCTTGTCGCCCATATATCGGCTGAGGTAGATGCTCGTCTGGTTGAGTCCGAGCGTGCTGAGTTTCTCGCTGTCCAGGGTGAGGCGTATGGTGCCTGTCTTGCCTGCGGGAATGTCTTCTGGCTTGCACTCGGCCGAGAGGTAGGGAGGCAGGTGCATCAGTTCGGGACGGAAGGCTGTTCGGTCGGCATTCAGTATGCGCAGTTCTGCAGTAGGAGTGTCGCCCCGGTTGACATCCTCGAACTCTACGGAGTTTGTCACCAGTCTGACATTTCCCAGGTCGATGGGGAACTCTGCGCTGTAATCGTGCACTTCGGTCACGACTGTGCCCTGAATGGCGATGTATTGCGGCTCGTCCGAGGCATCGGTCAGCACCTCCACTTCCTTGTAGAAAGAGCCCAGCAGTTTGGCGTCGTAGGTGACAGATATCTCTCCGCGAGAGCCTGCTGCGATGGGTTCCTTGGGGTAGGAGACTTCCATGCATCCGCACGAAGCCTTCACCTCCTTGATGGTGAGGGGCTTGTCGCCTTTGTTTGTGAAGCCGAGCGCGAACTGCCGAGGCACCTGGAACTCCACTTCGCCCACCTTCTTGATGTCCGTATCCGGCACAAAGCGGGGCTGGGCCAGAAGGGGGACAACAGACAACAGACAACCGACAACTGACAGTAATCTATATCTCATAGTTTTCATTTTTCCGTGCAAAGATACAAAAAAAAGTTCATAATCCATAGCTTGCGCTTCATAATTAAGAATAATTTAGTATCTTTGCAGCAACTATGAACTGTGAATTATGAAATATGAACTGATGGGAAAGCCTTTCCTGTTCCTCTTTGCGGTGGTCCTCATCACCCTGCTGAGCACTTGCTCGCTGCTCTATCCGCTCAATCCTTGGGACGACGCGAATGTCTATATGACCATAGGCAACGCCATGTTGGGCGGCAAGGAACTCTATGTGGACATCTTCGACCACAAGGGGCCCGTGCTCTTCTTCCTGCACGAATGGGCGGCCATGCTTTCCAGGAGCAGTTTCGTGGGCATCTACCTGCTCGAGGTCGTGTGCTGCTACTTCTATCTGCTCTATTCGCTCCGAACGATGAGGCTCTTCGCCCCCTCGGCCGTAGCCGTTCCCCTGATGTGCCTGCTGGGTGTGCTGACCTATTCGTCCGACTTCTTCTCGTATGGCGACAGTGTGGAGGAGTTCGCCCTGCCCATCTTTGCCCATAGCCTCTACCACATGCTCCGTTTCGTGATGGACAGGCAGATCCCGCCCCGGTGGCATTCCTTCGCGATGGGCTTCTGCGTGGCGCTGCTCTTCTGGATGAAGTTCAACCTCCTGTTCTTCTATGCCGGAGGTCTGCTCGTGCTCCTCTTCATCGCTTGGAGACGGAGCCAGACGAAGGAGTTCTGGACCATCATCTGGTGGGCATTCCTCGGCTTCCTGGCGGTTACGGCTGGTGTGCTGATCTACTTCGCCGTTCATGGCACCCTGGGTGCGCTCTGGTATGCTTATTTCGAGGTCAACATCTTCCACTATCACGGTGTGGGGACTAACGGCGAGCCTCCCTTCTGGTGGTTCAAGCTCGTCAAGCTCGGCATTTGGGCAGTGCTGATGATACCCGTCTTCTTCCTGCGAGTCAGCAAGGAGGTGAAGTGGCTCGTCTTCGGCACTTACGGCCTGCTGGTGCTCTCGTATGCCACCCTGACCGTTCAGTTCTACTATTTCCTCACCCTCTTCCCCTTCTTCGCCCTGCTCGCCTCGTGCTTCCCGCAAAGGCTCTCCAAGTGGGCCTGTGCAGTGATGGGCATAGTCGGACTCCTGGCCATTGCGACCAACTGGAATGTCGTGACCTTGGTGAACGGAACCTTCCCAACCAGCGTGCTCCAGATGGCCGACATCATCAACCGGAACGAGACGGAGGACAGCGAGGTCCTGACCTTCAGCTCCTACGACACAGGCATCTACCAGCACACCCGCCATCTGCCGCCCAATCCCCACTATTTCCTCTCCTCCATTCTCGACCCCGAGATAAAGCGCGAGCAGGCCGAGCTGGTGGCTTCTGGGCGAGTGAAGTACCTGGTGCGCGAGATAGGCGCCATCAACACCTGCCACGAGTACTACGACGCCCCCGTGCCCGCCAACTACCGGCTCATCTACGACAACGAGGAGCTCTTCCGCTACCGTTTCATCTGGCAGCCCCTCAGCTATCTCTGGAACCTCACCTGGCCGCGTCCGCTCTTGAAACACATCATGGAGCCCGTCACCGCCAACCAGAAGATGCAGGTCTACGAGAGAGAGTGAGATAAAAAAGAGCCCCGGAAATGTTCGAGGCTCTCTTTGTTATTACAGCTAACTGTTATTTAACTGCGACTTTTTTGCCGTCCTTGATGTAGATGCCTTGAGAGGGCTTGCCCTGAACTTTACGGCCTTGGAGGTCGAAGATAGTATTCTTCCTGTTCGAGACAGAGGGCATGGAGATGCCTGTTACAATCTGAGATGATGTGTAGAATTCATGTGGGTCAAAGATAACTTCTCCATTCACTGTACACGTTTTTAGAGATCTTTCTCCGCCTGTAGCACCCGGAACAGAACCGTCTACGAGAGCTATTAAACCTCCTATGAGATAGCCAACACCTTCAACCCCTTTGAAAGAATAATCTTCATCGTCAGGAAGATAATAATCAATGACTCTCAAGTATTCACCACGATATTTTACAAGTTTCTTTTCTTTTATTTTTATTTCATACTTGCCCAGCATGATTGTAGTCCCTGGTTCGCAGGAAAAATCGTACAAGAGAGTGGCCATAAACCTGGCATGTGTAGTAGAGTTTCAGGCAATTGCGGGTACCTATCAAAGTGTCTCCCTCCAAGCTAAATGTCTCTTCCCAATCATAGATATAATTACTGACATCATAAACCCAGACCTTCCCATCTTGTACAAAGGGGAGGATTGTCTCGGCCAAGGCACTATAGTGCGCCATTAAACTTACAATAAATAGGAATACTAATCTTTTCATGGTTTCTGGTTTTATTTGTTTTCTGCTGCAAAGTTACAACATTTTAGGAATGTCAGACAAATATCTATTGTTAAATTTAGGGTGCTTCCCGTGAAATTCATACTTTTGTACGACACCTATTCGCGTGGCTTTGAATTATTTTTCGTATATTTGCGAACAGAAATCATATAACACAACGACATGCAGGATGTAAATACACTCTTCTTCAATAACTCCGTTGGCGTCGAGGAATTGGACAGTAGGTATTCCCTCGAATCAATAATCAAGGGTATAGATTCTTTCACGAGACTGACGAACGTAACTTGCTTCGTGATAGACTTCGACAGCCACAAGATGCTCTATCAGTCGGAAAAGATGCAGTATCTGGAGGACACCACTGATAATGAACGACAAAGAGAGAGCAACAATCCGTATTGGTCGTTTGTCGATGAAGAGACATTGAAGAATCTTCTGCTAATCAGAAACAGATACCCGCTCGTAGGACAGAAAATAGACATCGAGAACTACCAGACGCATATTTGCACAATAGACTATCCTATCATTATCAAACGGCGCAAGTTCTTCATCAACCAGAAGTTCACACCGTTGGTGATGCGCTCCAATGGAATCACTAAGATTGGGCTGTTCGTCATAAGTCCGTCTACTAGCGACCATATGGAGAGTTTCATCATCACGCAGTCGCATATCAGATACAGATTCGACTTCCGTGCCGGAGTGTATAGGACCTTCGATTTGGATGCATCTCTGAGCGCTCAGGAGAAACTGATATTGCAGCGAGTACAGAAAGGCTTCACGATAGAAGAAATTGCAGAAGACCTGCATTTAAGCATCAGCACTATCAAGACGCACAGAGGCCGTATTTTCAAGAAACTACGGGTCAGGACAATGCCAGAAGCCCTGACAGTAATCGGCAACTATCATTTGATTTAGCTTTTTTGCTAAACAACAAAAGCAGCCACCGTTTCCGATGACTGCTTTCTTTTTAGTTTCGTTTCTTTTTGCTCACATTTAGCGGGGTGCTGTTGGGTTATGCTTTTTTATTTGTCGTCATAGTGTCCGTAAGCCGTGAGGACCTGTGCTTTCATGAAAGCCTTTGGCTCATTTTTTGCCAAAGCAATCAGGTCGCGCGTAGCCTGTTCCTTGAAATCAATTCTATAGGTCATAACCTTGACGTTTTAGGAATGAAGTCAGGTTCTCCCCTGGAAGCATACTGTATGTAGGGCCTTCCTTTGCCTTATCTACGCGAGCGAAGAACTCCTCTTTGGTCATCAGTGTGGGGTCTTCTTTCTTGGCAGCCAACTTGCGTATGTATTTGACAGCCTTCGAGAGCAGGTTCTCGTCTTCTGCCACAATACTGAGGTCGCGCAGGAAATCTGCATTAAGTGTTAATGGCTTGTTCATAATATGTATTTCTTTATGTTTCTGCGGCAAAGATAGCGAAAAAAATCTTTCCCGCAAAGGGTTTGGGCGGAAAAATTAAAGCAGCCGCTCTTCACAGAGCAGCCGCCTTTGGTAGGGTGTGTGTTATTGTAACATGTTACAGGTTACTTGTTACTCAGTTTTCATGAGTTTGCGGTAAACGCCTTTTTCTATTCTTAAGATTTTTCCTTTCTTACACCATCGCGAGAGGAGCATCCTGACATCGCTGGTCTGCCCTTGGCGGAGTCTTTCTTCTCGGAGTTGGTGGATTGTGAAAGTCTCAGGCACAAAGTTGAGCAAGGGTTCGGCAGTGATGCGGGTGTCAATCCGAGTACGAAGCATTTGCTCCGATTCTTTTATGTCCTGAGCAACACGGCTGGCGAAGATGTGACAGATATTGTAGTAGGCGAAATCGCCGAGCCAACGGACCAGTTCGATGACTTCTTTCTGCTCCTCTTCATAGAGGGCCACGAAGGGGATTGCGGCTCTTTGCATGAACTGTCCCACTCGATGGCTGAGGTCGGCTTCTGCCTCGGTCAGTTCGCCGTCGGAATAGCGTTCCTCGAGGGCATCGTACCACTCACAAATCATCTTCTGCGTCTTGGGCATGTCGAGCATCATGGTGCTTTCTCCAAGCGAGAGGTCTTTCTGCCAGAGGCTCACGAGCAGGGCATCCCGTTCGGCTTCCTCGTCGGCAGAGAGGGGCATGAATCTGGGAGGTCGGAAGGTGCGCTTCAAGGCTGGCAACATCATGGGCACGAACCTTTGCATCATGCCCGATTCCGTGTCGGAGAAGAGACGGGTAAGCACCGATCTGGGCGTGCCTGTCAGGAGGATGGCGGCATTGAGTCGGGTTTGGGTGTTGCAGGAACTTTCGCTCATGTAGAACTGGCGGTGTGTGTCGAGGTCCCATGCCTTTCGGAGCAGGACTGAGAGGTTAGAGAACTGCACTTTGGAGGCGTTTGCCAACTCGTCGCTCTCTGTATAATTGCAGAGAATCATGCCGTTCTCGCCGAGGTTGGTCTGCACTTCGAGCAACGAGGTCTTCGACATCGTTTCCATGATGCGGAGTTTGGGGTGGTACTTCGCCGGTTTGTCCTTCGCATTTGCCATTCTGTCGCGCATTTCCTGATTCTCGCGAACCTTCCTCCACTCCTGGTCGTCCCAAGTCTGCAAGGTGTGGCGGCACATCAGTTCGAAGAGCATGGTCACCCAGTTCTTGCCCTTGCCGCTCTCGGCAATAATGGCTGCGTAGAGGTTGGCGGCGATGGTCCGGCCGTCGATGTAAGTGCCGCGGAAGTGGCTGGCGATGGCTCCCAAGACCACGCAAGCGGTCACGACGAGCATGGGGTGGTACTGCTCCGGGAAGGGCTTGATGAGGAGCTGAATGAGGCGAGGCAACTTGTTCGGCATCTGTGGCGGATTCCAGTCTTTGGTGAGGCGGTCGAGGTCAGAGGTAGCCCCCTCTAAATCTCCCCGAGGGGAGACTTCCTGAGCCCGTGCATTGATGTCTCTGAGGCTTGCGCTCATGAAGCCTTTGTCGGCATTGTAGTTCGCGTAGAAATAGTCGATGAGTTTCTTGCAGTCTTCGGTCTGCGAGTAGTTGGGCAGGCGTTCCCTTATGACGGCCTCGAGCTGGTCGCGGCTCATCAGTTTGGCCACGCCTACCGAGAGGACTGCCATCAGGTTGTTGTGCCAGTTGTGTTCGCCCCAGACGTCCATCTCGTCGGGCTTCAAGCCAGCCTGCTCCACGCAGAGGTCGAAGGCCCTCAGACTTGCGTCTTCCAGTTTGGAAGCCCCCTCTAAATCTCCCCCTTTGGGGGCGACTTGTGGCTCTTTCTCCCCTCCATTCAGGGAGGGGCAGGGGGTGGGTCTTTCCCCTCCATTCAGGGAGGGGCAGGGGGTGGGTCGGAACAGTTCATCGTCCAGATAAATGAGGTCTTCCTCGCTTGCGGTTGTGGTGAAAAACACCCTGGTAATGTCCTTCGCTCCTTCGTCGAAGGCGACTCCGAGCAGATCGGAGGCCCAGCGTAGGTTCTCTTCTTGAGTGAGTTCCGGACGGCGACGGAAGACCAAGTGATAGCCCAGTCCACGAGCCGAGAGTTCGAGCATCAAGAGGCCCAACTCCTCTTTCTTAGCGAGGATGCGCTCACGGACTTCCTGCATCTCGGAAGCGTCGATGTGGTCGATGTCCATCCCTACCGTTGTCGAGGCCGTTTTGCAGCCTTTCAGCAAGCCGTCTTCGCCCGGAATGCACGAGTAGTTCATCTGCAGGAGCAGGCTTTTCTTGTCCTCCTCGCCACGACGGACAGCCGAGACAAGGATGCCTTGAGAGCGCGAGCCACGCAGCTTCAGATAGTCGTTGCGGCTCAGTACAGGGAGGCACACCTTGTGCCCCCCTTTCATGATGATTCTGTGACAACTCATGCTGCTTCCTCCTCAAAAATGTATTCCTGAAGTGCATCCATCGCCGTGAGTGCGTCGTCGGCAATGATGCCCGTTGGCCTTGACTCACACTCATTTATACGGATGGTGAGCAGATAGTCCCCAGCCAGCGTCTTCGTCAGGCGTCCGTGCGTAAGTTTCTTGATGAGACGGGCTCTGGGTACGGCCCAATTCTTTTCGATGAACTCGAAGGTTCCGTCGCTGGTCTGGATGGCGGTCCCCTGTTTCTTGTACCTCTGGAATTTTCCCTGCATGGGAAAGTCGGGGTTGAAGGTGAACATGCCTGCGTTCTCTGAGAAGCTTCCGCTTCCCGAAATGGTCTTGGTCTTAAGAATGCTAATCTTTTTCATAGTGGCTTGGATTTAAAGGTTAAGATTGATGTTGAGGATTCTGATTTCGTTGGCAACGGCTCCACTTGGCAGGAGTCGCGTGTGGAAGGTGATTTCGGCTTGGACAGAGTCGCCCTGACAGATGCCAGAGTCTTCGAAAAGTCCGGCGTCGATGGTTGCACCGATGTAGTTCTCGCCTGCCCCGTCGTTCCAGCCGAGGAGAATGTCACGGATGGCCCAGGCATTGCCTGTGGTCTTTGAGGTGCCGGACCTTACCTCGCCGACACGCTTCACTTGAAGATTTTCTATTTTCATTGTTGTGTGTGTTTAATTAATTAATAATGTTAGAGTGTGATTGTCGACTTTCACATTGCAAAATTACTGCACTCTTCCGAATCATGAAAGGAAAAAATCGCCTGTTTCGGGTGAGTCAACTACTAATCAACCAATCATCAACTTTCAATCAATTTGGGCACAAAAAAGGGAACCGACTCAGTGCCGATTCCCTTCGTTTAGGGTTGGTAGTTCAAGGCTATCTCTGATTCATCTGCTTGTTCCAGTTCGGATAGCCAGCCTTGTAGAGGTCAGCCTCGGAAAGCAGCTTCCACAAGGCTTTCGAAGCGTCTGTGCAAAGCCCGGAATCGCTATACTTCTTCGCCAAACGAACGATTTCCGTATCGTCCATTTCCCTTATCGAAGCCAAGAAGCGTTTCGTCGTATCTTCGTCCTTGAAGCAGAGAGAGAGTTTCGTCAGGAGAGTTTCATCAGACTCCTGCCTGCTTGCCCCTTTCTTCTTCACCTCCAACTCGATGCCGAGGGCTTCCAAGATGTCGGCTTGATGAAGATGTTCAACATGCTGTATGTTGATTCCGCCTGGCTGCACATCTACTTGAGTGTAGTGAGTAACACCCGAGAAATCCCTGTTCATCTCCCTACCATGTTAGCCTGTTGAACATTGACGCCTCCAGCATTTACATTCACAATCGTCGGCACTTCCTGCTCGTCGTCGAGAGCATAAATCGTCGCCATCAAATCCTCTGGCAAGACAATCCCATTCGCATAGGTGAACTCCAGCACCATCTCCTTGATGAGCGTACGCTTCTTGGCCGTCTTCTGCTTCGACTTGTTCAC
>CACZBC010000018.1 GCA_902779315.1 uncultured Bacteroidales bacterium | reverse complement strand
TGAAGATACCCTCCGAGGTCGAGATTGTAATGGGATAACCTTCAATATAACTCGGTTCAAGCTTTTCGGTGACTGAAAAAGTGACACAATCTATCGTATAAGAGTGCCCCCCTGCCCAATAGAAGTCGTCCTCGGGAGTGATTATGAGGGTTTTCGCCCCCCATGCGCTGGCTACCGTGAAGCATAGCAGAGCGAGCATTGAAAGTAATTTCTTTGTCATTATTGTGTTGATTTAGTTAATAGATCAGTTAATGATTATTTTGAATGAATGCTTGTTTTCACTTCAATCTTTCTCATACCTTAAAATGCTGAAGACGCCGTAAAGGTACAAAATTTTTCCGAACACCTATCACCTTCCTTCACATTTTTGCAAAAAAAGATAAGATTACAACATATTTCAGACAAGATTGCAACACTTTTAGACGAAATTAAAGTATTTGGACGAGCGTCACGATGAGCACATCAGCACTTTTGCCGTGCGGTTCATGCGGATAGCGCCTCGGCCGCATAGAAACGAGACCCTTCACAATTTCACAATTCACAATTAATTTTTGATGCCCCAGCATGGGCAGGAAGGGCAGTTCGAGAGAGTTCGGCTGCCCCTTTCCTGCGTTGGCACGGTGCAATTTGCAAGCAATCAGGGCAAAACGCTTTCATTTTGTCAGAAAAACATAAAATAATTATGAATTATGAATTATGAATTATGAATTATTTTGTACCTTTGTGCTCGGATAACACAGTTAACCAATATTAATAAACAAATGAACACTTTCATCAAAACAACGCTGGCTGTGTCGCTGGCCATCTTCAGCAGCACAGCAGCGATGGGGCAATCTGACTCCCTTAATGCAGATGGGACGGCCACAACCATCACAAAGAACGGACGAGTAGAGTTAAAGGAACTGACGGAAAAGAAATGGTTCCAGGAACTGCAGAGCCGCATCAAACTGCACGGCTATGCCCAAGCGGGCTACACCTACTCGCATCAGGGCGGACAGGACAAAAACACTTTCGACCTGAAACGCGTCCTCTTCTGGGCTGAAGCCAAGATAACGGACCGCTGGTCGTTCCTCTTCATGCACGACTTCTCGAGCGTCGTACAGGAGTACTACACGGACTATCGACTCACCCGCAACAACGCCCTGACCGTCCGATTCGGCCAGTTCAAGAACGGTCTCTCGCTCGAGAACCCCCTCTCCCCCACTTCCATGGAAGCTATCGACGTCTACAGCGAGGCTGTGACGTTCCTGACGGGCTGCGGAAGCGACCCCTTGCTGGGCGTGCAGTATGGCCGTGACCTGGGTCTCGCGCTCTTCGGAGTGACAAACAACGGCAAGTTCCGCTACGAACTGGATGTGCTGAACGGCCAAGGCATCAACAAGAAGGACGGCAACAAGTTCAAGGACATCATCGCCCGACTGGAATACCGTCCGGTCGAGGGACTGAACATCGTCACGACAGGACAGTTCGGTCGCGGCCATGCCATCAATACATCCCTCTACAACCCGACCATCGCGATTGGCCAGGACTACAAGCGCCATCGTAGCACCATCGGCGCGGACTACAAGTCGAGAGGCTTCAACCTGCACGGCGAATACTTGAACGGATGGGACGGCGACGCTCACAGCTGGGGCGCTTACCTGACGGGAGCCGTTCCTTTGGCTCGCTTCGGCGCTCCCGAGTTGGGTAAGAGGCTGGAGCTGGTCGGCTCGTACGACTTCTTCAACTTCAACACAGACCTCGGCATGGATCAGCACAAAGCCATCGCAGGCTTGCAATACTGGTTCTACAAGAAGTGCCGTCTGCAAGTCCAGTATGTCTACAAGAACGCCTATATCTCAGAGAATCAGTTCGTTCACGGCGCCAATCACGGCATACAATGTCAAGTACAGGTAAGATTCAATTAACATTAGCTATATGATAACAAAAGTTCTTCTGACCATCATCTTCCTAGCAGTGATGGTGGGTGTAGGTATTTATTCACGTAAGCAAGCCGCAAATGTCGACGGATTCGTGCTTGGCGGCAGAAATGTGGGGCCTTGGCTGACCGCTTTCGCTTACGGAACGAGTTATTTCTCGGCAGTCGTCTTCGTCGGCTATGCAGGACAGTTCGGCTGGAAGTACGGCTTGTCTTCGACATGGATCGGCATAGGCAACGCCCTGATCGGCTCTTTGCTGGCGTGGATCGTGTTGGGGCGCAGGACGAAACTGATGACGCAGCACATAGAAAGTCGGACGATGCCTGACTTCTTCGGCACTCGCTATCAAAGCCAGAACCTCCGCGTCGTGGCTTCGGTCATCGCCTTCGTGTTCTTGATTCCCTATACTGCCGGCGTTTACAAGGGCATCTCCACTCTTTTCGAGATGGGCTTCGGCATCCCCTACGAATATTGCGTGGTCGGAATGGCTGCGTTCACGGCAGTCTACGTCATCTTCGGAGGCTACAAAGCGACTGCGATGAACGACTTCATCCAGGGCATCATCATGCTCTTCGGCATCATCACCATCATCGCTGCCGTACTTGCATCGCAAGGCGGACTGACGGAAGCCATATCCAAACTGGCTGCCATGCCTTCCGACAGCAATCCCGACGTCAACGGAGGCTTTGCATCGTGGTTCGGCCCTGATGTTCCCAACCTGATTGGCGTCGTCATCCTGACCTCGTTGGGTACTTGGGGACTGCCGCAAATGGTGGGCAAGTTCTACAGCATCACGGACGAGAGCGCCATCCGTCGCGGCACCATCATCTCTACGGTTTTCGCCATTATCGTGGCTGGCGGATGCTATTTTCTGGGTGGTTTCGGCAGGTTGTTCGGAATGCCTCCAACGCTCCCGAACGGCCGTTTGGACTTCGACTCCATCGTTCCCTCGATGCTCGTCACACTTCCAGACGTCCTCATCGCCCTCGTCGTCCTGCTTGTCCTCTCCGCATCGATGTCGACACTCGCTTCGTTGGTTCTGACCTCATCGAGCACGATGACCCTCGACCTCATCTATCGCGACAAGAAGTCCTTGCCGGGAGAGGTTGAAGAAGGCAGCATCGACGACACCGTTTCCGAGAAGATAGAGCGCCGCAAAGTCGTTGTGATGCGCGTCCTCATCGTCTTCTTCATCGTCATCTCGCTGATGATAGCGCTGAATCCCCCCACCTTCATCGCCCAACTGATGGGCATCTCTTGGGGAGCCCTTGCCGGAGCCTTCCTCGCTCCCTTCATGATGGGACTCTATTGGCGTGGCGTTACGAAGACGGCAGTCTGGGCTTGCTTCGTTTGGGGCGTAGGTCTGACCGTCGTCAACATGCTTCTGGGCAACCCCATCAACCCCATCAACTGCGGCGCTTTGGCCATGTTGGGCGGTTTCCCAGTTGTGTGGATTGCAAGCCTTGTCAGCCCGAAGTTGTCGAAAGACTACGTCGAGAGGATGTTCGAGTGCTACAAGAAATAGAGAAATAAAAAACCGAGGCTATTTCCTAGCCTCGGCAATGTATTCGAGCGATTGGCGGCACATCTCCGTGATATGCTGCCAATCCTTGTTTTTCAACGTATCCTTCGGAAAGAGCTTACTGCCCATACCAACGCAGAAAGCACCAGCCCGGAACCAAGCCGTCAGGTTCTCCTTGTCGGGCGAAACACCTCCCGTAACCATGATTCTGCTCCAAGGACAGGGAGCCATCGTTGCCTTCACGAAAGCCGGACCATAAGCGTCGCCAGGGAAGACTTTCGTCAAGTCGCAACCCAACTCCTGAGCCGTACCGATCTCGCTGACAGAACCGCATCCGGGACAATAAGGGACGAGACGACGATTGCAGACACGCGCTACTTCGGGATTGAGCAAAGGGCTCACCACGAAGCTTGCTCCCAACTGGATATAGAGTGCAGCCGTGGGTGCATCCACAATCGAACCCACACCCATCGCCATTTCAGGGCATTCCTTAGCCGTGAACTTCACACATTCGGCAAAGACTTCGTGAGCAAAGTCGCCACGATTGGTGAACTCGAATGCGCGGACACCACCATCGTAGCAAGCCTTCACAACCTGCTTCGCAACCTCTACATCGCTATGATAGAACACGGGAACCATGCCCGTCTGCTGCATCTTCTGCAGCACTTGTATCTTGTCAAAACCTGCCATACAGCCTCTCTCCAAACCTCCCCCAAAGGGGAGACCTTTTGAATTTATAAATTTTGAATTTACAAATTTTGAATTACTCTCTTTTATCTCTCCACTCTTCCGTTGCCACTCCCATTCATCAGGGCTTCCACCTCTTGCTGGGAAACCATGTTGACATCGCCAGGAATGGTGTGCTTCAAGGCACTCGAAGCTACTGCGAACTCCAACGCCCAATCCATCGGTTTGCCGTTTGCAAGGCCATGAATGAGACCGGCGCTGAAACTGTCGCCTCCACCGACACGGTCCACGATGGGACTGATATCATAGCGACGGCTCTTGTAGAACTCTTTGCCGTCGTAAATCATTGCTTTCCAACCATTATGCGAAGCGCTGAAACTCTCGCGAAGAGTGCCGACAACATATTTGAAACCGAACTTCTTGACCATTCCAAGGAAGATGCCCGTGTATCCGTTAGCGTCGGTCTGTCCGTTCTCCACATCCGCTTCAGGACGGAAGCCGAGGCATTTCTCCGCATCTTCTTCGTTACCGATGCAAACATCCACGTACGACATGAGCGGGCACATTACTTTTTGCGCTTCTTCTGCACTCCAAAGTTTCTGACGGAAGTTGAGGTCGCAACTGATGGTAACGCCAGCCTTCTTCGCAGCGATACAAGCCTTCTCGACCATCACAGCCGCATTCTTGCTCAAAGCCGGAGTGATACCGCTCCAATGGAACCAATCGGCATCGCGGAAGATGGCATCGAAGTCGAACTCCTCGGCTATCGCTTCGCTGATGCTGCTATTGGCTCTGTCGTAAATCACCTT
The DNA here is from genome assembly GCA_902779315.1 of uncultured Bacteroidales bacterium. Classification (GTDB taxonomy): domain Bacteria; phylum Bacteroidota; class Bacteroidia; order Bacteroidales; family Bacteroidaceae; genus Physcousia. The sequence continues at coordinate 45,337 of CACZBC010000018.1, read as the reverse complement.
GCTGGACCGAAGGCTCGAACCCGTTTCCAGATAATAGATGCCCAAGCGATTGCCGCCACGAACTACGTAATCAGTATGTACGCCAAAACGGCGAAGGCTGTTGACGGCAGCCTGACCTATCTCGTGTGCCGGTATTTTGCTGACAAAGAACGCTTCGTTGCCGAAGTTCTGCAGACTGACGGCCACATTCGCTTCGCCACCACCATAGTTGACATCGAAGCTATCCGACTGAACGAACCTGCTGTTTCCGGGAGTAGAAAGCCGAAGCATTATCTCGCCAATTGTGACTATTTTTGCCATATTTATGAATATTTTTGCCTAATTTTTGCTTTTTCACATGCAAAAGTACAATAATTTATCGATATAAAAAATAGGGAAAGGCAATTATTTTTCAAAAATAGTGTGTTTTTAGGCGAGAAATAGGATAATTTGAGGAAAAATGTGTAACTTCGCAGCGTGAAAGAAGGTATTTCGACAAAAAAGGGCTTGCTCGCTCTGAGTCCGCTGATAGTATTTTTGCTGCTTTACTTGTTTCTGAGTCTTGCAGCAGATGATTTCTATGCCGTCCCATTGACAGTTGCATTCCTGGCTGCGTCGCTCTACAGTCTGATGCTCATCAGGGGTGAGAGCGTGAGTCAGCGTTTCGGCTATCTTGCAGAAGGAGCGGCATCTCCGGGAGTGATGCAGATGCTGTGGATATTCATCTTGGCGGGAGCCTTTGCAGCAACAGCAAAGCAGATGGGTGCCATCGATGCGACGATTCGGTTGGCCTTGACAGCTGTGCCTCCCCACTTCGTCCTGAGCAGTCTGTTCCTCGCTTCGTGCTTCATCTCGCTTGCTACGGGAACCAGTGTCGGCACTATCGCAGCCCTCGTCCCCATTGCAGGCAGAATGGCGGAACAGACGGGAAGCAGTATGGCCATGATGGTGGCGATAGTGGTTGGCGGAGCTTATTTCGGCGACAACCTCAGCTTCATCTCCGACACAACGATTGTGGCGACTCAAACGCAAGGCTGCAAGATGAAGGACAAGTTCCGCGCCAACATTTGGATTGCCTTGCCCGCAGCCCTCATCTGCCTCGTACTTTATGCATGCATGCCCGCCGTAAGTGTTCGCCCCGACACGCTTGGCGAAGTCTTCTACCCCGCCATCATACCTTACATATATATAATAGTAGCGGCACTTGCTGGCATGAATGTGATGCTCGTCCTCGCTTCGGCAACTGTTCTGGCTGGCGTGATGGGAATCGCATCCGGAGCCTTGACGCCTTTCGGATGGCTCAGAGCCATGAACGACGGCATCATGGGAATGAGCGAACTCATCATCGTGACTTTGTTGGCTGCAGGTTTGATGCAGGTCATCCGTCAAGCTGGCGGTATAGACTGGCTGATGCAACTCTTCGACAGCCGTCGCGGAACACGACGGAAAGCCGAGTTCAGCATGGCCACACTGGTGGTACTGACGGACTTCTGCACAGCCAACAACACGATAGCTATCCTGAGTGTCGGCCCTCTTGCGAAGCAGATTGCCAGGCGTTACCATATCGAGCCCAAACGTGCCGCAAGCATCCTCGACACATTCAGTTGCTTTGCCCAAGGCATCATCCCCTATGGTGCACAAATGCTGATTGCGAGCGGTCTGGCCGGCGTAGCCCCCCTCGACATCATTCCCCACCTCTACTACCCCTACATTCTCGGAGCAGTAGCGATTGTGTATATTGTATTAGACCCCCTAACCCCCATAAAGAGCAAGGGAACTATGAATTGTGAACTATGAATTGTGAACTATGAATTGTGAACTCCTCTCCAAATATTTCCCCCTGAACGATGCGCAGAAGGAGCAGTTTGAGGCACTCGATGCACTCTATCGCGACTGGAACAGCAAGATTAACGTCATCTCGCGAAAGGACATCGACAACCTCTACGAACACCACATCCTGCATTCCCTCGCCATAGCCGAACTGATTCGCTTCAAGCCTGGCACACGCATCATGGACCTCGGCACGGGAGGCGGTTTCCCCGGCATCCCCCTCGCCATCATGTTCCCCGAAGTGAAGTTCCACCTCGTCGACTCCATCGGAAAGAAGATTCGCGTCTGCGAAGAGGTGAAGAACGCTTTGGGACTGCAGAACGTCACCACCCAATGGAGTCGGGCCGAAGCCGTCAAAGAGCAGTTCCACTTCGTCGTTTCGCGAGCCGTGATGCCCCTGCCCGACCTCGTCAAAATCGTGCGCAAACACATTTGCAAGGAGCAGATAAACGCGCTCCCGAACGGTCTGATTTGCCTGAAAGGCGGCGAACTGGAACAGGAAGCGCGCCCCTTCGGAAATGCCGCACAAATCACGAACTTGAGCGAATACTTTGAAGAGGAATTCTTCCAGACGAAGAAGCTGGTCTATCTGCCCCTCTAAACACCAACCGATAACCTACAAAAGAAATGAAACATATCTCATTCACTTTCAATCCGATACAAGAGAATACCTATCTGCTTTGGGACGAGACGTCGCTCGAAGCGGCCATCCTGGACTGCGGATGCTGGAACAGGCAGGAAGAGCAACTGCTGGAGGGCAGCATACGGGCGCACGGACTCAAGTTGAAGTATGTCCTCCAAACTCACGCGCATTTCGACCACACCTTCGGTCTGCCCTTCATTTATCGCACTTGGGGGCTCAAGCCCATCTTCCACGTTGACGAGATGCAGACTTACCGCGATATGCCCTCCATGGCTGCAGAGTTCGGGCTGAACATTGGTGGCGGAATGCCTCCCGTCGAGCGATTGCTGCGCGACCGGGAAGAGGTCAAACTGGGAGAGACCGCCATCCGACTCATCCACACCCCCGGTCACACTACGGGCTCATCCTCGTACTACATTCCCGACGCGAAACTCCTGCTCTGCGGTGATACTTTATTTGCAGGAAGCATGGGACGGACGGATTTGCCGGGCGGAAGCTTCGAGGCCGAGGTGAACAGCATCAAGAACAAGCTCTTCCACCTGCCCGAGGACGTCACAGTCCTTTGCGGACACGGCCCGAACACCACTATCGGCTACGAAAAGCGGCACAACCCCTGCGTTTACTGATTCCATACAAAACGAGACCATGAAAACCCGATTCCTCCTCTTGCTGACGCTTGTTTGTATTACCGCAGCGTCATCGGCCCGCAGCATTTCCGTCACCCATTTCGGAGCCGTTCCGGACGACGGCAAGAATGACGCGAAAGCCCTTCGAAAGGCCGCCAGATATTGCCGTGAGCACAAGAACACGACACTCGTCTTTCCTGCCGGCACCTATCAGTTGGACGACCTGGAAGCGCTCGAGATAGAGCGGAAAGCCATCGACGGCACTTTCGGACGAGGTTTGGAGGTACAATGGCATCTGTTTCAGCCGCAAAAGCCTTACGTGAAAGGGCTCGACTTCACCGGTTGCGAGGGTTTGAAGATTGAGGCCGAGGGTGTCAAGCTTAGCGTGGGAGGATGGATGCAAGTGCTTTCCTTCATCCGCTGCAAAGGTGTCAGTCTCAAGGGGCTCAGCATCTCCAACCGCCGTCCTGCAGCTACCGAGGGACGCATCACAGCCAGCACGGACTCCACCTTCGACATCACTTTCGACCCCGAACTCTACACGCACATCAACCGTATCGTTCAAGGACGCTACTACTTCTACAGCAGCAGACGAGGGCACTTCTACTACGGAGAGGTCGGCGAGGGGCAACTGCTCAGCCCGGGCCACATCCGATTCCGCTCGCGTTCGCACCCGGAAGTCGACGATGTGCTCATCATCCGCTATTGCGGACACTACCGCCCCTGCATCATGGTGCTCGAATCCGAGGATGTGAACCTGACGAACGTTTCGCTTCGGAGTTTTTCGGGAATGGGCATCGTGGGACACCTCAGCCGCAATATCTGCATCGACGGCCTGGACGTCTTGCCCGAAGAAGGGCGCTTCAGTTCCACCAGTACCGACGCCACACACTTCACATCCTGCAGCGGCGACCTCATCATCCGCAACTCCCGTTTCGCAGGCAACGGCGACGACTGCACGAACGTCCACAACTACTATTGGAGCTTCATCCCTCAGAGCGACGACAGGCAGTTCGAGATTCGCGTGGAAGGCGCCGACCTGCATGCGCAATCGCTCGATATTCCCAGCGTGGGCGACACCCTCCGAATCGTCAGCCGAAGGGATATGAGCACCTTGGCAGAAGCCGTCGTAAGCGCAGCCGACAGTTCCTGGACCGACTGGCGGGTAACAGTCACGCTGGACCGCACCTTGCCCCGGCTGAAACGGGAGGAATGCCTCATGTACAACTACAGCCGGTTCCCACGCGTACATATTGAGAACAACCGAGTGGCGTACAACAATGGCCGTGCCTTCCTGCTGAAAGCGCGCGACATCACCATTACGGGCAACGACATCAGCCGAAGCACGCTCTCCGCCATCAAGCTGGGAGCCGAACTCAGCTGGCGCGAAGCAGGCCCTGTGGAGCACGTCCTGATCCAAGGCAACCGCATCCAGCATACCGGCACCGCCGACGGGTATCGCGCCACTGCAGTCATGCTCACCACCGAAGCGCCACAAACACCGCCCCGCATCAATCGCGGCATCATCATCCGTGGCAACCGTTTCCAGAGCGAACGGCCCGTCAGCATCCTGCTCCAAGACGCCGAAGACGTCAACATCGAGGGAAATGAGTTCATAGGCGGGAGCGGCGTCGAGCAGCACAATTGCGACAACATCACCATCCGTGGCAACCATTTCCAGCCATCCCTTTAAGCCGTATGCATGCAATCGTATAGTGCCACGATTGCAAACATATAGTGCCACGATTGCGATTAACTAGTGTGACGATTGCATTTGTCACGTTTGAAGTTTGCAAACATCGCGTGTGAAAATCCGAGTTTACCCTGCAGTAGTTCCCTCATCTTTCACACTGCGAATTTACGAAATAATCGCGAATTATGCAAGTAAATTGGCAATTATTTTCACACGAAAATGAAAGTTTTTTCTATGGGGCAGTAAGGCGGAAAAGCGGAAAGGAGGAAAGTAGACATTAAGGTGTTTCGGGGCGGGCGGACAAAGCGGAAAGTGGACTTTTCTTAGTAAAAGTTTATTATATAATATATATATATTAATATATATATTATAATTATATTACGGTATATATTACTTATATAAATTACTTATTATATATACTTAATTAAAATTACTTATTATATATACTTAATTATACCTGCTTTTACTGCTTCAAAATGTATTAATGTCTACTTTCCTCCTTTCCGCTTTTCCTACTTTCTCACTTGCAAGTATTGAAGAAAGTCGTAACTTTACACCCGGGAAACTATATGTGGGCTCACTTAATCGCAACCTTCCTGCCGTCACGGATGTAGATGCCTTTCCGAACGGACGAAACACGGCGGCCACTGAGGTCATAAATGCCTGTTTCCTCCACGCTGCAATCACTTTGGGAGAGTGACTCTATTCCAGTCGGCTCCTCCCATTCCTTCACATAGACGGGTGCGCCTGCAAGTCCCTCGCGAAGGTCCACAACAGCGGTCCAGAGGCTTCCGGGATCGAGGTGGCGATTGTTCTGCCGTTTGTAGATATGGCCGTCAGCATGCCCCGAATAGCCCTTCCCAAGGCCGAAGAGGGAGGAGCCAAGCGTCTGGTCGTAAACGAGGTGATGCTCGGCCGTAGTCTTGCCCGAGAAAGGAGTGGACAGGTCGCTGGAAAGGAAGAATCCGAAGTCGACAGCAGCATCGTTGAGTTGCTCGCCTGCAACGAGGGTGCGCTGGAAGAGTCCTGGCTCCATCTGTGCCATAGCAATGGCATTCTGCGGGAGGGTGGCACTGCCGGGATAGAAGAAAGGACAGCCCACACTGTTGGCAGGGCCGCAGATAAAGACAGAGAGTCCCTCCTCGGCAAGGACAGGCGAGCAGAGCAGGGTTCGCGCCACTTTGTCCACCTCCACCTCGTAGGAACCGTCGATGGGGAGGAAGATGAGCGAAGAGTCAGTATCGTCCCACCAAAAGAAATCCGGAGCGATATGCCATTGCTCCGGATTGTCGATGAAGTTCTGCGAAAGACTCTCCAACTGCTGCGTGGCGATGGTCCCGCGATAGGTTCCCGACTGCTCTGTCGGCGGAATGACGTTGGCGCCTAGCCTGACGTCTTTCTCCTCCTCTCCGCCCAGCACAACAGTGACGATGCTTTTGGCGGGCACGGTGAAACGCGCATAAGCGGCTGACGAAGCTCCCATAGACATCTGCACGCTGCTGCCACCCTGATTGAAGATGATGGCGCCATAGCTGCCGTCGGGGTTCTGGAAGGCGACACAACTGACGTCGGAGGGGGCGTTCGAGACGCTGAACCCGATGCGACGGGCTCCGGGCATTGCAGCCAGACTGGCGTGAGCCATCACGTAGTAGTGCGAGTTGTAGGTGAGCGTGTGGTAGTCGTTCTGGTCGATATCGACGGCTCCGTAGCAGGTCTGGCAGCCTCCGTCCAGATTAGGCCCGCGATTGAGGTCGAGCATGAAGTTCCATACCATCACGGCTTTGCTCTTGCGTGTGACGGTATTGTAGACCAGATTCTTCATGTCCGTCAGCAGACGCGAAGAGAGATTGCGTCCGTCATTCCAAGTGCCGATACTCGTTTCGGTGAAGATGACCTCCTTGTCGGGTGCTTTCTGATTGATGTCGTCAAGCTCCGTCACACTCCCACCGTAGTCGTGCCAAGCACTACCGACAACGAGTTCGCGTCCGTCCATATCGGGGTCGAGCGCATTGTAGAACTGGATGGGATAGTCCTGCTGTGAGGAGATGTTATCGTAGTTGTAGTTGTGGTCGAAGCAATAGATCTTGGTTGTGATGCCTGCATGCGCGAAGGCAGGTGCAAGTTTGTTGACGAAGGCCGCTTCCTCCGCCCAAGGCATGTAGAGACTCGCACAGTTCCCCTTGTTGAGGGGCTCGTTCTGAGGTGTGACAGCATAGATGGGGATTCCCTCGGCTGCAAAAGCCTGGACGAAGCGTACGAAATAGTCGGCATAGGTCTGGTAGTGGTTGGGATTGAGCGAACCGCTCGTCCACGAATCGTAGCCCACCCGCTCAGAAAGGCTCTTCACCTTCATCCACTTCGGGCAAGTCCATGGTGCCGCCATAATCTTCAGGTCGGGATTGATGGCAAGTATCTCCTTCAGGATGGGAATGACGTACTGCGTCTCGTCCGAGTGAAGGCGGAAATTCTCCAATCCGGGTGTGTCGCAAAGAGAGTATTCCGTGCTCGAGAAGTCGGAACAACCGATACTGATGCGAACATAGCTGACACCGTAACCCACTGTGCGCGAGAAGGTTCGCGTAAGGAAAGTGCGTCGGTCCGCCTCAGCCATCTTCAGCAAATTGTAGGCAGCACTATAGGTGATGGCATAGCCGAAACCGTCCATCTCCTGATAGGTGGTGGTGGGCTGCAGCGTGATGTGTCGGGACAACTTGGAGCGGGAACTCTTCTGAACGCTGAATTCCATCCTCTTCGTTCCGTCAGTCGTAGTCGTGTAGATACGCACCTGCTCGGCCACGCAGGAAAGGGAAAAGAGGGTAAGGAAAACAGGAAAAAGGATGCGATGTGACATAGTGTTATGGTTTCTTAGGTGATGCTCCCGTCACGCCGTCGAGCTTGATGATAGCGGTGGGATTGGGCTTGTAAACAGCATTCTCGGCTTCAGTATCATAGATGCATTCGTGGAGCGCTTTCTGCGAGATGCGGACTGCGTCACGACTCATCTCGGGCACATTGTAGCTCTTCAGCAAAAGCACGTTCCACTCGGGGTCTTCCTGCGGAATGAGGAAGGGCTTGCGCGCGCGTCCCTGCTTGTCGAAATAGGCGATGAAGAGGCGCGAATAGTTGTGGTCCATTCTCCTACTGCTGAAGACAAACCAACGCCCGTTCGAACTCCAACTATGGAAGCTGTCGACATCGTCGGAATTGGCTTCCTGCAAGGGTCTGCACTCGCCCGTCTGAAGGTCTTTCACCCAAAGGTCGCTCGACTTGTGCCAAATATGGAACTGCCCGTAATCGCCCTTCGTGAAGAGGATGTAACGGCCGTCTGGAGAGACACGCGGCACAGAAATGCTCTTCTGCTCGGATGCGGCATCAATCTCCAGTTGTGGTTGTCCGAAGTTGCGTGTAGCAGGGTCGAAGGGGATGGACATCAAATTGTAGCGCAGACTGTCGTACTTCAGCAAGAGCTGCTGCGTGACGGTACTGTCGGGCAATTCCGGAATAAGCAGGGGCTTGATGTAGGACGTGCAATAGTAGAGCGTACGGCCGTCAGGAGCCCAGCAAGGGAACGTCTCGAGGTCGTAGGTGGTACGGAGAATGTGGCTCACTTCGTTCTTCGTGACATCGTAGAGCAGGAGGTCGCTCCTCTCGTCCATCACCTCGATTTTCTCGGGATGGTAGAGGTGGAACACTTGTCCCGTCTTGTTCGTGGAGAAGGCTACAAGGTTTTCTGTGGGATGCCAGGAAGGATAGACGCCACTCGTGATGATGGTACTGTCTTTGAGTTGAATCTTATGAGCCTTGCCGTCTTGAACAATGACGGTTCCGCCATGATTGGAACGCACATGGAAAAGCATGCTCTCCGTGCTCCCCATCCGGAAGTTGTGGCAGTTGACGCAATGGTTCTCGCCCTCGGCATATTGTCGGTTATTCTCGTAGATGGGCTTCTCGTCGAATGTAGTGAGATTGCGCTGGTAGATGCCGAGCTGGCGGTAGAGTTCGTAGCCTGGCTCGATAAGACGATAGCTGACGAAAGCATCGATGGGCTCATCGGCAATGCTGAACTTGTAGGGCTTGAAGTGCACCCATCCCTCATCTCGCTTGGCATAGACATCAACCGCGACATCGCCGCCCTTGTTTGCCTCAAGAAGCGCACGCCATTCGGTTGAATCCATCTTGATAACACCATTTTCCGAAGCCGCTGCCACCAACTCCTTTCCCCCACCCTCGAGGTGAGCGACGAAAGCCGTAGCTGCAGAATCGCTGACGATAAAATTGAGCGGAGCTATGTTGGGAGGAACTACAACATCCTTGTAGTCGGGATAGATCTTTGCTTCAGTATTCGCCTCAGCAAACTGGCTCGGTAACTCAGCCTTCTGCTTGCAGCCGACAAGAATGAATAATAAAGAACACAAGATATATAGAATCTGTCGTCTCATATGTCTGTTATATATTTTCTATTACGTATTGTCCGTTAGTTCACGCCTGAGCTGCTCGACGACAGGCTGGTGTAGCCCTTCTTCGTCGCCTTCAGATTGCCGAAGAAATAGTAGTAGGGATAGTAGCCTTTGTACTTCGGGAAAAGCTCGTTAGCATAGCCCGCACGATCCTTCATGTAGGGTTGTACATTTCGCAGGAAGGTTTGGAATTGAGGCTGACGGAAATTCATGCCCGTGAAGTGCTGCGAGAGTCCAGGCTGCTTGTTCTCGGCCAACAAGATGCCGTCCATGATGATGCTGGAAGGCGTCGTTCCCACAATTGGCTCCAGACGCTCTATGAACTGTGGCATCAGCTTCGTGTAGAGGCAAACACTCAGACTGTTGGTGAGGGCTTGGCTGCTTCGTCCTTCGACGAGCAAAAGGTTGTAGCCCATGAAGAGGGGTTGCTGATACTGGTTCTCGAAACTGTCGTGGATGGGTTCCGTCAGGCGAATCAGCGCCATCTCCGGGTCTGCATTCACTTTATCCAGATGATGAACCATCGGCTCGTACTTCTTCACAAACGCACCTTCGAAAGGAACACGACGGAGCAACGCCAGATACTTCTCTGCCAACTCCCATTCCTCGCGCATCAAAGCACACTTCGTCTGAAGTTTCAGCAAGCGAATCGTGGGGCCCGTCATCACCATCTGTTCCATGCAAGCATGTTGTGCCGACTCGATGAAGCCGCCATAATAATTGCCTTCTGGAACATAAAGGACGCTCGCATTGTTGTGCTTCCAGTCCATACCATGAACGTGGAGCGAATCGTAATCCAAACGGATGTCGTACAGACGCTCAGCAATCTGTCCTGTCTGCACCAGAGCAATCGCATAAGAGCACGCCATCGGCCGATTGCTCATCATAGCATTTTCGCGAGCGAGTTTCTGAATGCCAGACCAATCCTGACGATACTCCATATCAAGCAAACGACAAATGACGCGAACATAGGGACGCTTCCACATGTCGAAACCAACCACAGCTGCCATCAACACAAGGATAATTCCCAATTGTATGCAGTGTTGTCGCGGAGTTTCACCTGCTGGATTGGCGAAGAACGCAGGTGTCGCTTTACGACTGAAACTGCGGATGATGAGCGCGCAAACCATCAGCACGATTAACGCCAGCAAAGGAATGCCGAAGATGAAACCTGTTCGAGCCTCGAAGAAGATGTCGAGACCATTCCACGTCACAACTGCCATATAGAACAGCGACGGCAGGTATTGAAGGGTTCGCCACGATCCGCGAAGACGCAAGCAATATCCAGTCAACCAACTTCCTGATGTCAGCATCAACGCCATCACCAATCCTCCAAGCCAAGGGAACTTGTAGAGCAATAGTATGGCTCGTCCGATATAGCGGAGAATACCGTATGGCTGGCTCAACACGAAGCTCATGATGCGAGGATCGGCCACCCAATAGCTGTACTCGCGACTGATGTAGAAGACACTGCCATAATACCATCCTGACCAAAGCCAAGTCAGGAAGAAGAATATGACAAGCACAGGCAACTTCGTCGCCAAAAGTTGGAGACTGAAAGCCGAATCCTTCTTCTTCAGCGGAGCTGCCGTTTGTTTTGTTGCCGCCTTATGCGGTTGTTTCGATGATTTCTGCATTATTGTTTAATTGCAATCTTTTTGCCATTTACGATATAGAGGCCTTTCGTAGGCTTGCTTACGCGCTGACCTGCAAGATTATAGATTGACTGTTGTCTGTTGTCTGTTGTCTGTTGTCTGCCTTCAATTTCTTTGATTCCGTTCGGATCGTCCCAAACATAAGTGAAGGGAGAAATGTTCTCTGCAAAGACGAACGAAGTGCCGTCGAAGACAAAACCGCTCTCCGTCTCGGCAAAAGTGCCAGGATTGATAGTTCTGCCATTCTCCTCTATGTTGACATTGCCCTCGAAGAGGACCGGATTGCCCGCAGCATAAGTCTCAGGAGTGCTGTCGATGGTTCCATCTTCACCCACGATGCCGAGCCCAGCCCAGGTGCTGAAGGGAAGCTGAAGAACTTGATTCCCCTCACCCGTTTTGGTGAAAGTAAGACTCTGTGCAGTGAATTCCTCAGGGATATAGAAGGGTTTGTCGCCGTCGATAACGAGCTTTTGAGCTGTACTGTCAGGACCTACCACATTGATGTTTTCCAAGAGTTCTGGCGTAGGCTGTCTCTTTTCAGTCTGATCGGCTTTGACGTATGCGATGGAATTGGCTGGAAGCGGATTCATCACGCTCTTTCCTGCCGTTCCTGTACCGTAATAGTAGAGGGTGTGAGGCGTAGGATTTCCTTCATAATAAGCCGTCATCTCGCCACGATACATCGACGGTCCGAATGGGATGACCACTTCGTAACCGTTCGCTTCGCAAGCGACCAGCTTGAAGCCGTCCTTTACCTTCGACTGAACGTACGATGGGAAGCTGAATCTGTTCTTGTTGGTGAGGTAAACCAGGTTGCCGTCATTGTCATAAACCTTATAACCGATTGCACCAGAGCCGTTTATGATGTATGTTACCGTACCAGAGCTGGTGGTTGTGCTATAGAAGTAACCGTTCGTCTGGTACTCGTCCACAAAGTCGCTCCATTGTCCAACATCAGCATAGCCGATAGACACTTCGCTGTCGTAATTGACGCGATTCGTTCCCTTTGGTTTGCCCTCGAAGGGACCGTTGGAGATGGCAGGAGAGGGTTTGATGCGATCATCGATGAAGCAGATGCTTGGAGCCTTCGGATAGCGAGCCATATAGGCCTTAGCCGCATCGATGTCGGCTTGCGTGGTCGTTACCCAATAGTTGCTGTAGTCGCCCACAAAGAACTTGTCGTAGGGAACAAACATTCCGTTCACCTCGAAGAGTTCGCTCAGGTCGAGCTGGGCAGCGTCGCACATCTTCTTGGCCATGTGCAGATAGTCAGTCTTTCCGTAGGTTATGTATCCTCCCACGACTTCGCCATCGCCATTCGTGAGATTCGAATCGTATGGTCCTGTACGCTTCTGGATGGGGTCTTGACGAAGCATCTTGAAGAGTGTGGGATAGAAGTCAGGCTTGTGTCCCTGAGCGTGGAAATAGAGGTAGAGCTGGAAGTAGAAACGCGTCTGTTCCCAGATGCTCATTCCGAACCAGCCTTTGTTCTTCGCGAAGTCCTCGAGCGTATCTGTCACCTTTGTGCCTCGAGTCGTGGAAACACCATGCAGGAAGACATTCACATTGGAGAAGAGGTTGTTGCTCACCTCTGTTGCACCTACGATGTTGAAGCAAGCCTGATGGTTGTGTCCTATCTCGTGCGAAGGTCCCCAGATTGCACCACCGCTCGAAGTCAGCGTGTTGTAGTTCATCACGGTCGAGATGGTGCTGTTCTCGTAGTAAGTTCCGTAGGTGGTGGAATACATATAGCCGTGAGTGACGGAGAATGCGTTCCATACGTTGCGGAACCTGCCTGCCAAGTCTTCCTTGAAGCCCATCAGGTCTTCCTCGCATTCCACGAAGTTGTTCCAGACGCGCATCAGCCCTTCTGCTTCGCCCGTTCTGCCGATAGCGTTCTTTACCAGGTTGGCCATCATGGCGAAGACAACGCGTTCGCATTTGAGGTTAATGATAGCGCTCTTGTTGAGCAGTTTCTCGTAGAGGAGCGTCCAGTCCTGATTGGTCATTCCACGCGTATAGTCGAAGTAGCCTTGCAATTGTCCGCCTTCGATATGGATCTTGGCTGCAGGATAATCGGCGAGATATTTCTCCGGATTGTTGAGCTGATAGAAAATGTAGATGGTGCTTGCCTGGCTCAACAAGATGGTGTTGAGACCTGCGTGGAGATTTGTGACAGCACCTGTCTGATGATCACCAGGACTGTCGCTATCGATCACGACTTCAGCTTGCAGGGTACATTCCGAATTGGGTTCCTTGTCGACATAGATGTAGATGATGTCTCCCATGTTGCCAACGATTCCTGTAGGTCCGGAGAGCTTGCCGAAAGCGTTGCTCATGCCTGCGTATTCGTTCCACGACATCTTCTGGTTGTGGCTGTAAACATAGTAGTCGTCGCGGACACGGAAGAACTTCTCGAAGGCTTCTCGCGTATAACCTGAGGATGAAGTGAAACTTTCCCATGTGTTGTTCTTCACTTTCAGCACCATTGCCTTCATATCGCTGTTGAGTGCTGCAAAGTCAGCATTTTCCGCCAAAGCCTCATCGCTGAGTGCCTGAATCTCGTCCTTGAGGATGGTGCAGGCTTTGTCCTGGAAGAGGTTTGTGAGCGCGGCCTTGTAGGTGTTGATGTTCTTCTGCAGTTCGCTATAGGCGTTCAGTTTCGCCCTGCCTTCCTCGATGAAGGATTCGTCCAGGGTCACTTCCTCGAAGCCCCAAACGCTGTTCACATTGTTGTTGCTCCAGCCCACCACCACACTGCTTGCATCACAATGCAGGCCGATGCTTCCAGTGTCGAGGATGTAGTATGTGATGTTCGTCGCATCGTTGGTCCTTTGGATGGTGAAGGTTGAGCCGCTTCTGCTTGTTGAGGTGCGATATTGCGTACTGAGGGCACCGTTCTGCTGGGTGATGTATCTTTGTGTGCAAAGGTTCTGCAGACACCATTTCCCGCTCGACTGAACGAGTGTCCAGTACTGCGAGAGTTTCGTCTCGTCTTTGGCTTCGCAAGTGAGGACATTCGCTCCAAAGCTCTCGTTGATGTACTTCGAATAGCCCATGTTTTTGATACGATAGTACTTCCCAACTTGAGGTTCAGACAGACCGCTCAGCTCAAGCATATGGGCCTCCACCTCCTCCACCGTATAATTCTCTGCTACAGCGATGGTCCAGTCGCAACCCGTATCGCCTTGGCAGCTCCACTTGTAGAGTGTTGTGCCGTCGTTTCCGAGGTTCAGACAGGAGAGGCCTGAGAAGTCGCTTTCAGAGGAGATGTTGATGTAGGATGTGTTCGTTCCGTTGTTTGGACTGAGTTGGATGTAGAGTTTCTTCGAGACTGCAGAGGGGGAGCGATAATTGTCGTCGTTGCTGAGGAAACGCCCTGTGTTCGCATTCCTCAGGGTATAGCCGTCACCTGACTTCGCAACGAGCCAGACCTGAGCAAGCGTATTGTCGTTCTTGGCTGAGCCTATGGTGTTTGTGCCGTTGTCCGAGAGGCGTACATTGGGGCTTCTGCGGCTTGTTAGGCGAACGACATTGGTCTTGCTGAGCACAAAGTTGACATAGGCTGCTCCGGAGAGGTCGCTCTTGTCAGTGAGGGTGACAGTTCGGAAAGCCCAGTCCCTGTCGCCACCTTCATTGCCCCTGGCGGAAGCTCCTGTCAGTTTGCCATTGTTGCTCTGCATGTAGTAACGGCCATTGCTGCGGAGGAACCAATGACCCGCAGTTGTGAACGGCGAGATGACATAGCCCAGCTTTTCTGCGAGCTCAGTAGTTGTGCCCTTGTTCGTGGTTCCAGTCAGGTCGGCATAGTAGTTGCCCAGACCACTCTTGATGTAATATCTGTCAGCTGTTCCCGTTTCTACCAGCTGAATGAGGTAACCTGCATTGGCAGCAGCATCTGTTCCGTTGGGCGAGGTTGTGGTGACGCCAAGTTTGTTGCCGTCGTTTTCCACCGTATAGGACAGTGTCGCTTCGTTGTAGAGGACATACCACTTGCCCGTCTCGAGCGTGGTGGCAGCACTCCCCACAGTAATGATTTTTCCTGCGAAGTCGCTCGTTTGTGCCCATGCCGAAGTGGCTCCCAGCAGCGCGAAGAGAGAGGCAAGAATCAGTTTGATTGAGTTCTTCATAATGTTAGATTTGGTTTTCCTTTCGAATATTTTGGTACAAAGATAGCACTTTTATTTTATATTCCCATTTACATTCGAGAAATTGTTCTCAAAAAATGTAAAATCTCCACTCCGTTTCGTATTTTTGGATTGTCCCCCTACCCTACGCTACCTCAGAATCAGACAAGTGAGATAGGTCAGATAGCAGAGAACGAGCAGAAAGCCTTCCCAAGCATTGATGGTGCGACGCGTGAAAGCCACAAGCCAGACCAGCACAACGCTGCCCACCAGCATATACCAATCCAGCATCCTGATCTCTGTCACAGCCATCGGAACGATACTGCTGCAAGAGCCAATGACGAAGGCGATGTTGAAGACATTGCTGCCGATGGCGTTGCCGAAAGCGAGACCCAGACTGCCTTTCTTTGCTGCCAGAACACTTGTGGCGAACTCGGGCAGACTGGTTCCACCAGCCAGGATGGTCATACCAATCACACTTTCGCTGATGCCAATCTCGTGCGCCACAGAGGCTGCATTGTCCACCAGGACACGCCCCCCAATGACCAAAGCCGCCATACCCAGCAGGATGTACAGTACCAGTTTTGGCAGAGGCGTGTTCTCCTCGCGAATCTCATCCTGCGCACCCTTCCTGTCCTTCACCGCAATACGGTAAGCCACAAACAGATAGCCACAGAAGAAAGCGACGAGCAAGAGGCCTTCCCATCTGGCAATCATATCGCTTGTAAAGGCAAAGACGACCAGCAGAACAGAGGCAGCAAAGCAAAGGGGAATGTCGCGACGGAGCAGCGTCTTCTCCACCATCATAGGCCTCATCATGGCCGAAGCGCCAAGAATGACAAGGATATTGAAGATATTGCTGCCCAGGATGTTGCCCACACTCATGTCCGAACTGCCACGCAGAACGCTCATGAAGCTGACCATAAACTCAGGCAGACTCGTGCCCAGAGCCACCACAGTCAGGCCGATGACCAGCTCGCTCACTTTCAGCCTTCTGGCCAGTCCGCTGGCCCCATCAGTAAAGCGATCAGCGCCCCATAGCACAACCGCTATGCCGACCACAATTAGAACTATTTCAAGCAGCATATGTTCCATAAACGCCTGCAAAGGTACAAATAAGTGAGAACAATACAAAGAGAAACGCAAAGTTTTTCTTTTATTGTCGAGCGAGAGTACTTTCGACGAAGTCAAAGGTACGGATAAGTGAGCGAAAATCCAAATTCATTTGAGATTTTCCGAGCGAAAAAGTAGCTCGACGCCAGTCAAGGAAATGTACATCCGAGGCATTTCGTGCGATTCCGGGGCCGTTTCTGCGCAAAACAGAGGGCGTCTGTTCTCACGAATCCCAACAGCTGCGTTAAGATATAATAATGTTCACGCGCAAAAGAAATAGCAAGTGTACAGTAAACAATATCCGTCGGAGGTCTACTCTTTTAGGAAAAGAGTCATCCACTTCAGAGAAAGAAGACAACTCTACCCAGATGGGCAAGTCAACCTTTTCCGTATGGATAGACAAACGTTAAAAATCAACGGCTAAACGAGTCGACCTTTTCAGGAAAAGACATTATTTAACATTAGAAAACTACATAATTGGCTACCTACATATCTGAAAAATATGTAGCCAATACTGGAAAAAAAATTCTATTATTATATATATATAATAATAGACATCAGAATTCTGGATTAACTACACATTTTAAAACTACGTAGTTTTGGGCAGATATGTAGTTTTCAACCCCTCGTGAAAGCTGACACACAACGTTATGATTGCAAACGTAACACGTTAAAGTGGCCAATTTAACACTATACGATTGCATTCGTAACACTATGAATTAAGAAAGAGGAATTAAAGGTCTATGTTCGGAGGGATTTCAAATCCGACAAACTCGAAACGGTAAACAGTAAGCCATAAGCGCCAACGCCTAGACTCATTTTCTCCACAGGAAACATGACAATTTGTGACGAAAAAGGGGCAAAATTGTTCTATTTGTCGCTTTTTAAGTTTCGTTAATACTCTTTTTGTTGGCAGTTATACGATTTCTTCTTACCTTTGCACTCAGAAACGAGGGGACTGCTCCTCGGACAGAGTGAGATATCAAAGAATAGTAAACAAATAAAAAGGTATATAGAAAATGAAAAAGCTGACTCTCGCCATGTTGCTCGCGCTGATCGGAGCAACTGCAATGGCACAGAATTTCGAAGGCAAAACCGTTGAAGAGCGCATTGCGTACTCAACTGGCGAAGGCGAAGACACCATCAAGACCGCTAAGGGATACATCACCATGTTCCAGCAGACGGGTGCAAACCAGGACTGGCAGGACATGTACACCAACTACCAGTGGCTGAAGAAGTACGCTCCCTTCGCTGGGAACGGCATCTATACTCAGGGCCCGTACATGTTCTACAACCTCATCAAGGCTGAGAAGGACCAGGCCAAGAAGAGAAAGTACTTCGACGAGATGATGGAGCTCTTCGACCTCCGTCAGAAGAACCTGGACGCCCTGAACACTTTCGCCAAGACGAAGAGCACTCTTGGCGATGTGCTGAGCGTGAAGGCCGAGTACTACAATTTCGTGGCTCAGGAGGCTCTCGGCCAGGAGTATGACCTGCGCAATTCGTACAAGAACTTTGCTGAGGCCATCAAAATGGTCAACGAGCAGGGCGGCCGTGAAATCACCGGCTCCTTCCTCCATACTTTCTTCCTGGTGAGCGACGCCATCTACAAGGCAATGCCCAACACCACCCGCGAGCAGTATCTGCAGGACTATCTGGACAGCAAGGAAGCTTGCGAAAAGATGCTCCAACTGGCCAAAGAGGCTCAAGCCGAGGGCGATACCGCAAGGGCTCAGAAACTCGTGGCCACCTACGATGCACCTCTGGCTGCCATCGAACAGATCTTCTCGCAGAGTGGAGCAGCTGACAGCGCTCAGCTGATTGCCATCTACACCAAGAAGTTCGAGGACTACAAGACGGACATCAACAAGCTCAACTCCAGCCTGACCATCATGCAGAACAACGACTGCGACGAGAGCGACATCTACTACCAGTATGCAGAAGCCGCCTACGCCCTGGAGCCCACATTCACCAGCGCCATCGGTCTGGCACAGAAGGCTCAGAAGGACGGTCAGCTCAACAAGATGCTGGAGTACTACAACAAGGCTCTGGAACTGGCTTCGAGCGACAGCCGTCGTGGCATCATCTGCCTGAACATCTGCAACGGTCTGACCAGAAGCAAGCAGTACACTGGTGCCCTGACCTACGCAGAGAAGGCTATTGCCTACAATCCTGACCTGACTGGCAAGGCTTACCTGAAGATGGCCAACATCAACACTATGCTTGGCCAGTACGGAGAAGCCATCGCCTACTGCAGCAAGGCCAGTGCAGCAGACATCACAGTCAGCGGTTCTGCAGACCGTCTGAAAGCCAACATCCAGAAGGTTCAGGCCAACCAGGCCGAGAACGCCAAGGCCCGCAAGGCTTACGACGACTACATGGCCCGCAAGAAGGCTGAAGAGGCATTCTGGGGTGGTGGAAAATAAAAACTGCTCGACAAGTTAACACAAGCCATAACGTTAACTTCATCATAAAAAGCCCGCTGTGCTATCAAGCATGGTGGGCTTTTTCGTGTTTAACAACACATTCGTGCAAAAAAAGGTTAAAAACATCCTGCTTTCTTTGCCAAAGTCAATAATATTTTTTAACTTTACACACTGAAACGTGCAAAATGCCCATCCTTTGCGGCAAAACTTGCACATTTAGACGATGAACAGGATAAAGATTGGCATCATAGGATTAGGCAGAATGGGACGCAAGCACCTGAGGGAACTTGTGGCCTCAGAATATTGGGAGGTGAAATACACCTGCGACATCAACCCGGAAAAAGTCAAGGAATCGCACGAGATAGCCCCAGAGGCCATCTTCACCACAGACGAACGCGACCTCTGGAACGACCCCGAAGTGGAGTGCGTGGGCCTCTTCGCCCTGGCTGACACACGAGCAAGCCGAATAGAGAAAGCCGTCAAGGCAGGTAAGCACGTCATCTGCGAGAAACCACTCGCCTACAAACTCGAGGAGGAATGGGACGTGGTCAAGCTCGAGGAGTCGACAGACAAGTTCTGCACCGTCAACCTCTACCTCCGAAACGCATGGTACACCCAGGCCATGAAGGACTTCGTCAAGAGCGGAGAGATAGGCGAACTCGCCATCATACGCATCTGCCACATGACACCAGGACTCTCCCCGGGAGAAGGGCACGAATTCGAAGGCCCGTCCTTCCACGACTGCGGCATGCACTATGTGGACATAGCCCGTTGGTATGCCGATTCCGAGTACAAGACAGGACATGCTCAGGCCATTCGCATGTGGGACTACAAAGACCCATGGTGGCTGCAGTGCCATGGGACCTTCGAGAACGGCATCGTCTACGACATCACACAGGGTTTCGTCTATGGTCAGCTCGCACTCGACCAGACACACAACTCCTATACGGAACTCATAGGCAGCAAAGGCTTCGTACGCATGACGCACGACTTCAAGACAGCCGTTGTGGAAATGCATGGCGAACACACCACAGAACGGCTGGAGCAACCCTATGGCGACAAGAACATAGACCGACTCTGCAAACTGATGGGCCAAGCCATCCTGACAGGCAAGCGACCAGACTCCCTACCCCGTTTCCGCGACGCAGCCATTGCCAGCGAGTACTCGTGGAAAATGCTCGAGGATGCCAGGAGGAACGACCTCCCCTCGAAAGGGACGCCAAAGGAGCTGGAACAAATACACTATCGCAGAGCCCACGCCACCAACGGCTATGGCCTCATCGACAGACCACATAAATAGACAAAACTCAAAAACTCAACTCTAAACTACAAAAATATGGCAAATCAACTCTTATTCCTCGGCAGTCTGGGCAGCCAGGAAATCATCATTATCGCCCTCGTAATCCTGCTCCTCTTTGGAGGCAAGAAAATTCCCGAACTTATGCGTGGCCTGGGCAAAGGCGTATCGCAGTTCAAGAAAGGCATGAACGACATTGAACAGGAAATCAATGCCGAGCCTGAAAAGAAAGAAGAAATTCAAAACAAATAACCATTAGTTTAACCATCCCTAACAAAAAACATCTCTTATGAAAGACATGTCAAGAAGATCGTTCCTCAAGGCAGGAACTGCAGCAACTGCTGCTCTCGCAATGGCCCCCACCGATGTACTCGGCAAGGCAAAAGCAAAGAAACCCGTACAGACCGGCAAGATCAAACTCCTCGGCGTAGGTGTCGGCGGTCGTGGTCATGCTGACATCAACGGCGTCACCTACAAAGGCAAAGGCGAAGTTTACGACGACATCGAGTTCATCGGCATGTGCGACGTGGACTTCAAGTATGCAAAGGGCGTCCTCGAAGAGTATCAGAAGCTCTTCCCCAACATGAAGATCTACAACGACTACAAGAAGATGTATGCCGAGTTGCTGGACAAGGCTGATGCAGTCATCTGCGGTACTGCTGACCACACTCACGCCATCATCTGCGCAGAAGCTCTGGCAGCAGGCAAGCACGTTTACTGCGAGAAGCCTCTGACCCGTACCGTTTACGAATCTCGTCTGCTCACCAAGCTCGCTGCAAAGGCTGGTGTTGCCACACAGATGGGTAACCAGGGTTCCAGCGGCGAAGGTGTGAACCTGACTTGCGAATGGATCTGGAACGGTGAAATCGGTGAAGTGACTCGCGTAGATGCCTTCACAGACCGTCCTATCTGGCCACAAGGCCTGGAGCGTCCTGAAGAGGTACACGAAATCCCCAGCACACTGAACTGGGATGCCTTCATTGGCCCGGCTCCAAAGCGTCCTTACAACTCTATCTATCACCCCTGGAACTTCCGTGGATGGTGGGACTTCGGTACAGGTGCCCTGGGCGATATGGCTTGCCACATCCTGCATCCTGTCTTCAAGGCTCTCGACCTTGGCTATCCCATCAAGGCTGAAGGAAGCTCTACTCCCCTCATGTCTGACTGCTGCCCAAGTGCACAGGTTGTCAAGCTGACCTATCCTGCTCGTCCAAACCGTCCTAAGGTTGCCATGCCTGAGGTAGTGGTTACTTGGAGCGACGGTGGTATTGTTCCCTTCCGTCCAGAAGGACTGCCTGTAGGCAAGGACCTGAACGTCAGCGGTGGTGGTGCCATCTTCTACGGCACTAAGGACATCCTCGTAGTAGGTTGCTATGGTGAAAGACCTTACCTCGTAAGTGGTCGCGTGCCCAATGCACCAAAGGTTTGCCGCCGTGTGACTGAGAGCCACCAGCGCGACTGGATCCGTGCCATCAAGGAAATCCGTGCAGGCAAGACCGATTGGGTAAGAACTGCATCTGACTTCAGCGAAGCAGGTCCATTCAACGAAATGGTTGCCATGGGCGTTGTAGCTACACGTCTGCAAGGTCTGAACCAGACTCTGGAATGGGACGGCGAGAACATGCGCTTCACCAACATTCCTGAAAAGGCTACCGTTCGCGCTATGTTGAAGGACGGCTTCTCCATCCACGATGGACACCCGACATTCAACAAGACTTACACAGAACCCGTGAATGCTCGCGAGTTCGCAGCAGAACTCATCAAGCCTAAGTACCAGAATGGCTATGTTCTGCCCGATATGCCTGCATAACGCCTAACAGTTCTACGACAATGAAACTAAGGAATATCCTAGCCGCAGCAGCTCTGACTGCTGCGGTTGGCGTACAGGCTCAGCCTCAGTACGTCGTTATCGAGAATCCTCAGGTTGACCTCAGCACACTGAAGGTCGACAAGGAAGGCTACTATGTCCTCTTCGACGGCTCAAGCCTCAACGGTTGGCGTGGTTACTGCAAGGACCACATCCCCAGCAAGTGGAACATCCAGGACGGAGCTCTGCACTTCAACGGTCGTGGCCAGGGTGAGGGTGGCGACATCATCTTCGCTCACAAGTTCAAGGACTTCATCTTCGAGATTGAATGGAAGATTGCAGAAGGTGGCAACTCTGGCATCTTCTACCTTGGTAAGGAAACTGCAACCATCAACAACGATGCTCCCAAGACAGAAGAGACAAAGGCTGGCAATGTGACCATCACTCAGACCATCGACAATCGTGGCAAACTCACCTATCAGCCCATCTATATCAGCTGTCCTGAGTGCCAGGTTCTCGACAATGAGCGTCATCCCGATGCCAAGCTCGGTGCAACCCTTGGCATTCGTCAGAGTACAAGTCTCTACGACATGATTGTTGCAAAGCCCCAGAACGCCAATCCTGCTGGCCAGTGGAACAAGGTGAAGGTTGTCGTGAAGAACGGCAAGGTCACACACTACCAGAACGGCGTGAAGGTGCTGAGCTACACTCTGGCCGACAAGTCTTGGGTTGACCTCGTCCAGACCTCCAAGTTCAGCCAGAAGAACTGGCCTCTCGCTTACGAGATCATGAAGGACTGCGGCAAAGACCCCGGCTACTTCGGTATGCAGGACCACGGCGACGAGGTTTGGTATCGCAACATCCGCGTCAAAGTGCTTAAGTAATACATTATTATATAAGATAAGGTATAACAATGAAAAAGATTCTTATGATTGTCTGCCTTGCCGCCACCTTCCTTGGTTACGGCTTGAATGCAGATGCCAAAAAGAAAGAAATCGCCTTCCAGATGTACAGTGTGCGCGAACTCATCGGCAATCCTGACAAGTATGCGCAGAATCATGAAAGCACCTTGAAAGCTCTTGCAAAGATGGGATACACAGCTGTCGAGGCTGCCAACTATGGTGACGGCAAGCTCTATGGCGTAACCCCTGAACAGTTCAAGGCTGACATCGAAGCAGCAGGCCTGAAAGTGCTCTCAAGCCACGTTGGTCACAACCTGAACGACAACGAGCTGAAGACTGGCAACTTCGACGGAGCCCTGCAATGGTGGGCACAATGCATCGACGCACACAAGCGCGCAGGCATGCAGTACATCGTCAACCCAGGTGTCAACTACCCCAAGAATCTTGCTGAGGCTGACGTCATCTGCAAGTATCTGAACAAAGTGGGCGAGATGGTGAACGCTGCAGGCATGAAGTTTGGCTACCACAACCACTCACACGAGTTCGGCAGAGTCGAGAACAAAGTATGGTACGACTACATGGTCGAGCATACAGACGCTGACAAGGTGTTCTTCGAGATGGACGTATATTGGGCTGTTCGCGGACAAGTGAGTCCTGTCGAGTATTTCAACAAGTACCCTGGCCGCTTTACCTTGCTCCACATCAAGGACCACAAGGAATTCGGCGAGAGCGGTATGGTAGGCTTCGACGCCATCTTCAACAATGCTGACAAGGCAGGCCTGAAGCACTTGGTGGTCGAGCTGGAAGGAAGCAACAGACCTAACATCTTGGATGGCATGAAGGTATGCGCTGACTACCTGAAGGCTGCAAAGTTCGTAAAAGCTACTTACAACAAGTAATCTACTTTTCAGGAGCCCCTCTTCCACAAACGGAGGGGCTTCTACTTGAATGACAGTATGGAGATAGAAGACAAGAGCAAAGAAAAGATAGAAGAGATCCAGGAAGGGACGATGTCCTTCTGGGACCATCTGGAAGTGCTGAGGTGGGCTTTGTTCCGCAGCGCATGTGTGTTGGCAGTCATCATGGTGGGGACATTCATCGCGATGCCCTACATCTTCGACCGTTTCATCCTTGCCCCGACAAACAACGACTTCTTCACTTACCGATGGCTCAACGCGATAGGCAGAGGTGTGGTGAAACTCTCGCCTGACTTCGACGTGCAGATCATCAACATCAATGTAGCCAGCCAATTCATGACGCACATCTCGACCTCCATCTCTCTGGCAGCCGTCATTGCCTTCCCCTATTTCATCTGGGAGATATGGAAGTTCATCGAACCTGCCCTCTTCGAAGATGAGATAAAGCATTTGCGACCAGCCTTCCTTGGGGGGACCGTAATGTTCTACCTGGGCTGTGCAATAGGTTACACACTTGTCTTCCCCTTCACCTTCAGGTTCCTCGTGGAGTACAATCTGAGCCCGAGCATCACCAACCAGATCAACCTGCAAAGCTACATCGACAACTTCACGATGCTCATCCTCGTCATGGGCATTGTGTTCGAGATGCCCCTGTTGGCTTGGCTGCTTGGTCTGTTGGGAATCCTGAAAAAAGGGTTCCTGCGCGAGTACAAAAAGCATGCAGTTGTTGTGCTTCTCGTCTCAGCAGCCATCATCACGCCAAGTGGTGACCCCTTCACCCTGATGCTTGTATTCATCCCGCTTTATGTGCTCTATGAGCTCTCAATCCTCGTTGTAAAGGACAAACCGCAAAAAGAAGACGATTAAACATGTTTTAAGGCATATAACACTAAAATATTACACACACAAAGCAAAAGTGTGCATGTTTTGCGCCTTTGATGCATAAAAAATTACACTTTTTCTTGCACGATATCAAATAAAGTCATAACTTTGCAGCGACAAATGGGTCAAAATATATAATTGAAAAAGAGAAAAGTACACTAATATTGTTAATCAATTGTTAAACAAATGAAAAAGATTACTCTCGTTATTGCTATGTTCGCTATGGCAATGGCATCCAGTGCACAGTACACTGGTCACAAGTTTTTCGACAACTGGTCAATTGGTGCAGAAGGTGGCGTAAGCACAAACCTGCATGATTGGGATGTTCCCAATGGCGCAGTAGCTGGCATCAACTTCACCAAGGGTATCACTCCTGTTCTGAGCTTGGAATTCCAACTTCAGGCTGGCTTCAACGATGATGCCAACTGGAACTGGGCATTCAAGAGCGCCAATGTTGTTGACAATGCTAGCGTTTATGCTAACACCAAGATCAACCTCATGAACTGGTTTGGTGGCTACAAGGGAGCTCCTCGCTTCTTCGAAATTCAAGCACGTGGCGGTGTAGGTTATACTCGCTTCTTCTGGCCCTCTTACGATGGCATCACCACTGAAAGTGCTAACGACCTCAACCGTTGCAATGTAAAGCTCGGTCTTGACTTCGACTTCAACCTTGGTGAGAAGAAGGCTTGGACAATCAGCCTCCGTCCTGCAGTTATCCTCAAGACCTCTCGCGACAACGACATCGTTCGCGGCAATCCTGGTGTAGGTATGCCCGTTGTATGCGACAATGGCGCTTGCCTCGCTTATGGTCACAACTGCATCGGTCAGATTACCGCTGGTGTTACCTATCACTTCAAGACCAGCAACGGTCAGCACTACTTCACCGAGGTTAAGCCCGTCGAGGTTACCAAGGTTGTTGAGAAGATGGTTGACAGACCCGTTGAGAAGGTTGTCGAGAAGGTTGTTGAGAAGGTTGTCACTAAGAACGTTGGTAACGGCGTAACCGTTGAGTTCGCTCTGAACAAGGCTACTCTCACCAACACCGCTAAGGCTAAGCTGAACACTATCGACAAGAGCGCTACTGTTGTTCTCGATGGTTATGCTTCTCCAGAAGGTGCTAAGGGTTACAACCAGAAGCTGTCACAGCGTCGTTGCGATGCAGTCAAGGCTTATCTTGAGGATCGCGGCGTGAAGGTTGCCGGCACAAATGCACACGGTGCTGAAGGCCCAGAGTCACAGCGTATCGTTTACGTTACAATCAAGTAATTAGAGACAAGTCTCAGTAACAGATTAACAAGGAAGCCCTGCCACAATCGTGGTGGGGCTTTCACTTTATCCGTAGGGGAACGACTGCAGGGATGAATGCAAACGACACACGTGATGATTGCAAACGACACACGTGATAAATGCAATCGTGGCACTATACGTTGGCAATCGTAACACTATACGTTTGGATTTTAACTACGCCACGTTTCGAGGCGTCACACGAAGAGCGTTAAGTGTTATGTGTTAAGTGCCGTTTTCAATATATACACACATACGCTCAAAATGCCTCGAAAGAAACAATACTATCTATACATTATTTATTATTATATTTATATACTATTATAATAATATATATGCCTGAAAGAAAAAGCAATAGCGTAAATGTCTTTTATGCCAGTTAACAGTTAACGGTTAACGCTTTGCCTTCATGGCTTTATTGTGCATCATCTCTCAGAAACGGTTTGTTGCACTTCCACCTTATACTTGCGCGAAATAGGGAGGCGAGCGTCGCCTATCAGAATGTTCTCTCCTTCACGTCCCAGGCAGGCAGAGATACGGACAAGATAGGAACGATGGATGCGGATAAAGTCGCGTCCCAGAAGATTCGCCCATGCTGAAATGGAACGTTTGTTGCGGTAGCGACGACCTTCTGTGGCATAAATCCAAGTCTCTGTATCACAACTCTCAACATAGAGAATTTCTTTCCTTTGGAGTTTCACGGACTGGCGGTCACTATTGAAAGTTATTGACTCCTCGCTTTCAGGCAAATGTTCCCTGATGAGTTGTTCAAAGAAATAATCGCCTGCTATTATCAGCAAAAGCATGGCTAACAGAAAGATCGGATTGAGCAATATGGGAGACACTCCCAACTCGGTAGTAAACAACTGGCGATGGAATAGGATGATGACATGTGCCAAAAGAACGGCAAGGAAGGCCAGCGTGAGAATGAATAGTGTAAGGAAACACACATTGCGTATTCCTTGCCGTCTGGAGCTAAAACGCACCTGTACCAACAGATAACGGAACAATACAGCCACAGGTAAAAGCGAACTAGCAAGGAACAAGGCTTCGGCAAATGTGTAACCTGTGCTGGAAAGTACAATGGCAAACAGAACCAATGCCACTGACCAATAGAGAATAATGAGTGTCGTTCGTTTCATTTCGACAACAAAGATAGCAAATTCCTGTCGTTCAAAAGCCATTGCAGGGGCACAAAATCCCATTATAGAGGGTTTCTACAAACAAATGAGGGGTTTTAACGGCCAAAAGATTTGGTTCCTCTTCCATAACGCTGTACCTTTGCACCAGCAGCTGTAAAAAACAAATCTTTAACCCAATTAAAAAGTAATGACTATGACTGCGATTTCAAATTTCTTCATGGAGGGTAATCCATTGTGTATGTCAGCCCTCACACTTCTGCTGGCCTTGGTATTCCTGGCTGCATGGAAAGCTCCCGCATGGCTTCGTAACATTGGCCTTATCGCGCTGGCTTGTGGTTTCCTCTTTGGCGCATTCGGCCTCTATCAGATGTATGACGTTCTGCAAGAGTCGTTTCGGGCGTTTAACGAGACGGGCGATGTGTCCCCATCCAATCTGGTACCGCCTCCAGCTATATATGGCGGGTACAAGTGTGTCCTCATTCCGATTATATATGGCATCATCATCTTCATCATCTCCCAGATAGCCTACCTCTGCCAAAAACCGAGGATATAAACAGACAAGCGGATAGCCCATTTCTGACGGCTATCCGCTCGTTTATTATTAATGTGACCGTTGCCTATATTAGACTTAGAACTCCTGAAGGGATTTCTCCTTGATGATTTGCTTTGTCTTTTCCGTATCAGATGAGCGGAACACCAGGATGCCCTTGCCCGAGAGCAGGAAGGAGTACATGTAGGCAATACTGATGTCAGCCTCGGCAAAGAGTGCCAGCACGCGGGCTGCTTCACCAGGTTTGTCTTCGAGTTGGATGGCAAAGACATCGGTAATAGTTGCCGTGATGCCTTGCTCCTTCAGCACGATAAAGGCACGCTCCGGATCATCACAAATGATGCGATAGATGCCGAAATCCTGAGTGTCGGAAATGGTGGAGGCGATTATCTGAATGCCTGCTTCCTTGAGAACGTTCAGCACGGTAAGGAGTGTGCCACGCTTGTTTTCGATGAATATGGACAATTGTTTCATAACGTCTATTTTTATTGATATACTTTGCGTTTGTCAACAACACGAACTGCCTTGCCTTCGCTGACAGGAAGACTTCCCTTAGGCACAAGTTTCACGATAGGCGTGAGCAAGATTTCGTCCTTCAGGGCACGTGTGACATTCTTTGTCAATGACTGCAGGCGTGCATAGTCGTCAGTAAACATCTCTGCCAACTCGACTTCGACCGTCATGTTGTCGTTGTCGTTATCGGTGGTAAGCGTAATGAGATAGTTGCTTGCCAACTCGGGGAAGGTCATGAGAATCTTCTCGATCTGTATGGGGAAGATGTTCACGCCACGCAGTACCATCATATCGTCGCTGCGACCCTTCATGCGGTCTAGGCGCACATGATTGCGTCCACAAGGACAAGTACGGCCAAGCACTCGGGTGAGGTCGCGTGTACGATACCTGATCAAAGGCATAGCCTCACGCTTCAGGGTGGTCAGGACAAGTTCGCCAATCTCGCCATCGGGCACAGGCTCGAGCGTCTCCGGATTGACAATCTCAACAATATAATAGTCCTCCCAGAAGTGCAGACCGTTCTGTTCCTGGCACTCGAAGCCGACACCAGGGCCACACATCTCCGACATACCGAAGCTATTGTAAGCCTTCACGCCAAACATGTTCTCGATACGCTTCCTCTGTTCCTCGGAATGAGGCTCAGCTCCAATGGCAAAGGTCTTGAGCTTTGTGTCCTTTCGTGGGTCAACACCTTGCTCCTGCATCACTTCGTAAAGGCGCGTCAGGTAAGACGGCACAGCATGAATGGCTGTCGTACCAAAGTCCTTGATGAACTTAATCTGGCGAAGCGAGTTGCCTGCAGCTGCGGGTACAGTCAACATACCAAGCTTCTCAGCACCATACTGGAAACCCAGTCCGCCAGTAAACATGCCGTAGCCAGATGAGTTTTGGAAGACATCATCCGGACGCAGACCTACCATCCAAAGGTTACGTGCCACTTGGTTTGCCCATTCGTCCAGGTCGTTCTTTGTATGCAGAATGACGGTTGGGTTACCTGTCGTACCACTGCTGGAATGCAGACGAACGCAGTCGGTCAAAGGCACAGCGGCCAATCCGAAGGGATAGGTGTCGCGAAGGTCCTGCTTCGTGGTAAAAGGCAATTTGCGAATGTCAGCAGGCGATTTGATGTCCTCTGCCTTGATGCCCATCTCTTTGAACTTCTGCGCATAGAAAGGCACATTCGCACATCTGTTGATAGTCTCTTGCAGACGTTCTGTCTGCAGTTTGTTTATTTCCTCCCGAGAGAGCGTTTCGTACTCGGGATGAAGGTACGGAGATTTAACATCCATGGTCTTTATGGAATTGTTTGATTCGTTCTGTAAACAGTTGTTCTTGCTCGCGGCGGAAGAAGGAAGTGCAGATGCGCACACCTTGCTGAGTGGAGCCCATCGTGTCGAGCGGATAGACAGCAATACCATAGGTCATCAGCTCGCGTGTAAGCTGCAGGTCGTTCATACCCGGGTACTGAACGGTAAAGTAGAAGCCGTCTGCCAGTGGAGCACCCATGTCGTTATCATAAACGAGATAGAAGCCGTTGGCGAGCAGCACGTCCTTCATGAACTTGGCACGTCGGCCATACTCCTTCACATCATCCAGGAAGTTGTACTCTCCCTTCACGGCAGCCTCCATCAAAGCAGACATGGCGTGTTGTACGGAGTGTGTCGAACCGCTGGAAAGCGTGTACATCAGTCTGCCAACGAAGAAATCGCCAAAGGTTCCCACGCCAAACTTCTCCTTCAAGGGAGCATAAACACGATGGAATATTTTGTTCGAGATGCAAGTCACACCGATACGTTGGCCTGCATACGAGAAAGCCTTCGAGGCCGAAACCCACAGCACATAGTTGTCCGTATAGCGTGCCACAGTGGCTTGGAAGGGCTCCTGGAAGGGATGCGAGAGGTCGCGGCGGAAGTCCATGGCAAAGTAAGCCAGGTCTTCAAGGACGAGAATATCATGCTTTGTCGCAATCTGACCGATGCCTTTCAGCTCTTCTTCCGTGAAACAAACCCACGAAGGGTTGTTCGGGTTGGAATAGACTATCGCACAAATATTGCCTTTCGCCACGATTTCCTCGAGTTTCGCAATCAGGTCGTTACCTCTGTAATTATAGATATCGAGGGCTTCGTGCTTGAGGCCAATCACATCACATTGTGTGGTTTGAACAGGGAAACCTGGCTGGATGAGCAACACGGTATCCTGCTTCGAACCGGCAAAGGCGTGATGAATCGCCATGAAAGTGGCGAATGTTCCCTGCATGCTGCCTGTTGTCGGCACACAACCTTCTGGAGCGACATCTACGCCAATGAAAGCTTTCACGAAGTCCGAAGCCGCTTTCTTGATGCGTGGAATACCTCCATTAGGAGGATAGATGGTTGCACAACCGTTCTTGAGGGCTTCCGCTTCTGCTTTCAAAGCAATTTCGGAGGGTTGCAAGCCCGGCACACCCATCTCCAGATGGATAACCTCTTCGCCCGTCTTCTCCTCGATAAGGCGCGAGAGTGCCTGTATGTCTCGGATGGTGGCTTGGGAGAAGTCCCCAAGTCCCATCGAGTCGATAATGCTATTAACTTGTTCTTTATTCATTAATCTCTAAACATTTACGCTCTCCCACAGGGGGGAGTTAGAGGAGCCCTTAATGCCAATTTGAGAAGTCGCGTTTGTCGTTCACATGTTTAGCCTTTCCTGTAGAACGCTGGATGGTCCCTGGTGGCTGGATGTGAATGTTGGGTTTGATGCCTGTGAGGGAAACCAGACGGTCGTAAAGCGGCTTGATGAAAGGCATCTGCTTGCCTGGATTCGGCGAGAAGAACTCTTCGCGCAACTCGACATCGAGGTCGAAAGTATCCTCGTTGCCCTTGCGATCCACGGTAATGAAGTACTGCGGAGTGAAAGCAGGGAACTCTGTGAGTACCGTCTCGATCTGACTTGGGAATACGTTCACGCCACGAATGATGAGCATATCGTCACTTCGGCCAAGCACTTTACCCAAACGAACTGCCGTACGTCCACACTTGCAGGGCTCGTAGTTAAGGCTCGAGAGGTCGCGAGTACGATAGCGGAGGATAGGCATAGCCTCCTTGCAGAGAGAAGTGATGACCAATTCGCCAACTTCGCCTGGAGCAACTGGCTCGAGTGTTTCCGGATTGACTATTTCGGGCAGGAAGAAGTCCTCCCAGATGTGTGTGCCGTCCTGATACAGACATTCACCGCCCACACCAGGTCCACACATTTCAGTCAGTCCGTAGATATCGATTGCCTTGATGTGGAGCTTTGCCTCAAGTTCACGACGGATGCCCCAAGTCCAGGGCTCTGCGCCAAAGAACCCGACACGCAGTTTGAGCTTGTCGGCTGGCACTCTATTCTGCTCTATCACTTCGGCCAGATGCAGGGCATACGATGGGGTGCAGCAGATGGCTGTGGTGCCAAGGTCTTGCATCAGCATGATTTGCTTCTCCGAATTACCTGCGGAAGTGGGCAACTGAACAGCCCCGAGTTTGGCAACACCATCATGAGCACCAAGGCCTCCTGTAAAGAGACCGTAGCCATAACTGACCTGAACCACATCACCTGGGCCGACATCACCCACGGCAAAGACACGGGCACAGCACTCTGCCCACATGTCGAGGTCGGCCTGCGTGTAGGTTCCGACCACGGGTTTGCCTGTCGTTCCGCTGGAAGCATGGATGCGCCTTATCTGGTCCATAGGAACAGCCTGCAAGCCGAAGGGATATTCGTCACGAAGGTCGTACTTCGTGGTAAAAGGCAGTTTGGTGACATCATCAATAGACTTGATGTCTTCAGGCTTCACGCCAAGCTCGTCCATCTTCCTCTTGTAGAAAGGAACTGTCTCGTAGCATCTTTTTACGGTTGCAACAAGCCTTTCGCTCTGCAACTTCCTCATGTCCTCGCGGGACATGCACTCCATCTGGGGATTGTGTATCATGAGTTATCCTGTTTGTGAATAATCTATTTCGTTCCAGCCTTAACGCCTGCATCAAAGGCTTTGAGGTTAGCTTCCACCACTTGTTCACCTTTGCGGGCGAAGACTGTTGCGATAGCTTCTCTGAGGTTATCTACGGAAAGAATGCCGATGATGGGAGCCGCCATTCCGAGCAGCACCATGTTTGCGCCTCTTGGATTTCCGCAATCTTTGGCAACCGTCTCTATGTCGAGCTTGATGCTTGGCAGGGTGTCGAGTTCACTCTGAAGGGCTTCTTCGTCGGGATAGTTAGGGATATTGACGAAGGGCTTCGAGCTGGTCACTATCCTACCCTCTTTGTTGAGATAAGCCAGATAGCGCATGGCCTCCATCGGTTCCATCGAAATGATGAGGTCTGCTCCTGCCTCAGCAATAAGGTCGCTCCAGATGGGTTCTGTGGAGAGACGGAGGTTCGACTGCACATCACCACCTCTTTGACTCATGCCATGAACCTCAGCTTGCTTCAGGTAAAGTCCCGCCTTCGTGGCTGCCTCGCCTATAATCGTAGCGATGGAGAGGATACCTTGTCCGCCCACACCACAAAGGATGATATCTTTCTTCATATAATGTTATAGTATTAAAATGTTAAAATGTTAAAATGTTGAAGATAGTTTTTAGCTCTTGCTGTTTTTTACTATCTTAACTAATGTTCCTATAATCTGTTTAACATCATTTAATAATGATTCATACGACTTGTCGTCGATTACTCCCGTCCTATATAATAAGGTTATCCAATACTCCGTTTCACTTGCTTCTTTCAGTGCAATGTTCATTTTATTAATGAAATCAGCACGACTTTGCGCGTATGTTCCTTCACTGACATTTGCACCTATGCTCGTTCCGGAACGGAGAAGTTGTTTGGATATAATGTAAACATTCTTTTCGTCTCTAAGGAATTTATAGAATTTCACAATACGAATTGCAAAATCCATAGTTAATACACCTATTACGCTATCTGTCATGCTGCTATCAGTCAAGCATTATAACATTTTAACTCTTTATCTTTTTAACCTTTTAACCTTTTAAGTTTTGCGTGACGGGCGAATGTCTGGATACATTCTCTTCTGGGAATAATGACGCTAACGCCCTTATACTCAATCTCTTCCTTGATGACACGCGTTATCTCGGGCATGTTCTTTGGCAGGGGAACCACCACACGAACGTGTTCCGGCTCTACACCTAGACCGAGACAGATGGCCTCGTACTTGTTTGTGCCGGCAGAATCCTGACCGCCTGTCATACCTGTTGTGAGGTTATCGGAAATAACGACGGTAATGTTCGATTTGTCGTTCACGGCATCCAGCAAACCTGTCATACCGCTATGGGTGAAGGTCGAATCGCCTATGATGGCGACAGCAGGGAAGAGGCCTGCATCTGCAGCACCTTTCGCCATTGTGATGCTGGCACCCATATCCACACAAGACGAGAGGGCTTGGAATGGAGGCAGAGCGCCAAGCGTATAACATCCGATATCGCCAAAGACACGATGGTCAGGATAGTCGGCAAGTACTTGATTCAGAGCTGTATAGACATCTCTGTGACCACAACCTTGACAAAGCTGTGGAGGACGGGCTGCCATATTCTTTGCTGGAGCGAAGACGGCTCCATTTGCTTTTCCGAGAGCCTTTGCAACATTATCCGGAGTGAGTTCGCCTGTCCGGGGAAGGTCGCCTGTCAGACGTCCTTTCACAGTATAACCTGCGCCCAGAATACCTTTGACGAGTTCCTCCACAACGGGCTGTCCGTCCTCTATAA
Organism: uncultured Bacteroidales bacterium; assembly: GCA_902779315.1. Classification (GTDB taxonomy): domain Bacteria; phylum Bacteroidota; class Bacteroidia; order Bacteroidales; family Bacteroidaceae; genus Physcousia. The sequence continues at coordinate 11,760 of CACZBC010000018.1, read as the reverse complement.
CGAGGAGTTCGTCGCACTTTTCGGCCAGAGCCTTAATCTTGTCTTCAGGCAAAGGATACTGCGAAATCTTGACCAGATTGGCGTCACTTCCAAGCGATTCCTTCACGTAGTTATAGGCTATGCCACACGCCAAAATGCCCGACTTCACAGGCGAAGTTTCAACCTTGTTGAAGGGACTTTCTGCAGAGGCCTGCTTCATGGCGTCCTGCTTCTCGATGAGCTTCACGTACTTTTTCCTTGCTATACCTGGCAGCAGCACCCATTGGTCCGTCGAGGGCGAGAGGAGTTTCTCTGCCATCGGTTCTGTCACCTCGACTGCGGCTCTGGAGTGAGCCAGACGGGTTACGACACGAAGCACAATCGGTTCGCCCAACTTTTCCGAGAGGTTGAAGCCATAAGCCATCATGTCGTAAGCTTCCTGCTGATTCGAGGGTTCCAGACAGGGGACAAGTGCGAACTTGGCATAGAAGCGCGAGTCCTGCTCGTTCTGGGATGAGTGCATGGAAGGGTCGTCGGCTGCAAGGACTATCAGTCCGCCTTTCACGCCTGTAATGGCACTATTGATGAAGGCATCGGCACAAACGTTCATGCCCACATGCTTCATGCAGACGAGCGCTCTCTTGCCTGCATACGACATTCCGAGAGCTGCCTCCATAGCGGTTTTCTCGTTCGTGCACCAGCGCGAATGGATGCCGCGTTCCTTTGCTAATGGGTGGTTTTGTATGTATTCGGTGATTTCCGTGCTTGGGGTTCCGGGGTAAGCGTACACACCGCTCAGCCCGGCATTTATCGCGCCAAGGGCTATGGCTTCATCACCTAAAAGGAGTTTCTTCATAGTTTTTATTGGAGTTAAAGATGAAGTTAAAGATGAAGTTAACTCGCTTCGCTCGTGGAAGTTAATGAGCAAAGCTCATGGACAATACATTTCCCAGCTACTATAACTGTTGTCCAGCACATAGTGCATTACTTCCAGCCCGCTGCGGGCTTTACTTCCATTTTTACTTCCATTTTTACTTCTTATTGTTATTCTCTGATGAGCTGCAGGAACTCTTCGCGAGTTTTCGCTTGGTTGAAGGCGCCACAGAAGTCGCTGGTTGTCGTGATGCTGCCTTGCTTCTGAACACCTCGCATCTGCATGCACATGTGCTGAGCCTCCACGACCACCATAACGCCCAGGGGTTGCAGGGCTTCCTGGATGCAATCGCGAATCTGCTTCGTCATGCGTTCCTGAATCTGTAGTCTGTGCGAGAAGCAGTCCACCACTCGGGCTATCTTGCTCAAGCCCGTCACTTGTCCGTTGGGGATGTAGGCCACATGCACTTTCCCGTAGAATGGGAGCATATGGTGTTCGCAAAGAGAATAGAAATTGATGTCCCGCACGATAACCATCTGGCGGTAATCCTCGTTGAACTTGGCCGAGTTCAGGATGGCAACAGGGTCTTGTTCGTAGCCTTGCGTCATGAAGCTCATGGCCCGGGCCACACGTTTTGGCGTCTTGACCAGTCCTTCCCTCTGAGCGTCTTCGCCCAGTAGGCTGAGGATGGCCCTGATGTGTTCTGAGATTTGTTGCTGAGCGGGGGTCAGTTCGTGACTGTATTTCTCTTCCATTTCTTAGAATCTAGCGTTTATCTTACTTTTTACGACAACAGCTTCGCGGAAGATGCCCATCTCGCGAATCTGTCTGAGAACTTCTCTCGCCTCCTCGTTTGTGCGGAAGTCGCCTACCCTGCAAAGCCAGTGGGGCGAGACGAAGCTCACATAAACAGCATGGTAGGGGAAGTAGTTCTTGAAGCGCAAACCGGCAGCTCGTGCTTCAGCCCTCCCCTTGCGGGAATTGTCGCCGAAGTACACCTGAATGCGATAACCGTTCATCTTCACTATTTTCCCATGCATGATGCTGTCTGTGACAGCCGTTTCGATGGAGTCTGTGTCGTCACCCTGCTTCTTCTTGGTAGCCGACTTCAGCGCCCCGTTCACGAGGTCTGTGATGGTTTTTTCCTGATGCAGGACGATTTTGCCTACCGAATCCACCACTTGTTGCAGTCTTTCGGTAAAAGTCTGCTGAGCGCTCACATTCAGGGCGCCCAAGCAGAAGAAAATGATGGCGAAGGTGTACTTCATATCTGATAATTAGAAAATGTGAAATGTGGAAAACAGGAAAAGTTACGGACGCTCTTCCTTCTTTCCTGATTTCTTATTCTCTTATTGTCTTATTCTCTTATTGTCTTATTTTCCTTTTATTTCCAAGCGTCGATGATGCCCTTGAAGTCGGGAGCCTTGAGGCTAGCGCCACCAATCAGGCCGCCGTCGATGTCGGGTTTGCCGAAGAGTTCGGGGGCGTTGCTGGCCTTGCAGGAACCGCCGTAAAGGATGGTTGTGTCGTCAGCAGCCTGAGCGCCATAGACGTCAGCCACACACTTGCGGATGTAGGCGTGGATTTCCTCAGCCTGTTCTGCGGTAGCGGTCTTGCCTGTACCGATGGCCCAGATGGGTTCGTAGGCAATCACGATGTTCTTCCACTGCTCTGCTGTCAGGTGGAATACGCTACCCTCCAGTTCAGCCTTGCAGACTGCTTCCTGCTGGTTTGCCTCGCGCTGTTCCAGGCTTTCACCGATGCAGAAAATGACCTTCAGGCCGTTTGCCAGAGCCAGATCAACCTTGTCCTTCAGGATTTCGGGAGTCTCGTTGTAGTACTCGCGGCGTTCGCTGTGACCCAGGATGACGTATTCTGCGCCTGTGCTCTTCACCATAGCTGCACTCACTTCGCCTGTGTAGGCGCCACTTTCCTTGTTTGCGCAGTTCTCGGCACTAACCTTGATGACGCTGTCCTTCAGCAGCTCGCTGACAGTTGCGAGGTGGATGAAGGGCGTACCGATGATGACTTCGCAATTGGGCTTTTCAGCAGCCAGGATCTCTTTCAGTTCAGTAGCCAGAGCTACACCTTCCTGCAGGGTCTTGTTCATTTTCCAGTTGCCTGCTACGATTTTCTTTCTCATGTGTGTTTTAATTTTTAATTATTAATCTTCAATTTTCAATCTTCAATTTTTAATTTTCAATTTTCAATTCCTCCGGTGTCGGCAGGTCCGTCGAGGGCCATTTGCCCACCACCTTACCGTCGTGGATGAGCATCAGACCGGGGTTCGAGCGAATCATAGTCTTCAGCACCACAGCATCTGCCAGTCCGAACGGATATTCCGCTCCGGTCATTTCCTTCCAGTTCTCTATGGCCTTTTCTCCGCTCGAAGTGAGGCACCAGAAGTCGTAACCCGCCTCCTTGCTGAAATCGTGCAGAGCCAGCAGTTCGCCCATCCTGCCGTCATCGGCTTTCTCCAGATAGGGAGCCACCAAAAGGAGCGTATAGCCCTCGTTCTCCAGGATCTGCAGAGTGATGTCTTCGCCCGTCTCCAGGTCGCGGATGAACAGGTCCCCCACTCCACTTCGCTCCGTGGCTTCGGTCTGAACGGTCTTCGTGTCGATAAAGGTCCAGGTGCTGTCGGGATATTCCTCCAGGCTGAACTCCTTCCTGACGCCGTCCTTCTCCAGGATGAAGGTCGTCTGGTATTCACCGAAGTTCTGCTGGTCGTCCAGCCAAGCCTGTCGGATGTCGGCTCCGATGTGATAGGGACGGAAGTCTATGATGGGCAAGCGCCACAGGTTGTAACTGCAGAACAATACGGCAAAGACGAGTGCCAGAAGGGCCACAATCCATTCGTACTTCTTGCCCACAAAGTGAGGCATCAGTCTGAACTTGTATAGCGCAAAGACGGAGAGCACGAGCAGCACCACATTCTTCCAGAAGGTCTGCCAGTTCGACAGCTTGACGGCATCGCCGAAACAGCCACAGTCGGAAATCGGGTTGTTCAGAGCCAGGTAGAGCGTCAGGGGCGTCATGATGAGCAGGAAGCAAATGGCCGTAGAGAGCGTCAGACGCCTGCGGATGCCAAACAGCAGATACACGCCCATCAGGAACTCCACAATGGCCAGCACACAAGCCAGTACCAAAGGCAGAGACTCCGGCATCGAGCCGGTCAGACCGAAGGCAGCCCCGTAGTCCTCTATCTTGTACTGGGTGCCACGAGGGTCAATCAGCTTGACCGTTCCCGAGAACAGGAAGGTCAGGCCCAGAACCAGTCGGACCACATTCACCAAGATGGAAGGAAGTGTGCTGTGCAGAAAATTGGAACTCTTGGACATGATTGCTTCTTTTCCCCTTATTCTGCTGCTGTCTTGTTCTCTTCGAGCTTGATCAAGCCGAAGACGGCATAGTTCAACATATCCAGATAGTTCGCATCCACACCCTCGCTGACCAGCGTATCGCCCTGCAGCATCTCAATCTGTTTCGTGCGGAACACCTTCATCAGAATCAGGTCCGTATAACTGCTGATACGCATCATGCGCCAAGCCTCGTCGTAGTCGTGATTCTTGCGAAGCATCAATTGCAGAGCCTCGTTAGCGTGCTTGTCGTAGGCCTCCACAGCCTCTTCCACACTCATGTCGTCAGGCTTCTCGCTGAAGCCCTTCTCCAGCTGGATAAGGCCGATGATGGCATAGTTGACGATACCGATAAACTCGGGACGGATGCCCTCGCCCACCAGCGAGACACCCTTCATCTCAAGGCTGCGGATGCGATTGGCCTTGATGTATATCTGGTCGGTGAGCGAAGAGGGGCGCAGAATTCGCCACGCAGCCCCATAGTCGTGGAGCTTCTTGACGAACAGGCTGCGGCATTCCGCCATCACCTTCTCGAACTGTTCTTGCGTATTCCGATTTGCCATTCCTATTAACATTTTCGCGCACTCGCGCGTAAAAACGCCACAAAGATACTACTTTTATTTCAAAAACGAGCCAATAAAGGCAGAAAAAGTTCGAAATCCGACAGAAATGGAATCAGTTTATAGTTTAGCGGTTAGAGGTTGACCTTTGGTCGAGACTGCTCTCGCTCGGCAATATTTAAGTAAACTTGATATTGCTCTCGCTTAATCGCAGCCTTAGCGGTTAGCGGTTAGAGGTTAGCGGTTAGAGGTTAGAAGGTTAGAAGGTTAGAAGGTTAGCGGTTAGCGCTTCAATCTTCAATCTTCAATTTTTAATTTTTAATTTTTCATTTTTAATTTTTAATTCTCCTAAGCTGTCAGCTATTCCTCCTCGTAATAATACGAATAGTCTATACCTTTCATGAAAATCTCGCGGTCGTCAATTTTGTCCGTCATAGCATCACGGAGCAGAGTCTTGATGTCGGAGGCGTCAGTCGTGCTCATGCGCATAGCTTCCAGATAGTCCTTTTTGTCTATCTTGCTCCAATCCACGCAGAGCCTCAGCCGGGCCTTGAATATCAGGTCGAGCCAGATGCGTGTAGCGCGTCCATTGCCTTCCATGAAGGGGTGAGCCACATTCATCTCCACATACTTGTCGGCAATCTCGTCGAAAGTTGTTTCCGGCATTTCCTCAATCTTCCTGAGGTTCTCTTGCAGATATTCTGCGCGACAGAACAGCGTGCCGTCCTTCCAGATGGTCTTGGTTCGAATCTTGCCTGCAAAGTCGTAGAGTCCGCCAAAGAGGTAAGCGTGAATCTGTTGGAGGGATTTCACAGTTCCCGGTTCCATGCTTTCCAGCAATCCGCTTTCCACCAGCGTATAAGCCTTTTTCTTGCTTCTGCCGTCTATGCTGTTGTCGCTATAAGTGAACCAGTCGAGGAAAGCTTGGGCACGATTGTTGGGATAGTTCTTAGAGAGAGTCAGGACGCAGTCTGCATCCATAGCATCAGCCAGGCGCTGCTTGCCATCTGGAGCTTCAAATTTGAAGTCGTGAGTGATGCTCACGAGTTGAACGCCTTCCTTGTTGAGTTTCTTTTTCAGCCAGCGCCAATAATTGCCGGCTTTCACATAATCTTCCTCGTTGTTGATGGCGCGCACAACGTCTGTAGCCGAAAACCACCATTTGCTGTGATCCTCGTCCCAGACGGCCCTGACCTCGCGATCATTATAGAAACGTATTGACTTCCTGCTCATGCCAGCCTCATCTTTTCATACTTTTCGCCTACAAATTTACGAATAATTTCTTATTTTCTCAATCTTCAATTTTTAATTTTTAATCTTTAATTCTTTTCCTATACACCCTAATCCAGTCAATCCTAAGCTCCGAGGGCAATTGTTCGGGCTTGCTGACAGGTCCCACCCAAGCGCCTTCCAGCTGGTTGGAGAGAATCAGATAGAACGGACAGTCGGCCCAGGGGAACTGATACTCCTTCTCGGGGAGTCGGGGGTAAGTCATTGTCTTCTTGTCGTTTACGAAGAAACAGATGCTGTCGGGATGCACCTCGACCGCATAAATGTTCCAGTCGTCCACCTTGATGTCGGCTGTCGCATAGTGAGGGGGAACGTCCTGCTTCTGGATATGGAGCGAGTAGTGCGAGTGGACAGTCTGGTAGACCTTCTTGTCCGAGTTGAGGTGCTCCATGATGTCAATCTCGGCATAGTTGGGAGCTTCCAGCCTCGCGTCCGGCATCAGCCAGATGGCGGGCCAGAAGCCGTTCACGTGGTTGAACTTAGCCTTGATCTCGAAGCGGGCCAGCTGGAACGACTTCTTCCTGCTGCTCGTCACGCCGCCCGTCACGAAGGCAGTCGTATCGGCCGAGGAGTGGTCGTTGACCTTTCCGAGCAACACCAGTTGCCCGTCGCTCACGTAGGCCAAGTCGGGGCGTAGCGACATCATATTGTCCCAATCGCTCGGACCCTTATGCACCCTCGTCCAGGCGTTCTCGTCAATCGACTTGCCATTGAAATTTTCCGTCCACACACGTTTCCACCCGTGGCGCTGAGTAGCGCACGAAGCCAATACGAAAACTGCGGCTAACAAAGTTAAAACCCGGTTCTTCATCTTATTAGAAATTTATTTTAAAGCGTTTAGTGGTTAGAGTTTAGCGGTTAGAGGTAATTGAAAGTGCATAGTTGACTTTCAATCTTCAATCTTCAATCTTCAATTTTCAATCTTCAATCTTGACTTCGTCGAGACTGCTCTCGCAGCCTTAGCGTTTAGCGGTTAGCGGTTAGAGATAATTGAAAGTGCATAGTGCATAGTCCATAGTCCTGTTCAGACCTTTCATTTTTAATTTTTCATTCCTTTAAGCGGTCAGCTAGCCTTCATTTTTAATTTTTAATTTTTAATTTTTAATTCTTATTCTTCTTCTGCCACCTGCAGCCTGGTTTCTTCCAGTTCCGGATAGGCCCCGCGGTCTTTCAGCCAGATGTGGTTCAGAGTAAAGGCAATCGAGTCGAGCGTCTTTTCCCTCTGTTTTGGCTCCAGGGAGCATTCCCAGACCGTAATCGAGTGCCAACCCATTTCGGCCAGTTTCCTTTGTTCCTCCTTGTCCCTCTGCATGTTACGCCTGATCTTAGCCACCCAGAACTCACGATTCGCCCTGGGAATCTTGCAGCAAGCGGAATCCACAAGGTCGGTCTTATGTGACTCCGTCACACCGTGTCCGTGCCAGAAACAGCCGTTCACGAAGATGCAAGTGCGGTATTTTCTGAGGACCAAGTCGGGATGTCCTGGCAGTCGTTTGTCGTTCAGTCGGTATCGGAAACCCCTCTTCCACAAGCCCTTCCGCACAACCAGTTCGGGCTTCGTGTCCTTCGACCGGATGGAAGCCATACAATCGTGCCTTTGCTGGGGAGAAAGTTTGTCCATTATTATATTAAATAATGTTTGGGCATTCGTTCTTGTCGCCCTTTTACCATTCCGATGAAGGTTGACAAATCGCTAATTCCGTCTCTATATTCTTTTGGGAAACTCGTTAGGTATTTGTGAGGGACAACAAGGTGCAGATTATAATCTTGCATTTCTTTTAACTGATTGGATGAAATGCCTTGCTGTAATGTGAAAAGGTATTTGTCATCAACCCTGTCTGCCTCATTCAATACTTGACGCCATCTGTCTTTGCATGTCGTTTTTGCACCCAGAACTGTTAACAAGTCACCTGGGAAGGTAATGTTGTGATAGCATTTTCCGTTGGGGAAGACAAAATCGGGCTTTTTGTTTTCTTCCGTAACAACCTGCTCCTCAAATAACAAGTTATTATGAGTGAATATGTCAGCCAAGTGATGCTCTAATGACTTACCTGCTCTCGATTTTCTGCGGTTTAGGACTTCATTAGCCATTGCAACAAATGTATCTATACTGGAGAATGGCTGGGCAAGGATGTTCGAATATACCTTCTCTTCCATATATTTGAAGAGGGCATATTCTGTGTCTAACCAGCCAAGCAAAACATTATCAGGATTTGTCATGATATTATTTACCTCAATTTTGTTGGCCACATTGAAGCAATCCCTTGCCCCCTTTGCCATTATGCGAGTATCGGGGAAGTCGGCATATCGCGTAACAAAATCTTTTATTAAAGCAAGCAGTCTTTGTTCTGGTAATTCAGCCTGATTGACATCTATTATTTGATTCGTTTTGTCATACGAAAGATTAAAGCAAGAAAAGAAGTCGTCTATATCTTCATCTGATTGAAGGACAAAGGCTTCATAATAATTTGTGTCATAGCGAGCCAAAACAAGCAAATCGCCGACATTTTCATCATTTAGGAAAGGGAAACTGCGCCCAAATCGCGTAATGCGGTATTCGTTCCTCGTTCCTACGCCATAATATTTAAAGCGGCTGTCCGTATTGAATTCGTCTTGCCAACGGATTCGAATAGGAAGATCAATATTTGTTCCCTTTGTGGCTTCTGTGCCAAGGAACATTGACCACGCTTCCTTTGAGATGTGAAAGCCGCATTGATGTCCTCCTGTTGTGCCTGTATCATTTGCAGTAATAAACTTACATAATGCTGCTTGTGCCTGCTGTACTTTGTTAATGGCTAAGTTCAGAATGTCACTCATAAGTTTTTATGCAATTTCTAAGGTTTTTATTATTTGCTTCGATACTGCCGAAATCAGGGGCACAATTACGGAGTTGCCACATTGACGATAGGCCTGTACGTCTGAAACGACATTCAAAATGTAATTGTCCGGATAGCCCATCAGCCGGGCACATTCACGAGGAGAAAGACGGCGTGGGTTCTTCCCTTCACCCTGCGGAATCAGGATTTCCGAACCATCCTTGTAATATCGGGCACTTAAGGTTCTCGCTATTCCGTTAAGGTCCACAAGACCATATCCAAATCCGTTGCCCTTTGCCCGATGCTTTTCTGCATAATTTTGAAGATATGCCCACAATTTATCGCTTAGAGTATATTTAGGGTCGATGTCAGGGTCAAGTATTTCCTTTATTGCACGTTTTGCCTTGTGTTGCTCCGGGAACGTAAAATTCTCCTTTTCGTCGAAGATATCTTTATTAAAGCCTACTATCATGATTCTTTCACGATGTTGAGGGACGTATGTCTGTCCGTCCATCACCAAGGCATGAACCGAATAGCGGAGTTCCTCTAAAGTCTCTTTTATGACACGGAAAGTTTTACCTTTATCGTGCGAGGTCAGGTTCTTCACGTTTTCCAAGAAGAAGGCTTTAGGACGATGGCGGCTTATAATGTCGGCCACATCGAAGAAAAGTGTTCCTTGCGTTTTGTCCTTGAAACCTGTTTCACGTCCCAAACTCTTTTTCTTGGAAACGCCTGCTATCGAGAATGGCTGACAAGGGAAACCCGCACAAAGCACATCGAAATGTTCAGGGATAAACGATTTCGTTACCTCTTTTGTAATGTCACCAAAAGGCATTTCCCCGAAGTTTGCGAAATATGTTTTCTGAGCATATACGTTCCATTCTGAAGAAAAGACACATTTCCCGCCTTGTTCCTGCATAGCAATACGGAAACCGCCTATTCCCGCAAACAGGTCGATGAATGTAAACTTGGGCTTCTCTGGCGCGGGGAAAGGTACGTCAAAAAAGTCAGAAAAGAAATTGTATTGCAGAGGTGATTCGGCTGCCTTCAAAACCTCTTCGTCACTCAGTTCGTCTTTGTCGAAACCTTGGCGGAACTCTTTACGGGAAAGGAACTCGCGGACGGCCAAGATGATTTCCTCTTTCTGCTCCTTGTTCAGCCGTTTCGGATGATTGTGCAGAAAGTGGCTCAGCACAGCCATTTGGTTTTCGTACGACGTTTCGCCGTATATCTTCAGACCGTCCTCAGTTATCTCTTCAGGAAAGTCAGCCAGTTTGGTTTTTATGTTTTCTGTTTTCTTTGTCATATCCTTCCTTGGGCTTACAAAAAGCCCCCTTTTCGTTTTGAAAAGAGGGCGTGGAAGAGAATGTGCTTAAGCAAGGCCTACCACAGCCCACATCAGACAACAAACTAGCAGTCCACGCCCCTTTTACGAGCGTAAACATCCATTTGCTTGTCCGACTGATGTGTTCAGGTTTTGTGGTAGTTCTGCTTAATCAGCCAACCAAGGATGTTTATGACATCTTATTATTCTTATTTTCCTCTGCAAATTTACGAAAAAACGAGCAAACTTCAAAGCATTTTCATACTTTTATTTGTTTGCTCGCTTGATTAGGTCTTTGATGTAAATCTTCACTCCGAAAATGCTGCCAGCATAGACAAGAATTTGAGCGAAAAGCATCAAGACGCTGCCGTCAATCTCACCCTCTGGCGGCATGAAAAGGCTGATAGTTGCTAAAATGCAACCAAAAGCCAAGAGAAAAGAGGCGGTAGCCCCCTCCAAACCTCCCCCTTTAGGGGAGGCTTTTTGTTCTTTTGTTTGGGATGGTTTGGGGGTGGGCTGATTTACCCTTTTCATGCCAGCCCGAAAGCACTCAGAATGGCAGTGATTGTGGTGAGAATGATGTTAATTATTACTGACCATTTGTTCTTGGTTTCTTGTTTCATTGCTTCTTGGTTTTGTTGGTTAGTTTGTATAGTTGAATTGTATTCGACTTTTTCTCGCCATGCCAATGCCTGAACAAGTTCCGCATTGGTCATCTGGTTTGACGAAAAAGTTCGCAGCCTCTTGCAATAGTTGCTTCCGCTAGCGATAATGAACTCTCTATATATGCCATCGCCCTGACGAGCGTGGGCCATTCGTTTTCTGTGAGCCTTTCTTTTCCTCCGAATCCCGTGAGCCTGCATACGTTTTTTATGTATGACTGCGTATCGTTTTCGCTCGGTGGCGCCCATCGCGTTATTATGTCTTCTATGCATATTACGTTGTATTTCCTTTTGTATGTCGCGAGGATGCAAAGAGCGGCACGAATACCCCATTCCATAGATTCGAAGCGGACGAAAGACCCACCCCTGTCCCCTCCCTGAATGGAGGGGAGTATTTCGCCTTTCCAATGGGTGCCAGGCACTTTGCGGATGTTCAAAGGGTTGTTGTTGCGTTCTCCTAAAGTCATAGGTTAGTGGTTAGCGGTTAGGGCCACACCCTTCCCCCCCTCCTTTCAGGGAGGGGTCGGGGGTGGGTCTTCTACTCGAGGCCCTGAATGGTCTCTTCGTTACGAATGACTTCGATGGCGTCTGCCTGTGCCTTACGGCTAGGAACGAGGTTGAACTCGGCTTCGGCGCGGAGATCCTTGAACTCGGGACCGGGAGCCCAGCGGACATTCACGGCCTTGATTTTCTGCGCGTTGAACTCGTCGGTGGTGTCTGCGCCTTCGCAAGCGAGTTCCACACTGAAAGAACCGAGGTCGCCCAGATTGACCTTGTTGCCTGCAAGCAGCTGTTCTTTGAGACAACTGACTGCGTCAGTCAGAATGCCCTTCACGGTACCCTTCGAGAAGGGCGAGTTGTGGTCGGCGATGTGCTTGCAAAAATCGTCCAGATCG
>CACZBC010000017.1 GCA_902779315.1 uncultured Bacteroidales bacterium | reverse complement strand
CGCCGTACGTCTGCAGCAGGAGGCTTCCCTGAAGGAGCTCCGTGCTCATCGCGACGAGGCTCAGGTGAAGAAAGACCTCGAGGCCATCACCGAGTGCGTGCGCGAGTTCAACGAAGGCAAGAAGAGCAAGGACAACCTGCTCGACCTCGCCGTTCGTGCAGCAGGCCATCGTGCCACTTTGGGTGAGATAAGTGATGCCTGCGAAGCTATCGTGGGCCGTTACAAAGCAGTAATCAGAACCATTTCAGGCGTGTATAGAAGTGAAAGTAAGAACGACAAGTTCTTCGAGAAGGCATGTGCCATGACCGATGAATTTGCCAAGAAGGAAGGCCGCCGTCCTCGCATCATGGTTGCGAAGATGGGACAGGACGGTCACGACCGTGGCGCGAAGGTTGTCGCTACGGGTTACGCCGACTGTGGCTTCGACGTGGATATGGGACCCTTGTTCCAGACGCCAGCCGAGGCAGCACGTCAGGCAGTGGAGAACGACGTGGACATCGTAGGTGCAAGTTCACTTGCTGCAGGTCACAAGACGCTGATTCCTCAGCTCATCGAAGAACTGAAGAAACTCGGCCGTGAGGACATCATGGTCACAGCAGGCGGTGTCATCCCTGCACAGGACTACGACTTCCTCTACAATGCAGGTGTCGCAGCCATCTTCGGACCCGGCACTCCTGTCCCCTACTCTGCTGTCGAAATGATGAAGATCCTCATGGGAACAGAAGAGTAAACACTCTTCGCCCCTGCCATCACCCCTCTGCTGATTTCAGTGGAGGGGTTTTTGTTTCGTAATGCTTCCAAACAGACGACAATGAAGCAAAAAAAATCTTTTCCCTTATACATTATTAAATTAAAAAGTTGTACCTTTGCGCCCGATTTGTCTAAAAACGGCAACAAGTATTATTAAACTATAAACATTAACCAATGAAAAAACTTTTAACACTACTTCTCGCCTTTTTCTGTGTTGCTGGAATATGGGCGGAAGATGTAACTGAGGAGCAAGCACTAGAGCAAGCTCTGAAATTCCTGACAAACACGCCTGCCACTCCAGGCAGTCCTCGCCACACATCAAGCGGCACACCTCAACTCATTGCGGCCAAGAAGGTGAGCGGACTCCATGTGTTCAACGTCAAGAACAATGGCGGTTTTGTCATTGTATCTAACGACGACAGAACCCGTCCCATCCTGGGCTATAGCGACAAGGGCAACATCAATCCGAGCGAAATGCCCGCCAATATGAAGGCTTGGCTGCAAGGATATGCCGACGAGATTGCATGGTTGCAGAAGCAAAACACAAAGATTGCCGGCCCGAAGAAGGCTCGCAATAAGGTTGGCTCACACAGCACAACTGCCATCGCTCCATTGTTAACCTCGCAATGGTACCAAGATGCGCCGTTCAACAACCTCTGCCCGACATTATCCGGCAACAAATGTGCCACGGGTTGTGTCGCAACAGCTATGGCTCAAGTGATGTACTATCACAAGTGGCCGGAAGCCAACACGAAGGCCATCCCTGGATACACCACTTATACCAATGGATTTAACCTGAGTTCATTGCCTGCCGTTACCTTCCAATGGGAAAACATGATAGACAATTACAACGGCAGCTACACTACAGCTCAAGGCAATGCCGTAGCCACACTGATGAAATATTGTGGCTATTCCGTGCAGATGGACTACAGCGATGCCTCTGGTGCCTATACTGAAGACATCCCCTATGCCCTCAAAACCTACTTTGATTACAATGCAACCACAAAGTTCGTTTCTCGCAGTTCCTACAGCTACGCAAAGTGGACTGACCTCATCTATCATGAGCTTTCGCAAGGCCGTCCTGTCATTTATGGCGGCTTATCAACTGATGGCGGACACGAGTTCGTATGCGACGGCTATAAATACCAAAACAATACCGACTTCTTCCACATCAACTGGGGTTGGGGCGGCTTGAGCGACAACTACTTCGTCCTCTCTGCACTTGATCCTGACCAGCAAGGCATAGGTGGCAGCACTTCTGATGACGGCTTCCACTACGGACAAGATGCAGTCATCGGCATACAAAAACCAACTGATACAGGAACCACAGCCGACATTACGCCTCAGGACTACAATCTCGTATTGAACAGTACGACATTGAGCAACAACTCTGTCTCTCCGAACTCGACAATTAGCATTACATTCAATGTTACAAACAACGGCTCGGAGGAATACGATGGTGACCTCTGGATAGACCTCATAGACTATGAAGGCGACGAATACCTCTACGACTGTAACAGTTTCCTCATTCCTGCTGGAACGACACAAGATTGCGTCTTCTCGTTCCAACCTTCCGAAGAAGGCACATACATCATCAAGTTCTGCTATATCGATGCAAACGGCGATTATTTCGTCGTGGATGAGAATGCTGCTACACTGACTGTTGCCAAGAACGTGACCAACAAATACGTTCCCATTTACGGCTACTATTGCGACGAGTACAGCAGAAGCCAGTTCATCATCCCTGCAGCAAGCATCGAGGACATGATTAACTCCGAAGTCAAAGGTGTAACGTTCTATGCAGAAGAATCATCCGTTGCATGGGGCGCAGCAAAGTTTGACGTTTATCTGAGCGAAACAAATGACAATACCATCAGTTCGCTCAAGGATTGGAGCTCACTGGAGAAGGTTTATTCCGGCAGTCTGTCCGTCGTGAACAACAAGATGACCATAACCTTCGACAATCACATCTACTACGAGGGCGGCAATCTCTTGATGGGCATCAACCAAACCACAAAAGGCGACTATGAGGATGTCTCTTGGATTGGTGAGAAGATGACAAGCGTTTCTCTTGGCGGTTATAACTCCAGCATCAGCAAGCAGAACTTCCTGCCACGAACCACCTTCGATTATACACCAGGCTTGCCACCTTCTGTTTCTAAACCCACGAATGTCACTGTAAACTATACTGGCGGCACTGAGGCAACGATAAGTTGGGCAAGCGATGCTCCTGCATTTGACATCGAAGTAAATGGTGTAGTGACAGAGGATGTCAGCAATCCCACCACTTTGACCGGACTTGACCTCGCCACTACATATATTATAAAGGTACGCGCGAAGAATGGTAGCGATGTCAGCGAATGGACAAGTCCTGTCAACTTCACTACCGACCTTTCCGACGATATGTGCCAGATTCAGCTTGTTCTCATCGACCAATGGGGTGATGGATGGAACGATGCAACCATTACGATAGCAGATGTCATGACTGGCATAATTATTGGCACATACACCAATGAGGACCTCAATGGCACACACAGCAATGGCGAGAACGAAGTCAACACACTGTATGTTGAGGTTCCCAACGACAGAGACATCAGTTTCACATGGACTAATGGCAAGTACGACAGCGAGTGCTCTTATACAGCATACGACATAGCCGGTGAAGTCATCTTCTCTGGCAGCGGAGCTATGAGCAGTCCCTTCACATATCACGTAGACTGCAACGCTATCGCCAAACCAACTAACCTCGCTGCAGAAGCAGGTTCTACCGAAGCAGCCCTTAGCTGGGAAGGTGATGCCGACAGCTATGTCCTCCGTTACAGAACAGCAGCTCAAGAGATGAACTTCGATGTTTGGAATCAGGTTGGCAGCGACATTACCACTACAGGCGAACTGCAGACTTACACAATTGACCTCAGCGAATACAGCGGCATTGGTCACATCGCAATCCGCCACTATAAAGTTACCGACATGTTCTACCTGAACATCGACGACATCGTAGTGAAGAATGCTGAAGGCACAACAGTCCTCTCCGAAAACTTCGAGAGCGGCGATGCTCCTGAAAATTGGGAGAACGTTGACCGTGACGGTGACGGTTATGACTGGATCCTGCGAGAAGAGAATGGCAGCGACAAAAACAATAACCCATATTACAACGGCACATATGCTGTCTCGTCAGCAAGTTTCATCAACGATATAGGCCCTTTGACTCCAGACAACTGGCTGATTATTCCCAATGTCGAACTGGGTGGTACACTTACACTGGTTGCAAGAGGTCAGGATCCTGACTTTGGGGAAGAGGTCTTTGGCGTGTTTGTCACCACTGAATCATACGAAGGTGCTCCTGCTGGCGAGTGGGTTGAGTTAACGACTGACGAGACTTCTTGTCAGATTGCAGACCTCACTCCTGGCACCAGATACGATTGGGAAGTGAAGGGAATTAAAGGAGAGGAGGAGAGCACTTGGGCATCTTCCACTTTCACCACTATGGAAGCACCATTCATTGTGCTTGCCAATGACGAAGACAACACAAGCCTCATCGAATCTCTCGATGGTGAGGAAGGCTATGACGTTCAACTTGCCGACCGTACCCTGTTCAAAGACGGTTCTTGGAACACGCTCTGCTTGCCCTTCAACGTAACGATTGCAGGCAGCGTCCTTGATGGTGCAGACGCTCGAGCCCTGAACAACGTAACTCTCGAGGGCGAGACGGTAATGCTGAACTTCACTGCCGAAGGACAAGTTTCCGAACTCCTCGCTGGTACACCCTACATCATCAAGTGGGAGAACAGTGACAACATCGTAAATCCCATCTTTACAGGTGTAACCATCAGCAAGGCAATGAACAATGTCACATTCGACATTGACAGCGACAAGAGCATTACCTTCAAGGGAACCTACGGCTTCACGGCCTTCGCCGAAACAAACAAGAGCATCCTCTTCTTGGGCGACAGCAACAAGCTTTATTACCCCTTGAACGGAGCACGCATTGGCGCACAACGCGCTTACTTCGAGCTTAACGGCATCACGCCCAGCGACAAAGTGAAAGACGTCAAGCAGTATGTCCTCAGTTTCGGAGACGATGCTGACGGCATTAACAACGTTAATGCGAACGCGAACCTCAACGGGAACTGGTACAGCCTCGATGGTAAGAAACTCACAGGCAAGCCCAAACAGAAGGGCGTCTACATCGTTAACGGCAATAAGACAATCATTAAGTAAGGAGGACACACATATGAAAAAGATATATATGACGCCCAACGTGAATGTAGAAAGTGCTCAACCCACTTCTTTCCTTTGCGTAAGTTTCCACAGCGACACCGACATAGAAGACAATGGCGGCAGCGACGGAGAAGCTCGCACCAAGGAAGACGACTGGGACATGTGGGGTGCGGAATAAAGAAGAACAAACCCTACAAATAAACAAGGCGTGGTTAGTTGCAAAACTAGCCACGCTACGTTTTTAAATGACACACGTGACGTTGGTCAACGACTAACGTGACGTTGGTCAACGACTAACGTGACGTTTGCAATTTACTAACGTGAAGTTTACGATTTACTAACGTGACGTTTGCCATCGTCACGTGTGATGTTTACAGTCGGTTCTCTTTGGGGAAGACTACGTAGGGTTTGAAGGTACGTGCCTCCTCGAGATCCATAAGGGCGTAAGACATGATGATGACGGTGTCGCCCACAAGAACTTTGCGAGCTGCGGCACCGTTCAGGCAGATACAACCCGAGCCACGTTCGCCACGAATGACGTATGTCTCGAACCGTTCGCCATTGTTGTTGTTCACCACTTGCACCTTTTCACCTGCAATGAGACCTGCAGCGTCCATCAGATCCTCGTCGATGGTAATGCTGCCCATGTAGTTTATATTGGCCTCAGTTACTGTGACCATGTGCAACTTTGACTTCAATACTTCTATCATCATGGTATTCACTTGTATCTAATATGGTCGATAAGTCGGATGGGCTTCGTGCCGCAGAAGACGGTTATGCAGCCTACGATGCTTGGAGCGTCGTCCCACGAAGAGACATCTGCCAGGCTGTCGCCGTCTACGATGCTGAAGTACTGCACTTCCAGACCGTCTATCTTGTTTATTTCCTCCACGACATAGTCGTGTGTCTGCTGAACAGAAAGGCCGAGCGAGCAACTCTCCTTCATGACGCGATAGATGTTGGCGGCAATGACTCGCTCTTCTGCAGAGAGAAGGCTGTTGCGGCTGCTCAAGGCCAGACCATCGCTCTGACGGACGACAGGACAAGGAACAATCTCGAGTTTGAAACCGAGGTCCTCCACCATTCGACGGATGACGGCTATCTGTTGATAGTCCTTCTCGCCAAAGTAGGCACGATCGGGCTCGACATACATGAAGAGTTTGCTCACGATCTGGCACACGCCATTGAAATGTCCTGGACGCATCGCCCCCTCCATCACGCTGTCTGTAGGAGGATAACTGAACTGTCTGGTGTCAGGTTCGGGATAGATCTCCTTCACTGTAGGAGCAAAGGCTATGTCAGCCTTGCAAGCCTCGAGCAAACGGCAATCCGCCTCTAGCGTACGAGGATAACGCTCCAAATCCTTCGGGTCATTGAATTGTGTAGGGTTGAGGAAGATGCTGACCACAGTGACATCATTCTCCTCGACACTTCTGCGAACAAGCGAGGCGTGTCCTTCGTGCAAGGCACCCATCGTGGGCACAAGTCCGACAGTGAGTCCCTCCTTGCGATATCTCGCCAAACACTTGCGCAGTTCTTTGATATTGTTAATTACCTTCATTCCACAGACATAAAATCGTGCAAAGTAACATAGTTTTTATGAAACTAGAAAGCATTTCGCGCATTTTTATTCTAAAAAGTGTGAAAACGGGCCGGATTTCATTGTTATCTGCGAAAATAATCGTATCTTTGCACAGATACTATAGCTTTAAACGAGATGACTAAGGCAAAAAAGATACTTTTCGTCACACAAGAGATGCTACCCTTCGTGCCAGAAACCGAGATGGCACAGATGGGCAGATACCTGCCTCAGGCGGTTCAGGAGAAGAGTCGCGAGATACGTTCGTTCATGCCGAAATGGGGTATCATCAACGAACGCCGCAACCAGTTGCACGAAGTCATCAGGCTAAGTGGCATCAACATCGTGGTCGACGATACAGACCATCCGCTCGTCATCAAGGTGGCAAGCATCCCTGCAGCCAGAATGCAGATCTACTTCATCGACAACGACGACTTCTTCGACAAGCGGAAACTGGCATTTGACGAAAACGGCAAGGAGTACGAGGACAATGCCGAACGCGCAGCCTTCTATGCACGCGGCGTGCTGGAAACCATCAAGAAACTGAAATGGTCGCCCGACATCATACATTGTCTGGGATGGATGGGCAGTTTCCTACCCCTCTACATCAAGACCGCATATGCCGAAGAGCCATCGTTCCGCGACTGCAAAGTCATCTTCACGCCCTCCACAGACAAGCTCACATCAGCTGTTCCCGCAAACATGGACGGCATCATCGCCTTCCGTAATGCCACCATCTCTGCAACAAGAGGACTGGGCGAGAAGAAACTCGTGCCGATGCTCAACAAGCTAGGTAT
Organism: uncultured Bacteroidales bacterium; assembly: GCA_902779315.1. Classification (GTDB taxonomy): domain Bacteria; phylum Bacteroidota; class Bacteroidia; order Bacteroidales; family Bacteroidaceae; genus Physcousia. The sequence continues at coordinate 64,596 of CACZBC010000017.1, read as the reverse complement.
CAAATATGCCGACGGCATAGGCTTCCTCGCAGAGAACGAAGAACTCGCGAAGTATGCAGAAGGATTGGACAAGCCCACCTTGCAGCCCGTCGCTATGGAAGATTTCGGCATCCATTATCCCACTTTCTACGATACCATTTGGAACGTCGGCAGAGTGGAAGAAGAGGAAGGATAACGCAATGTTTTTAAGGTTAAAGTTCAGCACACAATTGAAAAACAAACAGATATATCAGGCTTGGTTTGCTGTCATGCTGACCATCGCCACCCTAACAAGTTGCAGCGAAGACACAGGCTCGCTTGGTGTCTTCCCAGAGCAGGACGCCATCAGCACATCGACAGCAACATTCGGCATCCTCTCGAATGACCTGCTCAACAGCATCGCTCCAGCAAACAGCACGACCTGCTTCCTGGGAAAAGTCATAGATCCCGAAACAGACGAAGCCATCACGGCTACCTTCGCAGCACAGTTCCACACTTTTGAAAACTACGCTTTCCCCAGCAAGGAAAGTATCGTCACGGACGATGGCTTTCTCTGTGACTCAATCGAGATACGTCTATTCATCAAGAACACCTTCGGCGACAAAAACAACCCGATGAAAATTGAGGTTTGGCCCCTCAGCAAGAACGACGACAAGTTGCTCAAAGAGTCTGAGACCTTCTACACCAACACTGACCTCTGGCAGTATGTGGACGAAAGCAACGGCCCCATTGCAACGAAAGTCATCACAGCAACAGACTACATCATGAGCGACGCACAACGTGCCAGCAAAACCTATTCAAACAATGTGCGCATCGTTCTGCCTCGCCAGTACGGAGAAAACATCATGGAGACTTTCTACAACAACCCAAGCTCCTTCCGCGACTCCTACTCCTTCATCCGCAACGTCTGCGCAGGTTTCCTGTTCCGTACAGTCAGCGGCACAGGTACTATGCTTAACCTCGAAGTCAGCACGATGAATATCAACTTCCGCTACAAGAGTGAAATGTATCCCGACTCCACCCTGTCCGCGCTCTGTCGCTTTGCTGCTACGCCTGAAGTAATACAGTGCACACAGTTCGAAAGCGCCAACCTCGAGGCACTCATCGACAACGAAGAATATACGATGCTCAAGACCCCTGCCGGCATATGCACTGAACTCATCTTGCCTATCGACGAGATATACGAGGGACACGAGAACGACAGCATTACCCGTGCCACATTTACTCTGACCCGCGTCAACAACCAAGATGAGGATGCGCTGGACGACGACTATGCTCTCGGCATTCCAAAAGACCTCCTGCTTGTGCGCAAAAAAAACCTCGAATCGTTCTTCGAGAAGCACCAAGTAAGCGACTCACAGCAATCCTACACCACCTTCTTCTACGACATATTCAATTGTTACACATTTGAAAACATCAGTCGTCTTATCTCTTATTGTCAGCACGAAAAAGAGGCTGACATGAAGGCTACAGGCATGACAGAAGAAGAATGGGAAGCAGCTCATCCCGATTGGAACCATGTTGTGCTCGTTCCTGTCAATATTGCCACCGCAACAGATAGTTACGGCTACATTACACAGGTTTCCGTGAATCAAGACTTGAGTCTCTGCAGCACTAAACTTGTCCGTGGAACAAAAGCAAATCCAATCAAGATGCAAGTCATCTACAGCCGCTTCATTGGCAAATAATATCCATATTTCACCACTTAACAACCATTGCTATGAAACATTTCATGCTCATTGCGGCCATGTTTTTCTGTCTGGCCGTCACTTTGCCAACCTCTGCTCAAGCAGGCAAGAAACGCGATGCTCGAGTAGCTTATGTCTTGAAGAACCTCAGGCTCAAACCAGACGTACAGGCCAAGTTCAAGCCTGTGCTTGACGCCTATCTCAAAGAACTCTCCGACCTGAAAGACCCCTACAAAAAGCTAAAAGACGAATTGCAGGACGCTATTGATGCCAACAAGCTTACCGCTGCACAATGCGACCAACTCTTCGAGGCTAAGCAGAAGCAAGAAGACAAGGAACCTGCCCTGAACCGCAAATGGTACGCAAAGTTTAAGACTGTCATCACAGCTCAGCAGGCATACAAGGCCATGAAACTGAGTGACGACAAACTGGAATAAACGAATGGCAACGACAGACGACAAGAAGATCATCTTCTCGATGGTCGGTGTAAGCAAGGTCATCCAGCAGAACCAGAAACAAGTCCTCAAGAACATCTACCTGTCCTTCTTCTATGGAGCCAAGATAGGCATCGTCGGCATGAACGGTGCCGGCAAATCCACGCTCCTCAAGATTATTGCCGGCATCGAGCAGCAATATCAGGGCAACGTAGTTTGGAGTCCTGGTTACAGTGTAGGCTACCTCGAGCAGGAACCCAAACTTGATGACGACAAGACGGTCATCGAAGTTGTGAAGGAAGGTGTTCAGCACATCGTGGATGCTCTGGCAGAATACGAGGAGATAAACCAAAAGTTTGGACTGCCCGAGTACTATGAGGACGAGGACAAGATGAACCAACTTTTCGCTCGCCAAGGCGAATTGCAGGACATCATTGACAGCACCGATGCATGGAACTTGGACAGCAAACTGGAGCGTGCAATGGACGCGCTTCGTTGTCCGCCTGCCGACCAGCCTATCAACACTTTGAGTGGCGGCGAACGTCGTCGTGTAGCACTCTGCCGCCTGCTTTTACAGAAGCCGGATGTACTGCTGCTTGACGAGCCGACGAACCACTTGGATGCAGAAAGCATCGACTGGCTCGAACAACACCTGACACAATACGAGGGCACGGTCATCGCCGTGACGCACGACCGTTACTTCCTCGACGATGTGGCCGGTTGGATTCTCGAACTTGACCGTGGCGAAGGCATTCCCTGGCAAGGTAACTACTCCTCGTGGCTCGAGCAGAAGACCAAGCGCATGGAACAGGAAGAGAAGGTGGCAAGCAAGCGTCGCAAGACGTTGGAACGCGAGCTCGAGTGGGTTCGTATGTCGCCCAAGGCACGTCAGGCAAAGGGAAAGGCGCGTCTGAACAGCTACGACAAGCTCCTCAACGAAGAACAGAAGGAGCGCGAGGAAAAGCTCGAAATCTTCATCCCCAACGGACCGCGCCTTGGCAACAAAGTCATCGAGGCACACGGCGTCTGCAAGGCTTTCGGCGAGAAACAACTCATCAAAGACCTTGATTTCATGCTGCCGCCAGGTGGCATCGTAGGTGTAATCGGGCCGAACGGTGCAGGCAAGACAACCCTCTTCCGCATGATAATGGGACTGGAGAAGCCCGATGCCGGCACGTTCGAGGTGGGCGAAACCGTCAAGATTTCTTACGTGGACCAGAGCCACGCGGACATCAAACCGGAGTTGTCTGTCTATCAGGTCATCAGCCAAGGCAACGAGCTGATGCGTTTGGGCGGACGCGACGTCAACTGCCGCGCATACCTGAGCCGCTTTAACTTCAGCGGCGCTGACCAAGAAAAGAAATGTGGGGTGTTGTCGGGTGGCGAACGAAATCGTCTGCATCTTGCTATGGCACTCAAACAGGAAGGCAACGTGCTGTTGCTCGACGAGCCGACCAACGACATCGACGTCAACACATTGCGTGCCTTGGAGGAAGGCCTCGAGAACTTTGCTGGCTGTGCTGTTGTCATCAGCCACGACCGCTGGTTCCTCGACCGCATCTGTACGCATATCCTTGCCTACGAGGGCGATGGCAGCGTCTTCTACTTCGAAGGTAGCTACACTGACTATGAAGCGAACAAACTCAAGCGACTTGGTCTTGAGGAGCCCAAAAGAATACGATACAGAAAGTTGATGGAAGATTAAGACAAATGGTTGTTATTCAGGATAAAGAATATGGCGGTGAAAGACCACTTTACAAGTTGCATGATGCGCGGCTTGAGCGTGTGACCATACACCTTGGCGAATCCAGCATTAAAGAAAGTGGCAACATCGAAGCCTATGATTGCACTTTCCAAGGTAAATATGTCTTTTGGGAGTGTCGTCGTTTCCTTGCCCACAACTGTCATTTCGAGGAATCGGCACGCTCTTCGCTTTGGTACAGCGAGAACGGCAAACTGACTCATTGCCTAGTGGATGCGCCAAAAATGTTTCGTCGTATGCAAGGAATTGATCTTCGTGATTGCCAATTCACCAATGCGCAGGAAACTTTGTGGGACTGCGACCAAGTCAGGATGCACAACTGCGAGATATTAAACGCAGACTACATTGGCATGCGAACCGACAACATCCGTATCGACAACTTACATCTTGAGGGGAATTATGCCTTTCAGTATAGCAAGAATGTAGAGATAAAGAACTCACTGCTGAACAGCAAGGATGCGCTTTGGGACTGCGAGAATGTCGCGATTACCGACTGCGAGATAAATGGCGAGTACCTCGGCTGGTACAGTCGCAACCTTACACTCATTCGTTGCCATATTACTGGAGAACAACCTTTATGCTATTGCGAGAACTTAACTTTAGTAGATTGCACCTTCGGGGCCGACGCAAATCTTATGCTCGAGTACAGTACTGTCAAGGCAAGCATTAAGGGAAATGTCCATAGCATCAAGAACCCGACTAGCGGCAGCATCACTGTCGCAGGACATATAGGAGAACTAATCATCGACGAGAATCAGAAGGCACCCGCCGACTGCACCATCAATGAAATACACGCAGAGTAAAGACGCACTGCTCTCGCTCATACGAGAAGGCGGCAAGCTCGACTGGGTTGCACAAGTCAAGCTTACCGCCTTGCTCAGTTTCCCCAGCATGATGGCACAGTTGGTGCACATTATGATGCAGTACATCGATGCAAGTATGGTGGGCAGTCTTGGCGCGAGTGCCAGCGCGAGCATCGGCTTGGTGAGTACCAGCATCTGGCTCTTCGGCAGCCTTTGTCATGCGGTCAGTGTGGGTTTCTATGTTCAAGTTGCACATAAGATAGGTGCCAACGACTTTGCCGGAGCCAGGGAGGTGTTGAGGCAAAGCTTCATGGCATGTATTCTTTTTGCACTGATGCTCAGTTGCGTTGGTGTTAGCATCAGCCAGTATCTGCCTCATTGGCTAGGTGGAGGACCAGACATCTGCCACGATGCCAGTCTCTACTTCATGTTCTTCTCGATGTGCATACCTTTCTCGATGTTGAACTCGCTCTGTGCTGGTATGCTCCGTTGTAGCGGCAATATGCACATTCCGAGCATATTGAATATCGGGCTTTGCTTGCTCGATGTCTTCTTCAACTGGCTGCTCATTTTCCCCACCCGCACTTATTTTGGCATCACAATACCAGGTGCAGGACTTGGTGTAGTAGGTGCTGTGTTGGGAACTGCCATTGCATTCTTCATCTGTTCTTCGCTGATGTGCTACTTCACTGTCGTTCGAAGCAAAGAACTCTCTCTTCGTCAGGACAGCGGGACCTTCATCCCCCAGAAAAGCACATTGCGCGAAAGTTTTCATATTTCAGCACCTATAGCTGTGGAGCACGTCATTCTATGTGGCGCTCAAATTGTAAGTACAATTATTGTTGCGCCACTTGGTACGATTGCAATTGCTGCCAATAGTTTTGGCATTACCGTCGAAGCGCTCTGCTATATGCCAGGTTATGGAATTTCAGATGCAGCTACAACACTTGTAGGGCAAAGTCTAGGAGCAGGCAGGCGTTTTCTGGCTCGCAGCTTCGGACGCATAACTTTGAGTATGGGCATAACATTCATGACCGTGATGGCCATAGTGATGTACACCACCTCGCCAGCCTTGCTTAGCGTCATGACACCAGATTTGGATGTGCAAAAACTGACGGTACAGATCCTTCGCATAGAAGCCTTTGCTGAACCCATGTTTGCTGCCAGCATCGTCTGCTACGGCATCTTCGTCGGAGCACGTGACACATTGATTCCTTGTGCGATGAACTTAGGAAGCATGTGGCTGGTGCGTATTGTTCTCGCTTTATTGCTTGTTTCCTCTATGGGACTGCGAGGCGTCTGGATTGCTATGGCAATAGAATTGTGTTTCCGCGGCTTCATCTTCCTGATAAGATTCAACGGAAACAGTTGGCTAAAAAAGAGCTTGAAGTAAGATTGCTTATAAGTGCATCTTAGTGCCAGTACGGGCTTCTACCACGTTGACAATATAATCACCTAACCTTTCACAAGAGTTGATAAGTTCCATGTAAATGGTGCCTATGCCGTATGTGTATTTGTGATTATTTATGTCGAAGATGTTTTGTGACTTCAACTGATCGCGATAATTGTTTATCTCGATTTCTGTGTTGTAACACCTATAAACGTCGAAGTAGTCTTTCCTGCCGTTCATCAGTTGGTTCATCTGTGTCAAAGCTTGATCGACGAGATTCATCATAGCATGCAGATGCTCGTATTGTTCTTCGGTAAAGTGCTCCTTCTTGCCTTGAACCTTCTGGTTAATGGTTTGTGCCATGTGGTAGCACGAATCGCCAATACTCTCAACCTCAGATATTTCGCGAAGCATGGCACGAATCTTTGCCTTCGTTTCGTCGCTCAGATGCGCATCACTCACTTGGTCGAGATATTCTGCAATACTTATTTCCATATTGTCTGCGATGTTCTCGTACTTCTCGATGCGATTGAAGAGCTTTGTGAACTTATTCTGATCCTTTTCTGTAAGCAACTCGTGGACCATTCCAAACATGCGCTGGATGCGAACGCTGAAGGAAGAAATCTCCTTGTGTGCCTCGAGGACAGACAGTTCAGGCGTCTTCATGATACCTGATGTGATGAACCGCAAACGGAAGTCTTCTTCCTCCTTCGGACTCTTTGGCTGGATTGCCCAACAAACGAACTTCTCAATCTGCGGGATGAACCAAATGAGCAGCAGCGTGTTGCTGATGTTGAAGGCGGAGTGGAAGGTGGCAAGGGCTACACTTGCTTTAATGGCGAAATCACTCTCTTCTGGACTCATTGCAGGGTCGAAACCGGAGAAGTGACAGACCATTGCGAAGAAAGGTTTCATCAAGAGTAAAACCCAGAAGACACCGACAGCATTGAAGCTCAAGTGAGCGAAGGCGGCCCGTCTGGCTTGCGTGTTGGCACTGAGCGCTACAATGTTAGAGGTGATGGTGGTGCCGACATTCTCGCCCAAAACGAGCATCACGCCTTGTTCGATATGCAGAACTCCCGTTGAACAAAGCATCATCGTAATGGCCATAATAGCGGCTGAGCTCTGTACACAAAGGGTCAGCACCGTACCGATGAGAAGGAAGAGCAGGTTTACGAGTAATCCGCCGTTCCTGTATTCCGAGAAGAAAGCTGTAATGGCTTCCTTCGATTCAGGGCTGTCAACCAATGAGAAACCCGTCTCCTTCAATGTAGCCAAGCCCAAGAACAGGAAAGCGACACCAAAGAGGAAGTCGCCGACAATGCGACGCTTCTTCATATATATAAGGATGATACCTAAGAAGAAGGCCGGATAGACGAAATCCGAGATGTTGAAGCCCATTCCGAGCGACATAATCCATGCCGTCAGAGTGGTTCCTATGTTGGCTCCCATGATGACTGAAATGGCTTGAACGAGTGTGAGCAAGCCTGCATTCACGAACGAAACAGTCATCAAAGTCGTGGCAGTAGAGCTTTGTACGGCAGCCGTTACGAACATACCAGTCAGTGCTCCAGTAAAGCGATTTGTGGTCATCGCGCCAAGTACGTGTCGCAACTGAGGGCCCGCCATTTTCTGCAGAGCCTCGCTCATCGACTTCATGCCGAACATCAGCAACGCCAACGAGCCTAATAGCTTAAAGACAACAAGGATAGACATAGTAATTCTTATATAATCTACATTCGTCAATATGACACGTTAACTTTCTCATCGTCACACGTGATGATCGTCATCGTCACACGTAATGTTTGCAATTGTCACACGTGATGTTTGTCAACACAGGCAGCAACGTTTGCGAACGCTGCTGCCTGCATCTTGGAGAACCGCATTAGCTTTTCACCGTAATGCAGAGTTCGTCGAGCTGTTTCTGGTCAATAGGACCGGGTGCGTCGAGCATGACGTCCCTGCCGCTATTGTTCTTTGGGAAGGCAATACAGTCGCGGATGCTATCGAGTTCAGCGAAGAGACTGACGAAGCGATCCAGACCATATGCCAAACCGCCATGAGGTGGCGCACCATACTTGAAGGCGTTCATCAGGAAGCCGAACTTCTGCTGAGCCTGTTCTGGGGTGAATCCGAGGATTTCGAATATCTTCTGTTGCAACTTGGCATCGTGGATACGAATGCTGCCACCGCCAACCTCAACACCGTTCACTACCATATCATAGGCATTGGCACGAACGCTGGCTGGGTCTGTGTCGAGCAAAGGAATATCTTCAGGCTTGGGTGAGGTGAACGGATGATGCATAGCCATGAGGCGCTGCTCTTCATCACTCCACTCGTACATGGGGAAGTCAATAACCCAAAGACACGAATACTTGCTCTTGTCCCTAAGGCCCATGCGATTGCCCATCTCGAGGCGAAGTTCGCTAAGTTGCTTGCGAACCTTCATGGCATCGGAGCCGCAGAGGATGAGAATGAGGTCGCCTGCCTTTGCATTCATCTTCTCGCGAAGAAGTTCGAGCGTTTCGGGCGTATAGAACTTATCGACAGAACTCTTCACGCTGCCGTCTTCTCCTACGCGAGCATAGACGAGACCTTTTGCGCCAACTTGTGGGCGTTTCACGAAGTCTGTCAGTTGGTCGAGCTGTTTACGAGTATAGACGGCCTGACCTTCGCAGCAGATGGCTCCGATGTAGGCTGCGTCATCGAAGACCTGGAAACCTGCAGGGAATATGCTCTCCACCGTTTCGCGAGAGGCATTGTCTGGCTGGTTGTTCTTCAACTCCACGAACCTCATGCCGAAACGCGTGTCTGGTTTGTCGCTACCATAGTACTTCATAGCATCAGCCCAAGTCATGCGAGGCAGTTCTGGAATATCGATGCCTTTAAGAGCCTTGAAGAGGTGACGGCTCATTCCCTCGAACATCTGCAGAATGTCTTCTTGTTCAACAAACGACATCTCACAGTCTATCTGTGTGAACTCGGGCTGACGGTCGGCACGAAGGTCTTCGTCGCGGAAGCACTTCACAATCTGGAAATAACGATCCATACCTGACACCATGAGCAACTGCTTCAGCGTCTGAGGACTTTGGGGAAGTGCATAGAACTGACCTGGGTTCATACGACTGGGGACGACAAAGTCTCTTGCACCTTCTGGCGTACTGTTCACCAGGACAGGCGTCTCTATCTCGAGGAAACCATGCTGGTCGAGATAACGACGTACCTCGAATGCAAACTTATGGCGAAGCTCCAGATTCTTGCGGACATTGGGGCGACGAAGATCGAGGTAACGATATTTCATGCGAAGGTCATCACCACCATCGCTCTCCTCCTCGATAGTGAAAGGAGGCGTCAAACTCTCGTTCAGGATATTAAGTTCTGTGACGAGTATCTCAATGTCACCCGTCGCAAGGTTCTTGTTCTTGGAATAGCGTTCGGCAACCTCGCCCTTTGCCTGAATGACGAACTCACGTCCCAAACGGCCTGCCTTCTGGCGAAGCTCTTCAGGAGCATCCTCGTTGAAGGCAAGTTGGGTGATGCCATAACGGTCGCGCAGGTCAACAAAAGTTAATGCGCCCAAGTTGTGGACGCTCTGCACCCATCCTGCAAGGGTGACCTTCTCTCCTATATTGGCGAGTCGCAACTCGCCGCATGTTTTTGTCCTATACATTATTATATTATATGTTTTTCGTCTTAACGAAGAAGGATGAACTGTCACCCAGCTCATCCTTCTACCTTGTACGCCCTCAGGGGCTCGAACCCTGGACCCATTGATTAAGAGTCAATTGCTCTACCAACTGAGCTAAGGACGCATCACTTTTCTTGTTTGCGGGTGCAAAGGTATGAACTTTTCTTTAATCTGCCAAATGTTTTGACGTTTTTTTTCGTTTTTATGTAAGAGAATACATCTTGGAAGGAGACTTCCTTTTCAATATGTCGAGTTCAAAGTCCACTCCAGGAATGATTCCATGCTGGCGAAGAACCGCCTCAACTGTTTTGCGTGCAAGCACAGGATGGTTGTTTTCCTCGCTCAAATGGCAAAGCCAAACATGACGAAGTTGCGGAGTCGCATACTCGGCAAGAAGGTAAGCAGCCTGTTCATTACTCAGGTGGCCGTTCTCACCGCTGATGCGTTCCTTGAGGAAAGCCGAGTACTTGCCCATGAGAAGCATGTTGACGTCGTGATTCGACTCGAGCACCAAGTAATTGGCCAGCCCGACCTGTTCTCGAATGGTATCCGTCACATGCCCCACATCTGTAATGAGACAGAAGCGCACACCATCAGCCTCAACGACATAGCCCACACAGTCGCGACTGTCGTGAGGCACATCGAAAGGCGTTATACGAAAGTTCCCTATCTCCACCGTCTTACCCTTTTCGAGGAAAGCAACACGGTCAGCAGGTACATCTGTTTTCAGGCAACGATTGCATGCGATGCCCTCGTGCACAAGTTTTGTGGCATAAATAGTCTTTCCGTAGTCTTTGGCGATGTCTCCCACAGCCTTGATATGGTCGGCATGATCATGCGTGATGAAGACAGCTCCAACATCTTCCTCCAGGCTCATGTCGTAGTCTTTGAAGACTTTCTTCATACTACGAGCAGATATGCCTGCATCTAGAAGAATGGACGTCTCTCCCGACTGCAAAAGATAGCAATTGCCACTACTACCAGAGCCAAGTGATATGAAATTCATCCTTTTTCGTTATTATTTATGCGCAAAGTTACAAAATAATGTCATATAAAGCAAACTTTTGTACGATTTTGTTTTGAACGTAAACACAAATTCACTATCTTTGTACGCAGAACTATCAAATTTGTATTAACTAAACTATAGACGAAATGAAGAAAACATTACTTCTTTGTGCAGCTGCGCTATTCTCTCTGATGGCCAGCGCAGGCGACGGCCTTGTTGCGGTCGGCGCCAATGTCATCTTGTTACCTTCTTCACGTTGGGACGGAGACATCGAATGGAAAGCCTGGACCTGGGTATACAACTCCCAGACAGACTACGGAGAATGGAACGAACGTAATGCGAACTACAACCACATCTGTGGCTTCCCTTGCGACGATGAAGAAGGCAGGGAATGGTTCGAGCCCGGCTTCGACATGTCTCCAAAAGAAAATGACGTGAGTGACGATGTGTTTGACGAAGAGGGAAACGGGATTCAAATCCTCTGGGAAGAGCGTACTGCTCCCTACAGCAGCGACGCAACGTACAACGGACGTCCTTCTTATCAATGGACAGGAAGCAGCATCATGGCAGACATCTATGTGCGCCGCATCCTGAAGATTGACCCCAATGAACTGCTTGCAGGTCCCGTTTATCTGGCTTGCGGTCACGATGACGCTCCAGCAGAGTACTACATCAATGGCGAGCTGGTCTACGAGCGCACAGGTTACGAAGGCGAATGGATTGACGGCGATGGCAATGTTCACTATGCTAACGGCTGGAACAATGATGAATACATCCTGCTGACTGACGAACAGAAGGCACTCATCAAGCTTGGCGGCGAAGAGAATGTGATTGCATTCCACGTTCACCAGAACTGGGGCGGTGCCTTTGCCGACTGCGGTCTCTACACCAAGAGAGAAGGCGGTATCGACATGGGGTACACTACTCCTTGGGAGGGCAAAGTCCTCTTCAACAGTACTGGCGGTTATAACAATGACGGCCGATCTCCCAGCAACAACCCCAAGCACCCCTGGTCTGCACTTTATGAAGCTCAGCCTGGCGATGTGTACACCTTCACTTTGGAAGGTTCCAGCGAGGACGAGCCTTGGATGGAACAACTCCAATTCAAGACACCTATCAAGATTGAAGAAGGTCACTATTACAACTTCAAGGCAAGACTGAAAGCCGACAAGGACTTCAGTGCAGTCATCGTACAACTTGGCGACAACGATTCTGACGAAATCGAACTTGCTTACGAAGAAACGACAATAGCTGCTCCACTGGAAGACGAGGAAGACTACGAAGGAACACTTGTCGACATCTTCTTCGATGGTTTGGATGTCAACAACTTCAAACTTGCTTTTGACTTCGGTGGTGGTCAGGATTCAGCAACCGTTTCCATCTCAGACATCTCACTTCTTGACATGACCGATCCTGAAGTAGACGTAGAACTATGGGTTGGCACACACTATTTCAACTACATCGACTTTGGCAAGACTGTCGTTAAGTACTGGATGTATGAATTCGATGAAGATGGTAATGAAATCAAGAGAGAGGCAACCGAAGAGGAAAGAGAGTATGCCGACATGGAGATCATCTATGAAACAGTTGACGCTCCTGAGATAGAAGGTCGTGTTGAGACATTGGCTTGGACACAGGCCGACTTTGACGACTCCATGTGGGACGACCAAATGATGCCTACAGGTAGTGAAGGTTACATGCCTGAGCAGCAGAGCATTTGGCCGAGCGGCGTTCTGGAATCGACTGGACACAGCTCTAACTACTGGATTCGTCGTAACTTCGAACTCGAAAAGGTCAACGAACGTCTGTCTTACGAGTTGAACGTTTGTCACGATGACGTTTATGAGACATACGTCAATGGTCACCTTCTGCAGAAGAATGTTGGTTGGACCAATGGCAAGAGCCCTGTACAGGTTCACATCCCTGCCAGGTATCTCAATGTTGGTAAGAATGTCATCGCCACATACATCCAGCAGAACTGGGGTGGTTACTTCTATGACTGCGGCATCAATGTTAGTGAAGTTAATCCTGAAGAAGCTAAGCAGAAGTTCGATGACGCCCTCGCTTATGCAGAAACCGACACCTTGTTGACCAACAGGATGAAGAAAGATGTGGCTGATCTTGTTGCAGAAGCAAAACAATACTACAACGAGAACAAGACCGACGCTGCAGAAATCCAAAACTACTCGAAGGAATTTAGGGCTGCCATCAATGCCATCTTCCGCTATAGTGCTGATGTAAAGACTCTGAAAGCCACCTACGACATCTGCCGCTTGATGGAGGACAAGGGTTATTGGGGTACTGCTCTCGAGGATGCAGTTGTTGCTCTCGACACTTGCTCTGCTCCCAGCCAATGGTCAGGCGTTCTCAACAATCTGCGCAATGCCCGCAAGGCTACCGCTATGGAGCGCCACACCGAGAACTACAAGGGCACCGTGCCTCAGGCTGCTTCGATGGATGATCTGGGCATAACCGAACTTGACGACCCCACCCTGCCAAGATACTATATATATAATGTAGGTGCGAAGAACTTCCTCGGCGGCGGCGAGGACTGGGGAGCACATCAGGCTCTCGAGTATGTTTCCAACCCGATGATGATCGTTCAGCCTACGAAGGATGTAATTGATCCGGAGACAGGCGATGTCACCTATGACGAAGACGGAAATCCTGTTACAGAACCTATCGAAGGTGCATTCTACATCGAGACCTACCGTCCAAACGGCAACCTTGGCGAAATGGACTTCTTGGGCTGGAATGGTTATGTTGACGTCGGCATGGGTAACAGAGAGGCTGGCGAAAACCTCTGGGAATTCATCCCCGTCGAAGGCAAACCCAACGTCTATAACATTGCTCAATACGGAAAGACCTTCGATTCTCAAACTGTTGTCGACGAGGAAGGCAACGAAACCATTATCCCTGGTGGCAAGAAGTACCTCGGTCTGCGCAATGGCGACAATGCTTACACTCCCTCTCACTATATAGTTGATACCGACAACAAGACTCCCGAGTTGGAGACCAACCAGTGGATGTTTATCACTCGCGAAGAGATGCTCAGCTTCATTGCAAATGCAAGCGAGACCAATCCTGTTGACCTCTCCTTCCTCATCCAGAACCCAGGTTACGACCAGCGTCTCAGCATTGACGACTGGATGTTTACCAATGGTAGTGTTTGGGGACGTGGTGGCAATCACCAGAACTTCGTGCTTGAATCATACAATTCAGAAGAGTTCAACAACAGTCAGGATCTTTATCCCAATGAGGAAGCAGAAGCACTGCCCGCAGGCACATACGTGCTCGAAGTTCAAGGTTACTATCGCGACGGCATCGAGCAGAAGCACCTCGAGAAGGTAGTCGCTGGCGAGGAGATTTCACAGCGTGCCCTCATCTTCGCATATACTGGTAGTGAAGACTATTATGACAACATCTCCACTATGTGCGAGACAATGCCTCTCATGCCTATCCACATCGAGGCTAACAAGGTTCCTGGCATCGGCTTCACTTATGGTGGCATGAGCGTGCCCGGCACATATAGCAATCAGCCCATGTCCGCTTGCGAACAGGCTGCTAATGAGTACTTCCAGTATGGACTCTATTGGAACAAGCTTCCCTTCACCATCTTTGAAGATGATCCTGGCCACGTAGCCATCGGTATTGACAAGCAATACTCCGAGGAGAGACTCGGCGGCGACTGGATCGTAATGGACAACTGGCGCCTGAAGTACTATGGCACCAATGTTGAGGATCCTGATGCAATCAACGGCATCGTTTCCGACGAGATCAACAAGGGCACAAAGGCCAGCAAGGGCATCTACAACATGCTTGGCCAGCGTCTGAGCAAGACTCAGAAGGGTGTGAACATTGTTGGCGGCAAGAAGGTTATCAAGAAGTAAGACACCATCTTACCAATCCTATTATCGGGCGAGCTCAGCAGTTTTGTTGAGCTCGCCTTGCTTTCTCACAAAACATGGGCAGTGTCGATGGCAAACGACACACGTGATGATGGCAAACGACACACGTGACGTTTGCAAATGACACACGTGACGTTGGGCATTATCACACGTGACGTTGACGGACTTAACACGCCACGTTTATTCGCAAGCTATTTCGCAAACAAATTAACCTCTGTATTTGCGTCTTTGTAAAAAAAGTCGTACCTTTACACGCGAAATATAATATATTAACACGATGAATGCTAAAAATGCTCTCTTTCTGGCAGCCATGTTGCTCCAATTGCCGCTCTCGGCACAAGAATCACGTATGGTAAAGCCCGACGAAATCAAGGCGACCTCTACCCTCTACGTCAACAATCGGGCTCCCCTGCCTGCCAATCCTTTTATCAAACTGGCTCCCGCAGCCGTCATTCCCCGCGGATGGGTGGGCGAGATGCTCATCAGGCAGAAGAACGGACTGAGCGGTCAGCTCGGAGAAATCAGCGATTGGCTTGACAAGAAGGGCAACGCGTGGCTCGAACCTGGTGGCAGTCACGGTTGGGAAGAAGTGCCGTATTGGCTCCGAGGCTATGCCAACCTTGCTTACATCCTGAACGACAAGGCGTTGCTCGACGAGACAAAGTTCTGGATAGAGGGCATCCTGCGCAGCAGTCAGCCTGACGGTTTCCTCGGTCCCGTCAACGAAAGCAAGGGCCGCAGGGAGCTTTGGGCGAACATGCTCGCGCTCCAAATCCTGCAGGACTACTATGAATGGTGCGGTGACGAACGTGTCATCAAGGTCCTCACGGCATACTACAAATGGCAACTCCAGTACCCAGACGAGAAATTTCTGCGCGACTACTGGGAGAACAGCCGCGGCGGCGACAACCTGCTCTCCGTCATTTGGCTCTACAACAGGACTGGCGAGGAATTCCTGCTCGAACTCTGCAAGAAGATACACCGCTGCACAGCCAACTGGATGCAGGAAAGCGGACTGCCCAACTGGCACAATGTCAATGTGGCAGAGTGCTTCCGCGAGCCCGCAGAATGGTATTTGGTGAGCGGCGACAAGGCTGCACTCAAAGCCACATACAACAACTATTGGCTCATCCGACGCATATACGGGCAAGTGCCTGGAGGCATGTTCGGTAGCGACGAGAACTGCCGACACGGCTACATCGACCCGCGACAGGGCACCGAGACCTGCGGCTTCGTCGAGCAAATGCTCTCGGATGAAATACTGATGGCACAGACCGGCGACCTCCTTTGGATGGAGAACCTCGAAGATGTCGCCTTCAATGATTACCCCGCAGCCTTGACAGAAGACATGCGGGCTCTGCGCTATCTTACTTGTCCCAATCAGGTTCAGGCCGACTCGAACAACCATAATCCGGGCGTTGACAACGGCGGCCCGTTCTTCTGCATGAACCCCTTCAGCAGTCGTTGCTGCCAGCACAACCACTCGATGGGTTGGCCTTATTATGCCGAGAACCTCGTTCTGGCCAGTGCCGACGGCGGAGCTGCTATGCTTATCTATGGCGACTGCACGGCAAAGCTCAAAGTGGCTGACGGACAGGAGGTTGTACTCGATGAACAGACGCACTACCCCTTCAGCGAAGACATCAAGGTTACCGTCTCGGGACTCAAAAAGAAGACGACCGCAACGTTCCCCCTCTACCTTCGCATCCCCACGTGGACCGAGGGCGCACACGTCACGGTGAACGGCAAAACAGTTGACTGCAAGGTCAGCAGTGGCCTGCTTCGCATCAACCGCGAGTGGGCAAACGGCGACGAAGTGAAGCTCTTCTTCCCCATGCGTCTCACGAAACGCGTCTGGGCGCTCAACAAGAACTCCGTCTCCATCAACTACGGTCCGCTTACTATGAGCCTCAAGATAAAGGAACGCTACGACGAGAAGGACAGCCGCACTACTGCCATCGGAGATAGTCATTGGCAGGCAACTGCCGACCCGGGCAAGTGGCCGACCTACGAGATTTATGCTGATTCTCCGTGGAACTATGCACTCTCTGGCAACCTCGACGGCATGAAGGTCGAATTCAAGGCTTGGCCCGAGAACAACTATCCGTGGAGTCACGAAGGCACGCCCCTCACAATAAAGGCAAAGGGAGCCCTCGTCGAGGGCTGGGGACAAGACGCAACTGGCCTTTGCCAAATACTGCCTGATATCGATGCACCTCGCGGCAAGAGCGAAGACATCACACTCATTCCCATGGGAGCTGCAAGGTTGAGAATCAGCGCATTTCCCCCAATGTGATAATGTATCACCCTAAATAACATCAAACATCTTATGAGAAAACTATTCCTCTCCGCGCTCTTGGCAGTAGCTGCCACAGCATGCGCCCAGACAGCCGAGTTCTTCAAACCCTACAAGGCAACCGACCTTAGGCTGCCCTCTGTACCTCTGATTGTCAATGACCCTTATTTCTCCATCTGGAGTCCGTACGACAAACTTACCGACGGCACGACACGTCATTGGACAAACGACGAGAAGCCCATCCTCGGCCTGCTTCGCGTGGACGGCACAACCTACCGCTTCATGGGTGCTCAGCAGGAGTACGTCCTCTCTTCCATTGCCCCCATGTCCGATGAAGAAGCTTGGGAAGGCAAAGTGAGCCGCGACAAGCAGAGTGGCGAGGGCTGGACAAAACCCTCATTCGACGACAGTTCTTGGCGGACAGAAAAAGCCGCTTGGGGCAGCGAAGGCGAGAACATCCGCAGCCGTTGGGGACGTCAGGGAGGCACCGACATCTACATCCGTCGCAACGTCAACCTAAGCGATGCTGACCTCAACGAAGACCTCTATCTGAAGTACAGCCACGACGATGTGTTCGAGCTCTACGTGAACGGCACCAAGGTTGCCGACACAGGCGAAACTTGGGTAAACGGCGTGGTACTCCATGCAGACAGCGACATCAAGAAGCTCTTCCATAGCGGCAGCAACACCATCGCAGCTCACTGCCACAACACGACAGGCGGCGCCTACGCCGACTTTGGCCTCTTCAAGAACACAAAGCCCAAAGGTCAGGACGTCAAGTTGGCTGAGCAGAAGAGCATCGACGTGCTTGCCACCAACACCTACTACACCTTCTCGTGCGGCCCAGTTGAGCTCGACCTCGTCTTCACCGCGCCGATGCTTATCGATGACTACGACCTCATCTCCATGCCCATCAACTACATCTCCTATCAGGTGCGTTCTGTTGACCAGAAGAAGCACGACGTGCAGATCTTCTTCGGCGCCTCTCCCCTGCTGGCCGTCAATAAGGACACGCAGGCAACCCTCACCACGATTGGCAACGAGGAAGGCGTGCGCTACATCCGCACCGGTACCATCGAGCAGCCCATCCTCGCCAAGACGGGCGACGGCATCTGCATCGACTGGGGCTACTTCTATATTCCCGCCGTCAACGGACAGGTCATGATGGGTACGCCCTCTGAGATTGAAGATGCTTTCGCACAAAGAGGCAACATCATCCCGCAACGCGGACAGGGCGGAAGCTACCAGGGCGGACGCGGTCAGGGCGGACGCAGCGGCATGAATTGGTTCCGCGGCATCACGGCTCGCAAAGCTGCCGATATGCCCGTGCTTGCTTACACCCACGACTTTGGTTCTGTCGAGACTGCCACCAGCTACATGATGATGGGTTACGACGAGATAGAGGACATCGAATACTTCTACAACCGCTACAAAGGCTACTGGGCACATGGCGGAAGCGTCAGCATCTTCCAGGCCTTCAAGACCATGCAGAGCCGCTATGCCGGCATCATGAACCGTTGCCGCCAGTTCGACAAGATGATCTACGACGACGGCATGAAGTCGGGCGGCAAGGAATATGCCGAGATACTCTCTGGTTCGTACCGACACATGATGGCTGCCCACAAGCTCTTCGAAGACAAGGACGGCAACCTGTTATGGTTCTCTAAGGAGAACAACTCCAACGGCTGCGTCAATACCGTTGACCTCACTTATCCCGAAGCACCCATCTTCCTGGCTTACAACCCCGAACTGCAGAAGGCGATGATGACTTCCATCTTCGACTACAGCCTCTCCGGACGTTGGACCAAGCCCTTCGCTGCACACGACCTCGGACAATATCCCCGTGCTAACGGACAAGTTTATGGTGGCGACATGCCACTCGAGGAAGCAGGCAACATGATTACCCTCGCTGCCACCATCTGCATGCTCGACGGCAACACATCCTACGTCGACAAGTACTTCGACATCATGACCACCTGGGCAGACTACCTCGTGGAGAACGGTCTCCATCCCGCCAACCAGCTCTGCACCGACGACTTCGCAGGCCACTGGGCAGGCAATTGTAACCTCGCCATCAAGGCCATCATGGGTGTCGCCGGCTATGCCGAGATTGCCAAGATGATGGGCAAGGACGACGTTTATAGCAAGTACAACTCCAAGGCCAAGGAGATGGCTGCCGCTTGGGAGAAGGAGACAAAGGTGAAGGACCACTACGAACTCGCTTACGGCGCAGGTGCCGACACTTGGAGCCAGAAGTACAACATGGTTTGGGACAAGCTCTGGAAGACCAACATCATTCCCAACAACGCCATGCAGACAGAGGTGAAGTACTACCTGAAGAAGCAGAACAAATACGGCCTGCCGCTCGACGTCCGCAAGGACTACACCAAGAGCGACTGGATTATGTGGTCCGCAGCCATGGCCGACACAGACAAGGACTTCCAAGCCTTCGTCAGCCCGCTCTACAAGTACATCAACGAGACCCCGAGCCGCGTGCCCATCTCCGACTGGCACGACACAAAGACTGGCCGCATGACAGGCTTCAAAGCTCGCTCCGTCATCGGTGGTTACTGGATGAAGGTGCTGGCAGATAAAATGAAATAATTCAACAATTAACGTTAACCGTTAACGCATGTTGGCGGTTAACGTTAACATTATTAATAACACGATACCATGGGAACAACGGAAAAGACTGGCTTCTATCGCCTTTCGTGGTTGCAGCGCATAGGTTACGGTTCAGGAGATTTGGCACAAAACCTTATCTTCCAAACTGTGGCATGTTACCTGATGCTGTACCTTACGACCGTATTGAAAATCAACCCTGCTTTCGTTAGCGGATTGATTCTATCGGTTCGACTCATAGACTGCTTTTGGAGTCCTATCGTCGGACGATACATCGACAATCGCAATCCCAAGTTAGGCAAGTATCGTGCTTACCTTCTTTATGGCGGTATTCCTCTTACCATTGCCGCTTGCCTGTTGATGCTGCCTCAAGCAGCCACATGGTCCATGAGCATGAAGATTGTCTATGCGACAGTCAGCTATACCGTGCTGAGCATGATTTACTCGGTGGTGAACATTCCATACGGGTCCATTATGGCAAGCATGACGCGTGACAATGATGAAGTACTCAAGCTCACATCCACACGCATGGTCTGCGCCAACATCGGTCAGATAGTTGTTCAGGCAGGTTTTCCAATTGGACTCGCCATCGTTGCCCATACTGTAATCGATTGGAACCAGGCAACTTTCATGGCAATTGGCACTATCCCTGCCTTTGTTATCTTGCCTTCTCTGCCAATGTTAAAGAAGCTCGTGGGCAAGAAGGGACTTTACTATCTGCTCCTCTCGATTGGCTTTATTGGGTTTGTCATTCTGTACTCTGTTGGAAAGTTCTTTGATGTCGAGAGTTGCAACACACTCATTCAGGCAGCAAAAGTTATGACTGGCGTCGGACTCCTTGTAGGCTCTTTGATGTGGGCGCTTGTGCCTGAAGTTATCACAGAAGCTGAATATCGCACAGGCAACAGGCCGGCAGCCACAGTGAATGCCCTTGCAGGTGTTGCTTTCAAGGCTGGCTTCTCAATAGCAGGTTGGATTACGCCATTGGTAATGGGCATGATAGGCTTCAATCTGGCGAGCGAGCAATCTGCTTTGCCAATAAATCCTAAAGCATGGTTTACCGTGACATGTGTCTTCGCCATCGTTGGTTTCTTCCTCTTGCTTCTTTGCTTCCTAGGTTGTAAAGAAAGGATTGCAACTACGCCCGAGAAACCTGTCACATATGGCGAAATGTTTGCTGAGTTCAAGGCCAACAAGTGCCTTCAACTGGTACTAAGCATCTTCGTTGTAGTTTTCCTTGCATCATTCATTAGCGCTCCAGTAAACGCCTATTACACTAAACTGAACGAGTATTCGCCAACCGCACAGAATGCCATCCTGTGGTTTACCTGCATCATCCCAGCCATACTTCTCATTGTCGTAGGATGCCTTATTTATAAGTACCCGCTAACAGATGAGAGACTCGACGAAATAAATAAAGAAATAGAAGAAAGAAGTCAACGCTAACTATGAACGATGAACTAAAAAAACAACGCTATTTATTCCCTTCCGACTATATGGCCGATCCTTCGGCCCATGTGTTTGGCAATCGACTCTACATATACCCTTCTCACGACCGTGAAACGGGAGCTGCCTTCGACGATGACGGCGGGCATTTCCAGATGCGCGACTACCATGTGCTCTCCCTCTCGGGCAATCCCCTTGAAGCCAACGTCACCGACCACGGCGTCATTCTGGATGTCGACCAAGTTCCTTGGGCAGAGAAGCAGATGTGGGACAACGACGTGGTGGAAAAGAATGGTCGCTACTATCTCATCTTCTCGGCTAAGGATTACAATGGCGTATTCCATTTGGGCGTAGCTGTCAGTGAGCAGCCCGAAGGTCCCTTCATCCCTCAGGAACACCCCATCCGCGGTTCGTTCAGCATAGACCCTTGCGTCTTCAAGGACGATGATGGCGAGATATACTGCTACTTTGGTGGCCTTTGGGGTGGGCAACTGCAGTGGTATCAGACTCCTTCTAAGTTGACTAAGGAAGGCATTGACTTGGGCCCCGCTGCTGACAAAAAGACTCAACTCTTCTGTCCAGCAGATGTACCTGCCTTGCCATCATTTGTGGTACGCATGAGCGATGATGTCCTGCAATTTGCCGAGGCGCCGCGTTCTGTCGTCATTGTTGATGAGAACGGCGAACCTCTCAAGGCTGGCGACCCGCATCGGTTCTTCGAGGCATCGTGGATGCACAAATGGAATGGACGCTACTATTTCTCCTACTCTACTGGCGACAGTCACTTGCTCTGCCTCGCTGTCGGCGACAATCCTTACGGACCTTTCCGCTTCAAGTGCGAACTGTTGCAGCCCGTTGTGGGCTGGACCACACATCACAGCATTGTACGCTACGAAAGCCGATGGTGGCTCTTCCACCATGACTGCGTTCCCTCAAACAACATCACTCATCTCCGCAGCCTCAAAGTAAAGCAGCTGGACGACTCGTTGTTCGAGTAGCCCAACCTAAAACTAGTTCGAACTTTACCAAGCGAAGACAATCTCGACGAAATAATCAGCAAAAGCCAAATCCTATGAATAACAACCATCCTTCCACCTGGAAACTCATTGTCTCCATGCTCTCATTGTTCCTGACTGTCACAGTCACGACAAGGGCAAACGACTACCTCGAAATTCAAAGTCACTATTCTCTCTATTCTGTTGGCCCTGAGGCCATACATGTGAAAGTGCCTCTCTGGGCATACGGACGCGTCAACAACTACTACATTGCCAATGGCAGCTACCTATATTTCAAGTACAAGGGAAGCCAGGACAAATGGTTTGCCGTCTATTTCAAGGCCGACCAAAAGGGAGAAAACGATGTCAACAACGGCAAGGGAAGCGGAGAAGTGTTCATCACGCCCGGCAGAGGAAACATCATCATAACCAATACCTACGATGGTGTCCGCCAGCAAGTAAACGAGTCGGAAGGCTGGAAAAAGTTCGTGGTGAAGCAAGGCGCGGTAGATGACTGCTCGCAGCTCACCACTTTGGAGTTCGACTGGTATCCACCCGAAAGCCTCACCGGTAAGGACTTCATATTAGGCATGTACTTGGAAATCAACAAGTACAGCAACGGGAGTCTCGCTTACAAGAAGGACTTCGAGTTTCCCACGATATTCACTGGAGGCAACAACCTGCAAGCCCCGCAACTCTACACGCCCTACCTCTATGTCATCAACGAAGACGGCAACGCGGGCTATGGGCTGGCGGCAATGCCATACGTCACGTTCCAGACCCCCATTAACTACACCACCTCTCTCGATCCGATGCGTGAGATAAAAACGTCTTCGCGCTCGGGCAGCATCTATGTCAACACAGCAGACACCGTGCAGTCGAACGTCACGGCCGAATTTACCGTCTTCCGCGATGAATCGCTTGGTACGAAGACCCGCATAACATCATCGCCCACCAACATCCCCGCCTATCATCGCATCTACAACTTGGAAGCCAAAGAGGAAAAGGACGAATCGGGCAGCCTCACCGGCGCCAACACCATCAGCTGGGCAGTGCGCCACTCATCGGCACAAGACCTTATGGAAAGTGACTATTTCGAGGTGCAACGTGCATACAAGAGCGACTATTCGGATGCCAAGACGCTGGAAGTCGTAGCCATGCGGCGCGGCACAGACGAGTATTCATACAGAGACAACAGCCGCTCGGAATGGAAGGACAGACATGTGGTGAACGACACGCTGCCCGTAACATACTACGTTACAGACGATGGCTACACCCTGACCGATGCCGACGGCAACAACATCTTTAGGATGAAGCTGAAGCTGACAGCTCCGAATGTCATCATGCCAGCCCAACCTGTCTATTACCGTGTTCGTCGAGCCTCGTCGGCAGCATGGGGATGGGACCACGAATTTGCAAAGACCACCCAGGTCTATCGTCACAACTACCTGGCCCCATTGGCCAAAGAGCAACAAGACTATACATGCGACAAGGATTTCAACGAGAATCACAAAGTCCACTTCAACCTGAAGATAGACAATGCCGACGTCCCCTATCAGCCCGTCAGCATCGAGGATTGTGAGCTGGAGTACGAGTTCACCCAATCTTGTTCGGATACAGCCGTGATGAACATCCATGTAGCCGACACTCTGATAAACTCCGTAAAAGAGATTTATTTCGAGACATACAAGGGCGGATACATCGAGGACAAACGCCAACGCCTTAAAGCCGGAGATAACGAAGTGACGGTAAAAGAGGGTGATAGTTTCTGCTTCTATATCGTGCCACGTGAAGGCACTATGTTTGAAGGATATAGTTACGCCTACAGGTATAAGTTTGTAAAACTATCGAGTGGTAATTTCGACAAATGGAACGGATACACAATCAATCTAGGCATTTCTTACTGCGACGTCTATAATTCCGGGGAAAAGGACTATAGATCGGAGTTTTGGAAAGAGAAAGGCGAAGCGAGCAACATAAATCAGGCAAAAGCCCGCTGGGAAGAAGTGCAGGCTGACGTCAAGCAACAACTCTACGAACGCCTGTTCGGCACCCAAGTAAGCCACACAATAGGCAAGTGCCTGTGGGATCGCACAGCAAAGCTTATCCTGACTCGCCATCATGTAGAGACAGGCGAGGACATAGAAATCATCGTGCCACAGGACAGCATCCGTCGCCAAAGTGACGGCTCGTGGTTGGCTCACATCACCGATGTGGCAGCTTCGCCATGTACACATTATATATATAACGTGCGCATAGACCAAAGCGATGCCGACCTGCGTGTAAGTGACTCGACGCAACTTGCACCAATCGTTATCAAAGGTCCCGAGCTATACTTCAATGAGGCAGCACGCATCCAGTTGTTCACCGCCACTCAGGGAGCCACAGAGGGAACGCTCGTCAACAGCGTGCTCCTAAACTGGCAGTCCACATCATCTGCTGTGGACAACTATGTGCTATGCCGCTTAGAAAAGGGTTCCGACCAAGTACCGGACACTCTGACCGTAACCACCGACAATACGTTCACCGACGAGACAGCCCTTCCTGGTGTGCATTACGAATATACAGTCACGGCACGTTATGCCTGCAACGGCATCGCATCATCCAATAGCGCCACTACAGAAGGATGGCGAACCACATTCGGCAGAATAGCCGGACACGTGACCCTTGCCGACAATAGCGGACAGAAAGGTATCACCGTCACGCTGACAAAGGATGGGGCACCTGTCCTTCAAACAACTACCGATACTTCAGGAGAGTTTGTATTCGAAAATGTAGAGTATGACCTAAAGAACGGTACATCCTTCATCATTACACCTACCGCACAATACGGGCAGTTCAGCTATAACAACAGCAGTTCCGGTGCTGCCACCGTCGTGCTATCTGCCGAGAATGCACTCGTAACAAGCCTCGACTTTGTGAACACGCTGGCCTATCGCCTGACAGGACGTGCGCTGTACAAGCACTCCACCATCCCTGTGGCCGATGCGTTGCTCATCCTCAATGGCGACACCATATGCCGAAGCGGACAACCTGTCCGCACGGGCACGGATGGCAGTTTCGAGTTGCTTGTCCCCCGTCAGCCTGTAACACTGCAAATTGCCAAGCAGAATCACACTTTCGAGGGCGACGGCATGTTGGAGATTGACGGCAGTACGACCTTCACTCCCACCAAGCCCATTGACGGCATACGCTTCTATGACCAGACAAAAGTTCGTCTTGTAGGTCGCGTGGCAGGCGGTACAGAACAGCAAAAACTTAAACACGGTTTTGGCCTCGGGCGCAATAACCTAGGCGATGACCTGCAACTCGTGTTGATGTTGGAGGGCGACAACACAGCCCACATCGTTCACGACCCCGACGACCTTACACGCGACACTTTAATGCAAACAGTCGTTCAAGGTGGCACAACCAAAACGCTTTTCGAACAGAAGCGCATCATCATCCATCCCGACCCCATTACTGGTGAATACGCCGCAGACCTCTTCCCTGTAAAATACAAGGTCGTGCAGGCCACAGCCAAGGGTTACGCCACACTCTTCCCCTCAAACACAGGCAGCGAGACCTTCGACCTCACAAATGCCCCGCTGACCCTCATCCACGACACGCTGGAATCTAACATCATCTCTTACAATGCCATTTATGACCGCATCTATCGCTCACCCGTTCAGGTGGCAATGACTCAGATGCAGTATGGCATGGCGTGTGACGGTCTGGGCGAGAAGACATTGGAGATGTCGTCCATGGCAGGAAAGGGCGAGGACATACCCGCCTACACAGTTCAGGCCGATGGCAGCATCGACTATCTGCTCGGCTACCCCGTATTCATCATGGGCAGGAAATATCAGTTCCAGGTCTCTGCCTTTGAAAATTACCGCTACAACAATACTGCCGCAGGCCATCTTGACCGTGTGCCACAACGCGGCGGGAATGTGACTGTGCGCAACGGCATGGAGGGTGCCACACATAGCCAGACATACGCACTAGACAATGAGGGAAAGAACAAAAACGTCTTCCTCGAAATAAAAGACCTCGACTACGCCAACAGCGGCACGCAGGCTCTGCGCACTGTCACTACCGTGCTTGAAGCGGATGGCAGCTATCTGGAGACAGATGCCTTCCGTGCTTTCGTCAGTGGCAACAAGTTAGAGGCGGGAGACCTCCATGCTACGAATGCTGATATTGTGTTGCTCGACATCGTTCGCGACCCAGGCGGCATGAATAGTAGTGCATGGCTGGAAACAGGCACCACATATAAGTATGCATATAAGGAAAGCTACCACTGGGAGTTTGGTGCTGAGTTTGATCTCCAGTATGGAATGAATGTGACGCAGGATATTGGTATCACAACTCTTCCTGGCACATATATCGGCAGCACATATAACACAAGCAAGCAACTCAGCTTTAAATATCCCATCGTACATGAGTGGAAATGGGGATACACCTATTCATACGAATTTACTACCACCGACCGCATCAGTACATCTTCATCCTATTCTAATGTAGGACGCAATGCCGATGTATTCCTTGGCACCACGACAAGCATGTTGAGCGGTAAGGTCAAGTCCGTCGCCCTCATCAGCGACAGTCTATGGCAAGCACGCCAACCCGCCTACAATGCCGGCACACTCAAACTGCTGGCAAAGGGAATTGCTGCCGACGGCAAACCCTACTATCTGGTCACTGGGCAGAAAGTGACCATGGGCACACGCATCAACAACACTTTTGTCTATACCCAAACATATATTCTGAACACGCTCATACCCAATTTAGCCAAGGAACGGCAGGACAAGTTGGAGACATTTGCTAACGAAGAAGCGGCCCAGGCTGCTGCCGATGCGCGCGATGAAGTTGTATATTGGGACTTAGCCACCGACGCCTCCACTAACTTGAGGGACACCCTGAAAGCAGGAAGCTATAAAATGATTGTGCCGAGGCAAACAAACAAGCTATTCACCAACGAGGTGGCAGCCCTCGATAACATCATCCTCAAATGGATTACCATTCTCTACCATAACGAGAAAGAGAAAGTTGCTGCACGCATTTCGGGACAAAAGGTTGGAACATGGTCCGTTAGTGGCGGCACAAGCATCGCACATTCCGACTCCTACAATGCTGCAGCTGGCTACAATGAAATGCCTCAGGGTGGGGCTCTCTGGTGGTATGAGCTCGGCCAAACGGCTCCTGTGGATTTTGCCCAGAATTTCTTATCACACTGGAAAGACATATTGCAATTTTGGAAAGAACGCGGGAAAGATACTCTTGGGAAATCAGTTGCCGAGCTAGTTAGCCAATATAACAAAGATGGTGAACAGGAACCGAAATCACCTGTGGAACTTGGCACTTTCACTAACGTGTCAAAATGGAATATCGAAATCACGCCTGTCCTTAGTTTCGAAGCCGATGACAACCGGAGTAAGGAGAAAGCGGTTTCACGTAAGACGGGCTTCACCATCAGTCCCGACCCACATGGTGACATGACTATCAGTGTCTATCGGGCTCACTTTGATGACGTGTGGGAAAACACCACCGAGGCTATTCGCGACGAAGTGGAAGCTCCCAACGACGATCTCTACGGCAGCTACGTCTTCTTCACCGAAGAAGGTACCACCTATTGTCCCCATGAGGGCGAGGAGCGCACACTGTTCTACAACAAGGGAACGTTGCTGAACAACGACACCCGTTATGCCAGCAAGCCAGAGATGACAATTGACACCTACGAACAGACCAACGTGCCTGCCGACAAAGCCGCCATCTTCCACCTGACACTGATGAACAATGGTCAAGAAGAGTCTGGCAAGGCTGCCGACGGAGAAATGATGACGCTTTCGCTCGTTGGCGGGAATCCTGATGGCGCGGTGGTGACTATTGATGGTCAGAACCTTGCTGCTGGCTATCCAGTTTATATCAAAACGGGAGAACCGATGATAAAAACACTTCAGGTTCTACGTGGCACGGCTGATGACTACAACGACCTTGAGCTTATGCTCTCCCTTGATGACTGTCCGAAAGTATATAGCATCATTAAGCTTTCTGTCCATTACCTGCCCGTTAGTTGCGATGTAGCCATCACTCAGCCTCGCGACAAATGGATTATGAACACACTTTCGGCCAAAGATTCCATTGGTTATTACCTACCTATCAGCATCGACGGGTTCGACATTAACCACAAGAACTTCGACCACATAGAATTCCAATATAAGCTCACCACAGAGAATAGTGATGCGTGGGTGAACATGTGTTCGTTCTATGCTAATGACTCACTCTACGCTCTTGCCACCGGCAACAAGGCGATGATAGAGAATGGTCGCATCGCACCCTTCCGCTTCTATGGGCACACCGACCCCAAGGAATTGAACTACGACCTGCGAGCCGTCTCGTTCTGTCGCCATGGTTCGGGCTTCGTCAGCAAATCCTCTCCTGTGCTTAGTGGTACGAAGGACACGCGACCACCTGTTCTCTTTGGCAAACCTCAACCAGCCGACGGCATACTTACCATGACGGACGACATCAAGCTGCGTTTCTCTGAAGCCATTGCCGGAAACTGGTTGGACGAGGATAACAACTTCCAGCTACAAGGTGTCACCAACCAAGCCGGCTTCACATCATCCTCTTCGATTTATTTTGCAGGAACAGAGGAACAATCTGCCCGCTCACAAGCACTACGCGGACTCGCCATCACCGACCTGACAGTAGATATGATGATTCGCCCAGCAGAAACTGACAAAGAGATGACACTCTTTGCTCACGGCGACAGTCTCTACTCTCTTGAGTTTAAACTCACGGCCGACAATCGGCTCAAGGCGGTGCTGAACACCGAAGGGCGACAGCCAGTAGTCGCTTATTCCAAGCCCATGCAAACCCTTTCGACAAGCGATTTCACCAGAGTGATAATGGTTTATGACTTTGACAACTACACAATACGCTTCTATGCAGGAACGAGCGACATATCCGAGCATACTAACGTGTCCCCCTGGATGATTCAAAACGGGGCCTGCCCCATCGTCATAGGTAAGAGTCTGGATGGCAGCGGGGCCTTCCACGGCAATATGACTGAAGTGCGCATCTGGACAACCCCATTGACACCCGACGAGATTGCCAACACACACTTGCGAAGACTTACAGGCTATGAATATGGCCTGATGGACTACTATCCGATGAACGAAGGCAGTGGCACAGAACTTGCCGACTTGGCATCTGGTGCCACCCTGATGAGCAAAGGGTTGAACTGGGCAAATCCGCAGGGTATCTCACTCGCATTGGGTGGTGAACAAGCAGAACTTCTGCCTGCAAACTTCTCGAGAACTCCCGCTCAAGACTATACGTTAATGTTCTGGTTCCAACCTGCCGAAACTGCTAACGACTCCATCGCTCTCTTCACTACATATATGGGCGACTCGATTACAATGCAAATAGGTTTTGATAGCGGACGCCTTTTCTTCTCACAGGACAACATTCATGTCAGCAGTCCAGCCACATTACAGGCAGGAGAATGGCATCACCTGACCCTTTCCGTCAGCAAGACCTACAACACTGCCAATCTATACCTTGATGGAGACTTGATACAGACGTTTGCTGCTGAAAGTCTTAGCGGTCTGTCAGGTTCTCGCATTGCCCTCGGCGGTGGGCTGAAGGGTAACATTGATGATGTCTGCCTGTTTGAGCAAGCCCTACCGCTCTCGCTTGTAAATGAATTCGACAAAGCCACACCTGTCGGTGACGAGATGGGACTAATCGCCCTACTCACCTTCTCCGAGACACGTCGCAATCAAAACAACATCCCTGAACTCATGTTCTCCACGAACGACCAGCGTCACTTCAAAGATGCCAATGGTAATTCTGTTAACAAGATTATGCCGTTGCTTGTTGAGAGAGATGATTACGTGGGCGACAAGAAGAACTATGCCCCTGTACGTGACCGCGGACATCTCTCCAATCTTAATTTCACATGGACCAGTCATAATGAGGAACTGCTCATTAACCTGAACATGCAAGACAGAGAAATCAACAAGCGCACACTTTATCTCACAGTACGCGATGTGGAGGATTTGGCAGGCAACCGTCTTCCCTCCCCTGTCTCATGGACTGTATATGCTGACCTGAACAGCATTCGCTGGGGAGAAAGGCGACACTCCGAAACCATCTACGACAACAACACTGAATGCCAGTTTAAGATGGATATTCTGAACACCACTGGCAGAACACGACACTACACAATCACCGGATTGCCCGAATGGCTCAAAGTCACACCTGCACAGGGCTCACTTGAAGCCGAAGAAGAGTCCACCGTTACCTTCACGGTAAAGAAAGGACTTGCACCAAGGGAATACAATGCAGTTGTCTTCCTTACCGATGATCAGGACTTGACTGAGTCGCTCAACATTGACATCGACATACAGAGCAAATGTCCGTGGGATGAGATAGATACACGACGCTTTGAGCGCAGCATGGCACTTCGGGCACAAGTCTTCACGCTGAAGAACGGCACCGAGGTCATAGACACAGACACCAAAGATGTCGTGGCCATCACTATTGATGGTGAACTTGTTGGCCTTGGCTCTATCACCTATGATGAACACACGCGCGGATATGTTTATATCACAGTGTTCGGCAATCGTTCATCGGAGGACAAGAAGCTCACTGCATGGCTTTGGCAGCACTCCACTGGAAGGACGTTGCTGCTCTCAAGTGGGAACACAATGCTACGCTTCAGCGATGGTGGAACGCTTGGTTGTCCACCATCCGAGCCTGTCCGACTCACAGCCACGGATGGCATGATGCAGACGATACACCTTGACGAGGGATGGACATGGGCATCATTCCCCTTCAAGCCTGAGGCCAACGGCATCATCAACGACATCCTCTTCAGCAATACAGGGTTCGCTGAGAATGATGAAATAAAGAGTCCGGCAACCAATAGTTTCTGCCGATACAACAACACCTCCATGCTTTGGAATGGTTCGCTCTCGCAGATTAACCACAATCATGTCTTCCTGTTCCATACAGCTAAAGAGCACACGCTCTATGTTTGTGGCAGAGCACTCACCACAGAGGAAGAGCGCACCGTCCAGCTAAGGCCCGGATGGAACGTGCTCCCATATCTGCGTACAGAAAATCAGGACTTGCGTGATGCACTTGCCTCGTACTATTCATACGCAACTGAAGGCGACATCGTTAAGAGTCATGATGAATTTGCCGTATTCTCGGCTGCAGGCAAATGGGAAGGCAATCTAACGTTCATGCAGCCCGGCAGCGGATATATGCTCTATCGTAATGCCCAAACCGATGCTTCGCTGACGTACAAGTCCTCTTCGGATGATGCTCTGGCCAATGCAAGCTATAGACCAGCGAAGAAAGTATCCTTCAGCAATCCCTATGCAGCATCCAACATGACCATGATAGCCAAAGTTGCATCACCCTGGCCGGACAAGGATATGGAAGAGGGAGCAGGACTTTCTGCATACATCGGAGAAGAGCTTGTTGGCTTTGCACGTCCGCTGATAGTGGAGGGCGACACCCTGCTAATGCTGAACATCCAAAGCGATATGCCTGGCAAGCTACATTTCGAGTACGAAGGACAACCTGCTGAGACGGAAGACGGAACAGTGATGAGTTATCAAGCAGACAATCACTATGGCACAATAGCAAGTCCCGTCGTCCTTATCCTCAGCACAAATGCCGACGGCACAGTCAAGAAACGTCTCATAGACGGTCATATCTACATCTTCAAGGGTGAACATATTTATAATGTACAGGGAGCTGCCGTGGCTGATCCGAAAAGAAGCAGCCATAGGTAGTTTCCAAGATTAACTGTCAATAATCATATAACAGACTATGAAACCACATATTTCTAATCTTCTGAGCCTCGCTGCTTGTGGACTGCTTCTTGTCTTCTCCGCATGCAAAAGCGATGACGATTCTATTCCCCAGCCCTCAGGTGCTCAGGAAACGCTGATCAGCAATAAGGAGAAACCATCTTGGCAAGATCCTGCTGACCAAGACATGCCCGTCTCTATGACTGCAATAATCCGCGTCAACTTGAGCATCTCCTACCCCCAGCAGATGGCAGCAATCAGCGAATCCTCTGCTGGCGGACAAATACCAGGACCTAATGACTTGGTCGCAGCCTTCTCTGGTGAGACATGTCTGGGAGTGGCACAGTACATTGACGGTCTATACTTCCTTTACATCGCCAATCCACCAAAAGAAGCGAATCAAGCCATTGACATCCGCTACTATTCAGCTACGCTAAAGAATATCTTCGTGGCGAAGAAAGCATTCACTTTCATAGCTGATGAATGTAAGGGTTCTGTTTCGGCACCACTTGAACCAAGTTTCCTGAAGATAGATTAACCACAGAAACCGTTTCAATCATACACTATAAAGGAAAATTTTCTTCGTATAAGAACCGCTATAACACGACAAGCCCCTTCTCATCGGCAAAAGAGAGAAGGGGCTTGTTGTATCGAGAAATGGATAATCCTTATACAGTGCTGACCCTGAACCAATTAAGGGCTATTCAGAGAGGGCTACAGGTCAATCGTCACGCCGCCCATGAAGGTTGCCTTGGGCATCGGGTAACCAAGGTTGATTTCATACTTTTGGGCAAGCAAGTTCTCACCCTTTGCCCAGATTTTCAACTGCGGACAAATGCGATAGCCAAGTGAGATGTGGAGCAAGGTTGCATCCTCCTGAATGGAATTTGCGCCAGTTTGCGTGTATAGGCCTACAAGCTGCTGAAGTCCTGCAGTAGCGCTGAACTTGCCATAAACGCAGTCTGCTCCGATATAACCCTTGTAGTCAGGAGAGCCGACAATCGCGTTATCCATGTGGAGATAGCTGTGATTGGTGCTTAAACGCCAATGATTGTTGACCTTCCACGCTGCTTCAACTTCCACGCCCATGTTGCGGAACTCGCCAGTATTGACCATCGGCGTCATGGGAGCAGGCACGATAATCATGTTGTCTCCATCAATGAGGAAGAGGTTCACACCATAGCTGAGGCGGTCTTCAAGCAGGCGATGACGCCAGCTCAGTTCGTAGTTGAGCATGCTTTCAGCACGAAGATCGGAGTTGGCAGTCTTGTAGAGATACATATCCTTGGCTGTCGGATTGCGGAAGCCCTTACTGAACATGAACTTGAATTCACCTGTTTCGATGGGCCGAACTACGAGTCCTGCCTGCGGAATCCACTCGCCTCCAGCTTGAGAATGGTGGTCGTAGCGAAGTCCTGCACTGAGAGTCACGTACTTAGTTATCTCTTGACGAACGTCGGCATAACCAGCCACTTCGTTCTCATGGGCATGTGTGCTTTGCATCTTTCGCTGGCCTGTCGTTACGGTTTCACCCGTCTCCTTGTTCTGATACCAAGCATGTCCGTAGATGTGCTGGTAGTCAACACCAGCCGTGATGCGGGTTGTGGGAGTTGCCAGAACGCTTTGATACCACGAAACACCTGCTACGGCATCGCGAGAACGGAACAGGTCTGTCTGCGGAGCCTTGCCCACCTCGTAGCCGTCATCAATGCTGTGATTGCCATAATTATTGTAGATGCTGACGGCACCACTTGTCTTATCATAGTGATTCTCCACTACGAGATTGGCCGAACCGCGAGTGATGCTTTGG
The DNA here is from genome assembly GCA_902779315.1 of uncultured Bacteroidales bacterium. GTDB lineage: Bacteria > Bacteroidota > Bacteroidia > Bacteroidales > Bacteroidaceae > Physcousia. Next base: position 30,954 of record CACZBC010000017.1, on the reverse strand, counting down.
TCGTTATCGAACTTCAAGGCTGTGATAAGGCCAGGATTGCTGGCGTTGAAGTGTGTGATGTCGGCCATCGCATTTGCGTTCCAATGGTCGGACAACTTGTAGCCGAGACTGAGGAAGCCGCCATATTGCTCGAATCCCATGTTGGGCCCACACGCAGTTGGTTGCTGCCCTCAACCTGTACAGTTCCGTAACTTCCGGCTCCTGCGTTGATGGTTGTGTGCTGGGAAAGTTTGCCATCTTCCTTTGGTTCGAGCTTTCGCGTCACTATGTTCACGACGCCTCCCATCGCGTTTGAGCCGTAAAGCAAAGAGGCAGGACCGCGAAGCACCTCTACCCTATCTGCAATCATCGTCTGGTAAGCGTCTGCTATTCCATGCCCGAAGATGCCCTGATACTGCGGGTGTCCGTCGATGAGGACCAGCATTTGTCCGCTTCCGGAACCAAGTCCGCGGACGTTTATACTGCCCGAACCGCCTGTACTGACGCCGTAACCCAACATGCCCCGGCTGGTGACAACAACTCCTGGCACTTCCTCCATGACGGTTGGAAGCACGCTTGTCCGCTCGTTTGCCAAGAGTCGTTCGCGACTGAGGGTGTTGACCGTCATTGGAAGATGACGGATATCCGTGGCAGAACGACTTCCCGTGACGACCACTTCGCTCATCTGAGTGGTGTCCTTGATGCCCTCGCTTTGTGTTTCAGCCTGCAGAGAAAGCCCACAAAGGCTGGCGACGAATAGTAATGATGTACGGATGCGCATAATTCTAACTGTTTTGATGTAACAGAGTCAATACCTTATAATTCCGACTGCAAAGGTATTAATAATGTACGCACGAAGCCAAACCCAGATTTCGCAGAGTGTTACCAAGATTTCCCTGAACGGCTGAGATAGCGGCTGAAATGTGATGTGTTGTCGAAGTTCAACTTGCTTGCGACCTCTTTTGCCGAGAGTTTCCCATGCATTTGCAAGTGCTTGATTTCCATCACGGTGAACTGCTGAATCCAATAACTGGGGGTTCGTCCGCTCACTTGGGTGGAGACTTTGTGCAAATGCTTTGGTGTGACGCAGAGTTCCCCTGCGTAATAGGCTACAGTCCGATGTTTTCTGTAGGCTCCCGCCTCCAGCAATCTGATGAATCGCGACATGATGTCGGCCGATCTTTGAGAGGCCTGCTCGCGTTCGAAGAGAGAGGCATGAGCGTTCATGACATCAAGATAAAGGGCTCGCATACCCTGCAGAATGGCGTCTCTCCGATAGGTTTCGGGTGTGTTTTCAGAGCGGAAAGCGACATCCTTGAAGTCGTGCTCGACAACAGTTAGCGCGTCACCTTCCAACTTGAAGATGGGGTGCATGAAGAGGTGAAGCCATCCGCATACGCCATAACTGCTGCGAGGCATGCAATTGGCCTGCCAATCGGCCGGCATCAGAAGCCGATAGAGTTGGCAATCTTCGCTGGGTTGGATGCTGCCAACATGGCTTGCCATAACTATCATGCAACAGCCCGGCTCCAGTTCATGCTCGTGTCCGGAAAAGTGGAGACGGCATGTTCCGGCTGTACAAAGAAGGTGGAGAATCTGTTGTTGCATGAGGTAGTTTAATCTTTTTACCTTTGCAAAAGTACGAAAAAAAGGGCAAACCTACAAACAAAACAGGCAGAAAATGCGAGAGCCAAGTGGAGTCTTTCAGGACATCTCCAGTTACGATTGCAAACATCTAGTGTGAAGTTTGCAATTTACTAACGTGAAGTTTGTGATTTACTAGTGTGAAGTTTGTGATTTACTAGTGTGACGTTTTTCCCCGTCAAATTGCTTGCGTGTTTTTTATCCTTTTCGTACCTTTGACTTTGTCGAAGGTACTTGCATTCGGAGGCACATAAAGAAAATTCTTTTCCTTTTCTTTTGCGCTTCACTCATTTATTCGTACCTTTGCACGCGAAATTGTAAAAAGACAAGAACTATGCCACAAATTTCTGTTCGAGGCGTGGAAATGCCGGAGTCGCCTATCCGCAAGCTGGCACCTCTGGCCTATGCCGCTAAAGAGCGAGGGATACATGTTTACCACTTGAACATCGGTCAGCCCGACCTTCCCACACCCCAAGCGGCCATCGACGCCATCAAAAACATCGACCGAACCATCCTCGAATACAGTCCCAGCCAAGGTTATCTCAGTTACCGCAAAAAGCTGGTCGGCTACTATCAAAAGTACAACATCAACCTCACGCCCGAGGATATCATCATCACAAGCGGGGGTAGCGAGGCCGTGCTCTTCTCGTTCCTGGCTTGCCTGAATCCCGGCGACGAGATAATCGTGCCTGAACCTGCCTACGCGAACTACATGGCGTTCGCCATCTCGGCTGGTGCCGTCATCCGAACCATCACGACAACCATCGAGGAAGGCTTCTCCCTGCCGAAAGTCGAGAAGTTCGAAGAGCTCATCAACGAAAAGACGCGAGCCATCCTCATCTGCAATCCGAACAACCCCACAGGCTACCTCTACACCCGTCGCGAAATGAATCAGATACGCGACCTCGTCAAGAAGTACGACCTCTACCTGTTCAGCGACGAGGTCTATCGCGAGTTCATCTATACGGGCAGCCCTTACATCAGCGCTTGTCACCTAGAGGGAATCGAGAACAATGTCGTGCTCATCGACAGTGTGAGCAAGCGTTACAGCGAGTGTGGCATACGCATCGGCGCCCTCATCACCAAGAATAAAGAGGTCCGCAAGGCTGTCATGAAGTTCTGCCAAGCACGCCTCAGTCCCCCACTCATCGGCCAGATTGCAGCCGAGGCAAGCCTGGACGAGCCCGAGGAATACGGTCGCGAAGTCTATGACGAATACGTGGAAAGGCGAAAATGCCTCATCGACGGACTCAACAGAATACCCGGCGTCTACAGTCCCATCCCGATGGGAGCGTTCTATACTGTAGCGAAGTTGCCCGTCGACGATGCCGAAAAGTTCTGCGCTTGGTGCCTGAGCGACTTCAACTACGAAGGCGAGACCGTCATGCTGGCTCCCGCTGCAGGCTTCTACACCACGCCAGGAATCGGCACAAACGAAGTCCGACTGGCTTACGTCCTGAAGAAAGAAGACCTCGTTCGCGCGTTGTTCATACTACGCAAGGCTTTAGAAGCCTATCCCGGAAAAGTATAATGTTCACCTGGTTTGTAGCTAAACGACTCTTTGCACAAGGCGGAAACAGCGGAAGAGCCTCGCGTCTCGCCACAAGTATCGCAACCTTTGGTGTCGCTATCGGATTGGCTGTGATGCTCGTCAGCGTGGCTATCGTGCTGGGCTTCCAAAAAGAAGTGCAGGACAAGGTATTGGGGTTTGGCGCTCACATCAAGGTGCTCAATTACAAGAGCTTAGGCCAGCAAGAGTTCACACCTATCGTTATCGACGATTCCGTCACTTCGCGACTCGCAGCAGTCCCTAATGTGGCTTCCGTCGCACGCTTTTGCATCAAGCCTGGAATGCTGAAAACTGATGCGAACTTCAAGGGCATAGCCATTCAAGGCATAGGCCAGGACTACGACCGCAGCTTCATAAGCAGCCACATGATTAGTGGCGAAATGCCTCAGTTCACAGATTCCGTCAGCTCTGGCAAACTGGTGATTTCGCAGGCGATGGCTCGCGAAATGCAGGTCGAGGTTGGTCAAACCATCTATGCCTACTTTTTCGAGCAGACGGTTCGGGCAAGGAAGTTTACCGTCGCAGGCATTTACCAGACCAACCTTACCGACTTCGACAAGAACTTTGCCTATACCGATCTCTGCACCATCCATCACCTTCTCGGTTGGGATTCCCAGCAATATGCGGGAGCGGAAATCAGGTTGAAGGACTTCGAACGACTCGACGAAACCCTGATGGACGTGGTGAACGAGGTCAACCACAAGCAAGACGCATACGGCGAATACTATTCCAGCATCACTATCAAGCAGGAGCATCCGCAGATATTCGGTTGGTTGCAACTCCTTGATATGGACATCGTTGTCATCCTTATCCTGATGATTTGCATCTCCATCTTCACTGCGGTGAGCGGACTCCTTATCATCATCTTGGAACGCACCAATTTTATCGGCATCATGAAGGCTTTGGGAGCACGCAACAAGCAAGTCCGCCACCTCTTCCTTGGGCTTGCGATGCTGATCATATTGCGGGGCATCTTGTTTGGCAACCTACTCGCTTTCGCCCTCATCTTCCTGCAGAAACAGTTCGGACTCATCACGTTGGACCCCGATGTCTACTATGTCGAGGCCGTTCCTGTCTTGGTGAATTGGTGGTGGGTGCTTGCGATAGATTTTGGCACGCTTGTGATTAGCGCCCTTGCTATGATTGTTCCGAGCTTTGTGGTGTCAAACATCACACCCGCCAAGAGCATTCGCTTCGAATAGAAGCATTGCCCAATCCCCCTCGTTTTCCGTTTTCGAAAGGCTGAAACCTAACTTCGAGGCGGCTTCGGCGAGAGTCTGGACGTCCTCCAAGTAAAAGCCGCTCAGTATCATTTGGCCTTTCTCCTTTATGACTTTAGCGAATCGAGGCAGGTCCTGAAGCAGGATGTTACGGTTGATGTTGGCAATCAGGAGGTCGGCTTTCTCTTGGCCTTCGAGGACAGAACTGTCGCCGACCTCGACCTCTACATTATTATATATGTGGTTCAGCAAGAGGTTGTCTTTCGTGTTTTCCACACTCCATTCGTCGATATCGTAGGCAAAAACACTTTCCGCACCTCGCTTGACGGCCATAATCGACAGTATGCCTGTACCCGTTCCAGCGTCGATAACGTGCTTCCCTGCCAAGTCGAGTTGGGCGAGAGTGCGTAGGATGAGACGGGTCGTCTCGTGACTGCCAGTACCGAAAGCCAGGCGAGGAGTGATGAGGATGTCGTACTTAACTTGCGGAACATCAGTATGTTTGACGTCATGAACCACTATTTCATCACTTACCTGGACTGGCTGGAAGCCCTCTTCCTCCCAGACTTGGTTCCAATCTTCATCAGGAGCCTCAGCCACAGTATAACTGACCTCGACCTCGGGCAGGCAAAAGTCCTGAACGATTTCCTGCATCCCAGCCTCGCTCCAGACACTTTGCTGGATGTAAGCCATCAAGCCGTCCTCGGTCTGCGAGAACGATTCGAACCCTATCTCGGCCAGCATCGCAGACAGAACATCCGCAGCATCCTGGCTGAAAGGCCGTATCCGGCAAGTCACTTCGAAGTACCTCATAATTAATATAATAATGTATAGTCACCCAGCTCGGCAGGGAGCGTTCGAAAACGACACGTTTGATGTTCGCAATCGTCACACTAGTAAATCGCAAACTTCACACTAGTAAATGGCAAACGTCACACTAGTTATTTGCAATCGTCACACTAGTTGTTTGACATCGTCACATTTGAACCCGACTGCTTCGCCTCGATGAGTTGTTCATTTCTTCTGCAAATGTAACTCTTTTTCTCCACTTGGGGAAATTTCCTCAACAAAATAGGTGTTTCCCTTTTGCATATTGCGCAAAACTCCTTAACTTTGCATCAGGAAAATTGAAAAACCGTAAAGCCGAAAAGGCAAAAAGCGACAATTTAAAACAAAGAACATACTATGAAAGCAAATGTTATTACCCTTATGATGCTCTTGGCAATCTGCTTCAGCGCATCAGCTCAGGAAGACGACATGTACTCCTTCTCTTCCAAGAAGAAGACACAGCAGAACACGGCTGCCGCAGTGCAGAGCAGTTCTCAGTCAAGCTTCGAAGACGAGGGCGATGCTAATGCCGACTACCACACAGGAGCACTTCGCGACGTCGATGAATACAACCGTCGCGGCATGAATCAGCCTGCAGAAACACCCACCTATCAAATGAAAGGCGACACTCTCATAGTGACAACAACGCCCGAACAAAGTGAAATGTCTGGCTACGATGCAGGCTATAGCGCAGGATACAGCGACGGCTTCAGCGACGGAGACTACTACTACACCTCCCGCCTGGCACGCTATCGCGGTTTCCGTCTCTACGACCCCTACATCTGGGACTACTGCTACGGATGGTACGACCCATGGTACGATCCCTGGTACGGCTGGTATGCACCCTACTATCGCTACGGCTACTACAGCTGGTACGACTGGGGCTGGGGCTGGCATCGCTACGGATGGTACGACCCATGGTACTATGGAGGATACTACGGAGGCTACTATTACGGCGATTACGGCTGGCATGGAGGTCGCCAACAGACAACCGCAAGCCGCAACCTCGGACAGCGTTCTGCAACCTTCAACGGCAGATCTGGCGGAGGAAGGACAGGCAACGGTCGTGTAGGACCATCCCGTTCCGGCACAACCTACGGCTCTCGTGGCGGTTCAAGGACAGGAACCTCTCGTGGAACAATAGGCGAAGGCACACGCGGAACCTACCAGAATCCCACGCGAGGCAACACCAACACAGGAACCACTCGCGGCACCACAGTCAGTCGTGGCAACACTACGACGTCCTCTCGCGGCACATATAACAGCGGCACGACTCGCAGCACAACCACCACAACCGTTACACCTTCAAGAAGCAATAGCACCTACAACAGCGGCTCCTCTCGTAGCACCAGCACCTACAGCAGCGGAAGTTCACGCGGAAGCTACAGTAGCGGAAGCAGTGGAAGCTTTGGCGGAAGCAGCTCTCGCGGCGGAGGCGGAGGCTTCAGCGGAGGCGGTGGAGGCTTCAGCGGCGGTGGCGGCGGTTCTCGTGGCGGCGGTGGTCGCAGATAACAGCATAGCCCCCTCCCCGCTCCCCCTTTGGGGGAGTGCCTTGGAGAGATAGTATACAACAAATATAATACAGATAACATCCTAACATGTCAACTATGAATACTTCTTATTTATATCACTCCCCCAAAGGGGGAGCAAGGAGGGGGCTTTCTCTTCTCTTGGTTCTGGCTTTGTCAATTGCAGTTCAAGCACAGGACACCTACATGAACGAACGCCTCACAAACGGTTCTGACGACGTCATCGGAACAGCCCGCTACGTCGGCATGGGCGGCGCTCTTGGTGCTCTCGGCGCAGACATGAGCGTCATCAGCTGGAACCCCGCAGGCATCGGACTGTATCGCAAAAACGATGTTGCCCTGACGATGGGCGGAATCTGGGGCAAGTCGAGCATCAGCGAAGAGAATCGCGGCAAGTTCACCTTCGACCAAGCCGGCTTCGTATTCAACATGAAGACAGGTGGCGAAACATGCCCCTACATCAATTTCGCCTTCAACTTTCAGAAGAAGAAGAACTTCAACTTCAACTTCTATGCTGATGACCCCAACCCGCACGAACTGAGTCAGATGGACCAAGTGGCAGAGTTGACGGACTGGGACGAAGGCTGGCAGAACAATCTTGCCGGTATGGCTCTGGAGAATGGCTACTTCATGACAGGCACCACAGCAGGTGGAGCCGAATACCGCTACAACAAATACTCAACTCTGCACAATGAATACACGCATCACAGCGAAGGTTCCTTGCAGTCGTTCGACTTTAATGTCAGCACAAATATCAACGACAGAGCTTTCCTCGGCCTTACCGTCGGTGTGGACAATATGCGCTATCGCGGATGGACCTACTACAGAGAATATGACTTGGACGACAAAGCGAAGTACGACCTCAACAACGACATCCGTGTCTCAGGAACTGGCGTCAACGTCAAACTTGGTACAATCATCCGCCCCATCGAAAACAGTCCTTTCCGCTTCGGCTTTGTAGTTGAGACCCCAACATGGTACCGTCTCAAGAACAGTACCCTGTTCGACCTGGCTCGCGGCGCTTCATACGGCGGTGGCAGGATTGATCCATGGGAAAGCTATCTCAAGTTTAACGTACGTTCTCCTTGGAAGGTTCGTACCAGCATCGGCAGTACTGTCGGCACAACATTCGCTTGGGATGTCGACTACGAGTATGCCGCATTCGCTGGCACAAGCATGGGTTATCCAAGAGAAGAATACGCCGACGGCTCAACTTCCGGCAATGTAAAGGATGCGGCAATGAACCAGTTCACTCGCGACAACATGCGTGGCACACATACTTTACGCCTCGGCGTTGAAGCAAATGCCACGAAGAACCTTGCCTTCCGACTGGGTTACAACCTGAGCACTTCTCCCTACAAGAAGAACATCGGCTTTGACCAATATAGCCTCAACAGTTCTGCGATGGACTACGCCACAAGCACAAGCTACATGCGTCTTGGCAATACAAACATCCTGACATTGGGCATGGGCTATCACTCAAAGAGTTTCTATGTTGATCTTGCCTACAAGGTTCGCAATCAGAAGGCAGACTTCTATGCTTTCGACACGAACTTCACGAATACAAATCAAGAATTCATCCCGCAATTTGTCATAGACAATCCTCTCCTCGCGGATGCTAAAATTGATCCTGTTGACGTTAACTTGACAAGACACACCATAACCTGTACGCTTGGTTTCAAATTCTGATTAGCGTACAAGAACCTTTCGCCCGGACATGATATAAAGTCCAGGCTGCAGCGACCGACGCTCCTGTTTCATACCCATAAGGTTATAAACAGTGGCGTCGGTCTCTTTATCTTCTGTCGGAAAGGCAATTGCATCGTCGTCGTTCACTGGCGTGCCATAGACATGGAAGGCATAGAGAGCGGGGAAGTCGATGTTGTTCATGCCGGCAGACGTACGGGGAAAGACGAGCTTGACATAGCGTCCGCGGACTGGTGCAGAGAGCGAAACAGTCTTCTTGTTCATGGAGCCTGCGCCCTTTCTGTCTGCCACTTGTGTCCAGCAAGTGTTGCCGTCGCCCGTTCTTGTAATGAGGCTCAGGTCGGGGTGTTCCTGACTGACGAACATCTGATAGGCGTTCATGTTCGTTGCACCCGAGTCGATGCTCTTGGCGTCCCACAGCAAGAGGCGCTTGATGTCGTAGCTGCCTTCGAGGTCAACGATGACGTAGCGGTAAGGGTCGCTGACAGGCTGGGGAGTCGTAGGACACCAGGGGCGTTCGGCAGACGGCTGTCCTGTGAGCAGATTGAGCGCACTCTTGGTTGCATCGGGCGCATCGCAGGCAGCGAGAATGCTCTTTCCGATGCTGACGTTGCCGTCGGTTCTTGGCAATTCGCTCACGAGGCGTCCATAGACGTCGCAGCCATAGAGGCGAATCGCATTGTCGGCCTCGCCGCTCGGTCGCGTGCCTTTCGAGAAGACGAGCTTCAGGTAACGGACTTCGGTAGGACTAAATGAGACGTCCTTCACGCCCTGGTTGCCGACGTTCTCCTCGTGCGCCAGAAGCGTCCAGTCCTCGCCTGACTTCGTCCTGCCATACACCCAATACTCAGGCACGTTGCCGCAGTTCGTCTCGTGTCCCTCCACATCGCGGAAGACAAGACGGTTCACTTCGTAGATGCCCGTGAACTCCAGGACAATCCACGGCTGCGCAGTGCTTGTGTCGCACCACTTCCTGCCGGGATAGACGTAACTCATGTTCATGAAGCACGGCCTTTCGCCCTCATTGACAAAGCCGCTTGCGGCGTTCACGAAGCAAGTCATCTTTCCCGTTCCGAGCGAAGTCTGCTGATTGATGACGCCCTCCGGGACGTTTGCCGCAACGATGGGGTCGCCCTCATGCGGCGAAGTCTGGGGGTCGCATACAGCCACGCCAACGAACGAGTCGGCACAGCCATAATAGAGGAACCACTTGCCCTGATGCCAGACAAGCCCTTCCGTGAAGACCGTTCCGGCAACGTATTGTCCGCTCTTCTCGAAGTTGGCAATGGGACGGAAGAAGGGTTTACCGAGACGGTCGACAAGCTGAAGCGGGTTGTCCTTGCTGAAGAGCATCTGTCCGGCGGCATACGTGTTAGCAGCATAGCAAGCGTCGCCGTTGCTGCCACTCGCGTTCTTTCCGTTGTAGATGAGCACGATGCCGTCCTCCGTCATGACGGCAGGCGGACCGCATTCCGTGAGCAGGCTGTCGAAGAAGCCTTTGCGGGGCTTTGCCAGATAGAGCAAGTCCGTGTTTGCATCCACGACGGGTGTCCAGGTGATGAGGTCGTCGCTTGTTGCTCCGCACACCCAATACTCGCCCCAGTACATGAAGTACTTCTCCTCGCCGTTCACCATTATCTTGGCTGCCTGCAGGCGTCCGTCCCTGATCTCCGTGACGATGGAGCCGGACTTGCAGGCGAGGTCGGCAAACTTGCCGTTGAATGCCGTGCGGAAACACGGGCCGTGATGCGTCCACGTCCTGAGGTCGCGGCTTGTGGCAACACTTAGCCGTGCCGTCTTGCGGTTCCATGAAGTGAAGGTCATGACGTAGAGCGGCTGCCCGTCCACCTCGGCCTCCACCACTCGCGGGTCTTCCGTGCCGCCCGGCCACTCGTAGGTTTGTGAGATTGACGACAGGTCGGGGTACATGACAGGCGATGGCGAACGATAATCGATGCTGACGCCATCCTCGCTCTCCACCAAGCCGATGCGCGACGTCCGCTTGCCAATGCCGGCATTCGGGTCGTCCTCAGCGCGGTAGAGCACGCAGACCTTCCCGTCCTTCACTACGGCAGCAGGGTTGAACGTGTCGGCGCATTCCCATCGCACCTGCGTCTTCTTCACCGGACAAAAGAAGAGGCTGTTGGTGACAGGGCTTACCATCGGGTTGCTTTCGGGCCGCGCGAAGCCCCCTATTGCCCAGTACGGCAGGACATTGTCGCCAGCCATAGCACTGAGGGCTGCCAGCAGAAGCGGAAGAAAAGAGAGTCGTTTCATGATGTAAAGGTACGAAAAGTAAGTCACTTTGCAGCGCGAACGAATGAATTTTTAAGAAGTTTTAACGTAAAACCGCATGACTTTTCGTCCGCTCGCACGCTACACGAACAGAAACGGCATAACGGCACGGGCTACTCGTTCCATTGCATGAGACCTGATGTTATGATGTGGCAAAACCGCAGAAAGTCCTTTACAAAAATTGTGGCGGAAAAGGGAGAATTTGGCATCACGGCGAGGGACGTCTGCCAACACGACACGTTAAGTTTGCCAACTCAACACGTGGAGTTGGCAAATCCCCCACGTCAAGTTACCCGTCGCTCCACGTCGAAATTGGCGGACATTCTTGCGGCGTTTAACACCCCGCCATGCTGAATCAGTATTTTCTTTGCTTTGCGTCTCGAAACATGGTTCTGTAACATGCTGATTCTCAACAGAGATTCGATTTAAGCCCATATTTCGCATTTTGGGCAGGAAAGTGCCACGGAAACAAAAAAAGTGCGTCAGAAAGCGTGACCTTCGGAAAAAAAGTTACAAAAGAGCCGGTAAGCGTACCCTGCCCTACCCTGCCGGATTTGACCTCCGACAGAGCCGATGAACTGCTGTTGGAACGTAGTGAAGGACATGGACGACAGCCAGAAGCCGGAACTGACAACCTTGCCGGCAGAGCGCTCAAGCGTTTGCAGTCAGGATTCCCTATTCCTCGGGGAAGAGGCCGTAGAGCTTCGCGTCGATTTGCTCGGTGATGCGCTGGAAGTCGGCTGTGTTCGACTCGAACTTCAACGTGTCGCCATCCACGATGAGGAGTTTGCCAGGATAGTTCTTTATCCATTCCTCGTAGCGATCATTCAGGCCTTTCAGGTAATCGATACGTATGCTTTGTTCGTACTCACGACCTCGTTTGGCAATTTGTGCAATAAGGTTGGGGATACTGCTGCGAATGTAAATCATCAGGTCAGGCAGTCCCACGAGCGACATCATCAGGTCGAAAAGCTCGCTGTAATTGGCGAAATCGCGGTCACTCATATAGCCTTGAGCGTGAAGATTGGGTGCGAAGATGCGAGCGTCCTCAAAGATAGTTCGGTCCTGAATAATGGTGTCCGAGCTTTTTGAAATCTCGACAACATCGCGGAACCGCTTGTTGAGGAAGTAAACCTGCAGGTTGAAACTCCAGCGATTCATGTCCTGATAGAAGTCGTCGAGGTAGGGATTTGTCTCGACAGGCTCGAAGCGAGGCGTCCAACCATATCGCTTGACGAGCAACTTGGTAAGGGTGGTTTTGCCACTTCCTATGTTTCCAGCAATGGCGATGTGCATAATGTCAGGTGGTTTTACGTGAGTGGGAACATGCCGTAAAGCAGTCCGTCTATCTTGTCAGTTATTTGTTTGAAGTCTTTTGGGTTGTGTTGGTAGTCGATGCTGTCAACTTCGACGGTCAGGACTTTACCCTTATATTTATTGTATATGAAGTCTTCGTAGAGGTTGTTCAAACCCTTGAGGTACTCGAGCTGGATGGTTTGTTCGCAGTCTCGACCGCGTTTCTGGATGTTTGCGACGAGGTGTGGGATGCTGGCACGCAGGTAAATCATGAGATCGGGATAGCGTACAATGTTCGTCATATGCCCGAAGAGTTCCATATATGTCTCGAAATCCCGGTCGCTCAGGTTGCCCATCTGCTTGTTGTTGGTAGCGAAGACATAGACGCCTTCATATATTGAGCGGTCCTGGATGGTGTCCTTGCCGCTCTTCTGCATCTCCATAAGGTCGCGGAAACGTTCTTTCAGGAAGAACACTTCCATAGGAAACGACCACCGCTGAATATCGCGATAATAGTCGTCGAGGTAGGGATTGAAGGCGACTTGCTCAAACTTCGGTTCCCAATGATAGTGCTTGGCAAGCATCTCTGTCAACGTTGTCTTGCCGCTTCCTATGTTTCCTGCGATGACGATATGCATGTCCTTACTTGCTTAACATTATGTCAACTACGGAATAACGGTCCAGGAAAACGCTCTTGTCGACGTGTCCACTTATGCCGTCTACGTAGCTTGTACTCGAGTATTGCCACAATACGATGGGCACATCTTCGCTCAATCCCGGGAATTCTTCAGCATAACGAGCCACCATGAACTTGTAGCCTGTGAAACGGCCTTCAAGGTATTTCGCATAGAAGTTAACGCCTGTATAGATGATTGGCTTGACGCCGAACATTCGCTCGACACCGTCCAGGAACGACTTCAGGCTTCCTTGGAACTGAGCAAGCGAGCCTTTGCCGCGTTTCTCGACGTCGACTATGGGGATGAGGTCTTGCTGACGTGGGTCAACGACGGAGCGGAAGTTCTCCAACTGAGTCAAGGCACTTGCTGAAGGACTGAAGAAATGATAGGCTCCGACGGGTATTCCAACGCGTTTCGCACCATATAGATTGCGCAGATAGAAATCGTCGACCAGGCCTGAGCCTTCTGTCGCTTTGATATAGACGAACTTTATGCTTTTGTCTTGAGCCACTTCTTCCCAGTCGATGTAACCTTGATAGTGTGAGACGTCGATGCCTTGCTGCTGAGCGACAGTATGCTGAACCTGGACTCGCATCTCTGCCACACGAGGCAAAGGACGGTCCGGCAACGGGGCTGAAGGCAGCTGATCGGGCATTGGAAGGGCAAAGATGGGATCGACCGTATCACCCTTGTTCTTGCCTTTTTTGTCGGCAAAAACTGTCGCAGCCGCAATCAAAACGGTACAGAAAAACAGGTAGCGGAGCGACATAAGAACGCTATTCTCCTAAATAACTGAACTCGAAATTCGCACTCTTGATGCTTGGGAACTGACTTCTGGGGTCGACATCCTGACGGTTTCGCAGGTGATCGAGCACCTTGTCGTAGCATTCCTGAACGCTTTCGGCCTTCAGTTTGCAGACGAAAGGTGTGTCAACATACTGGGATTTCTGTGTTTCAGGATGCGAGATGACACGCTTGAAGGTTATCCTTGCTTCGTACCAACCTGGCTGGGGCTTGCTGTAGTTTGCCAAAGCCTCTTTCTGCGCCATTTTCTCTGGTTTGCCCTGATTGGCGCCTTTTGCCTTGAACTCCTCCATCGTGCTTGCCGTCGTCTTGATGACAATGAAGAAGGAGCGCTGGTTTACCTTGATGTGCTTGGGATACATGGCGTTGCTGGCCATGAACTTTTCCAACTCGATGGCGATGCTGTCATTAACTTCCACATCGCCCAAGGAAGCGAGGAAAGCCAAAGCTTCCTCGACGCTATAGACGAGTGCCTCTTCGTCGAAGTATCTGATATAAAGATTCATATCTTTCCGTTGTATTTTATATTGGGCTACAAATTTAGGGAAAAGCGTGCACATAATGAAATTTTCAGGCCACAAAAACCCGCTAAACGGAAGTTTTTGATTAATTTTGCCTCGCAAACAGGAATGCCGAATGATGAATTTCAGGAGATTTCTCAAGGATTGGTCGCTGCCTTTGAGTATGATTGTGGGCTGTTCCGCCTACTTTTTGGGCCAAAGTCTGGAGCTTCCCACAAAGGCCAGAGAGGCGATTGTGGAAGGCGTCACTTACGTCCAACCCACCCTGATTTTCTGCATGTTGACTTTGACGTTCTGCCGAATCCGACTCGAGGATATGCGACTTCGAGGCTGGCAATGGTGGCTGCTTGCTTTCCAGGCAACAGTTGCAGCCTTGCTTTGTCTGCTTCACCAAACTGTGGAGGACCAGACGAGCCGAGTTTTCCTGCAAAGCACGATGCTCTGTTTCCTTTGCCCTACTGCAACTGCTGCGGCTGTGGTGACGGCCAAACTGGGTGGGAACGTAGGTTCCTTGACGGCCTACACCTTGCTGATCAACCTCACTTGCGCAGTCCTCATCTCGGCTTTCGTGCCCCTCGTCAATCCTGCTGGAGAGTTGAGTTTTTGGCTTTCGTTCTGGATGATTGTCAAGAAGGTGTTCCCCTTGCTCATTTTCCCGCTTTTCCTGGGGCTCATCATCCGTCGGATCTCCCCCACTCTGCTGCGTTTCCTCACCTCCATTCCAGACCTTCCCTTCTATCTTTGGCTCATCTCGCTCTCGCTCGCAATAGCTGTCACAACGAGGATTCTGGTTCATGCTGAGGTGACTCTGTTGCTTTGTCTGCTCATCCTGACTGGTTCGCTCGTGGCCTGCATCATGCAGTTCCTGGTAGGACGGCTTGTCGGCAAGCATTACGAGGAAGCCGTCACAGCCGGACAGGCTTGCGGACAGAAGAATACGGTCCTCGCCATTTGGGTGGGCTACACCTTCCTCGACCCCCTCACATCCGTTGCTGGAGGCTTCTACACCATCTGGCACAATGTCTTCAACGCTTGGCAACTCTACAGACGCAACAAGACAAGTTCCTGAACGACTAGTGTGACGATTGCAAACGACTAACGTGACGATTGCAAATGACTAGTGCGACGATTGCAAACGACTAGTGTTACGTTTGCATTTGTATAGTGTTACGTTTGCAATCGTGACTGCATATCTTTTTTTTTACACCATTTTAAAAAATAATTCGGCATTCGTTTGGCAGAAAAACAGAATTGTATTACCTTTGCATCGAAAAACGAAGAAAGATGACTCACAGCAGCAATCGCTATTTCGGCTTTTACTATTACTTTTACTTTAGCAAATGAAGTGAAGCGGGTCGTCGTATATATATAAATAAGGTATAACAAGAAAAACATATCGAAACATCCCGCTCAGAAACCGAGCGGGATGTTTTGGTATAACAGACACAACAGGATGAAACGGATAGCAATACAAGGCATCGAAGGCAGTTTCCACGATATTGCCGCCCATCGCTTCTTCGAGGGCGAGCAGGTTGAACTGGTTTGCTGCGACACTTTCGAAGAGATGTTCGCACGACTCAAAGCGGAGAAAGACCTGCTGGGACTCATGGCGATAGAGAACACGATAGCCGGCAGTCTGCTCCACAACTACGAACTTCTGCGAGAGAGCGGTATGACGATAGTGGGCGAACACAAGCTCCGCATCAAGCACAGCATCATGTGCCTGCCGGATGAGGACTGGAAAGACATCACCGAGGTGAACTCCCATCCCGTCGCACTCATGCAATGTCGCCAGTTTCTCTCGCGTCATCCTGAGTTTAAGAAGGTCGAAACAGTCGATACAGCAGGGGCCGCAGCCGACATCAGCCGTGAACGCAGGCACGGACACGCTGCCATCTGCCATCGAGACGCAGCCGACATCTACGGAATGAAAGTGCTGCAAGAGGGCATCGAGACAAACAAACACAACTTCACACGCTTCCTCGTCCTCGCCCAACCCGAGAAGGCTCAGGCCATTCGAAGTACCCGTCATATCGACAAAGCCAGCCTCGTCTTCACGCTTCCCCACGAAGAAGGCAGCCTGAGCGCAATCCTGTCAGTCCTCTCATTCTATAAACTCAACCTGACTAAAATTCAAAGTTTGCCCATTATCGGTCAAGAGTGGCAATACATGTTCTACATCGACCTCTCGTTTAACGATGAGAAACGGTACCGTCAGGCTCTCAACGCAATCACTCCGCTTACCCGCGAACTCAAACAACTTGGCATATACGAAGATGGAAAACAAAGCATTTAGCATCAAGCCGGCAGACAGATTGGCCGACGTCAACGAATACTATTTCAGTCGCAAGCTGAAGGAAGTGGCCGCGATGAACGCCGAAGGAAAGGACGTCATCAGCCTCGCCATCGGTAGTCCAGATATGCCTCCCTCGCCCGAAACAGTCGAAACACTCTGCGAGGAAGCGAGGAAGCCCACGGCTCACGGCTATCAGCCCACGATAGGCATCCCCGAGTTGCGTCGGGCAATGAGCGGTTTCTACAAACGCTGGTATGGTGTCGAGCTCGACCCAAACAGCGAGATTCAACCTCTCATAGGAAGCAAGGAAGGCATCCTGCATGTAACTTTGGCGTTTGTCAACGTCGGAGATGAAGTTCTTGTGCCCAATCCCGGCTATCCTACCTATACAAGTCTCTCGAAACTGCTTGGCGCGAAGATCGTCAACTACGACCTCCTGCCCGAAAACGACTGGCAGCCCGACTTCGAGCAGCTCGAGAAGATGGACCTCAGCCGCGTGAAACTGATGTGGACAAACTACCCGAACATGCCGACTGGGGCAAGGGCAAGACGCGAGACATACGAGCGACTCGTCGACTTTGCCCTTCGTCACAACATCATCGTGGTAAATGACAATCCCTACAGCTTCATCCTAAATGAGGGGGAAAGGCTTTCAATCTTGCAGATTCCGCGTGCCAAAGAGTGCTGCATCGAGTTCAATTCGATGTCGAAGAGCCATAATATGCCGGGCTGGCGAGTAGGTATGTTGGCCACCAACGCTCAGTTCGTAAGCTGGATACTGAAGGTAAAAAGTAATGTTGACAGCGGAACTTTCCGCGCCCTGCAGCTTGCAGCAGCCAAAGCATACGACAACACCGACCTTTGGCACAGGCTTGCTAATGTGGATATCTATGCCGGAAGACGTCGCTTGGCCGAGGAAATCATGCGACTCCTCGAGTGTCAGTTCGACCCGCAGCAAACCGGCATGTTCCTTTGGGGACGCATCCCTGACAAATATAATGATGTAGAGGAACTCACGGAAAAGGTTCTTCATGAAGCAAGAGTGTTCATCACGCCCGGCTTCATCTTTGGAAGTAACGGCAAACGCTACATTCGCATCAGCCTTTGCGCCAAGGAAGACAAGTTTGCCGAAGCGCTTCAACGCATCAAGGAAATCAACATAAAACCATGAATCACAAGTTACTGCTCCTCCTCACCCTGCTCTTGGCAATGCCCGCAACATTGCTCGCTCGTAAGACCTCCGAGAGAGGCTACGTCGTCGTCACCGATTACATTAAAGCGGAAACAGGGAAAGATGTCAGCGATGACATTCAGCGCATCATCGACACGCACCCCAACCGCACTATCTACTTTCCCGACGGCGTATACATCATCAGCAAACCCATCCTCACACCTGCCGACCCGCAGAAGAGCGTCGCACTCGAACTCTCGAACTTCGCCATTATACGGGCTGCAGAAGACTGGGCCAGCGAGGAGGCCATGATACGTCTCGGAGGCAAAGACCCCGCCAACAAGATCTCCACGCCCGGCAGCAACTACTACCTGAAAGGCGGCGTCATCGACGGCAGAGGCATAGCAAAAGGCATCTCCATCGACAGCGGACGCGAAACAGCCATTCGGCAAACGTCCATCAAGAACACGACAATCGGCATACACATCAAGCATGGAGCAAACAACGGCTCATCCGACAGCGACATCTCCGACACGAATATCACGGGCAACAAAAAGCCCGACTGCATCGGCGTGCTTGTAGAGGGGTTCGACAACACCCTGACAAACATGCGCATAGGCGGTGTGCACGTGGGCGTCCTCCTTCGCTCCGCAGGCAACAGTCTCCGCAATATCCACCCACTCTACTACAACTCGGATGAACACTACGAAAGCAGTTGCGGCTTCATCGACGAGCAGGAAAACAACTGGTACAACTTCTGCTATAGCGACCAGTTTGCCGTCGGTTTCCTCAGCCACGGCGGACGCAGCTTCTACGACCACTGCTTTGCCTATTGGTACAACAACAAGCAAAAGAGACATACCGTGTTCAAGAGCACCGGACGCTTCAATTCGAGCGTCGTCTCCATGAATGCCGGAATGTATCGCCACAATGCTGTTGAGGAAAATGTTATCCTCGATGCAGCCGAGGAAGGCGGTGACGGCATCCTTTGGAACCTGAGTATCGGCGACACCAGCGTCGTTACAGACCATTCCCACGAACAGTACATGAGATAACGGATAACAATACATTATATAATATGGAACTCCAACTAAAACCCCTGAACCTGCCAAGCGACCAGGAACGAGCTTTCATCATTGCCGGTCCTTGCAGTGCTGAGACAGAAGAACAAGTGATGACTACAGCCAAACAACTTGCCGGAAAAGGCTGCCACATATTCCGCGCCGGTGTTTGGAAACCGCGAACAAAGCCCGGAGGCTTTGAAGGACATGGCGAACCGGCACTTCCTTGGATGAAACAAGTAAAGGAGGAAACGGGCATGCTTACAGCTACGGAAGTCGCCACACCCAAGCACGTTGAACTGGCTCTCAAGTATGGAATCGACATTCTCTGGATTGGAGCCCGCACCACAGCCAATCCCTTTGCCGTACAAGAACTGGCAGATGCCCTGAAAGGCACAGATGCGACGGTGCTCGTCAAGAACCCCGTTAACCCCGACCTCGAGTTGTGGATTGGCGCTTTGCTGCGCATAAATGGTGCCGGCATAGAGAAACTTGGTGCTATTCACAGGGGTTTCAGCAGTTATGAAAAGAAGTTGTATCGCAACGAACCGATGTGGCAGATACCAATCGAGCTGAAGCGTCGCCTTCCGGAACTGCCTGTCGTGTGCGATCCAAGCCACATTAGCGGACGTCGCGACCTGATTGCTTCGCTTTGTCAAGAGGCATTGGATATGGGTTTGGACGGTCTCATGGTCGAGAGCCATTGCAATCCCGACAAAGCTTGGAGTGATGCGTCGCAACAAGTGACACCCGATGTGCTCGACTTTATCGTGTCGCGCCTCGTTTTCCGTGACACGAAGGAACATACCGACAAACTCAAAGACTACCGACACGAAATAGATGTGCTCGACGACGAACTCATCGAACTGCTTGCCAAACGCATGAAAATCTGCCGCAACATCGGTGAATACAAGAAAGAAGTGGGTATGACGGTCGTACAGACACGCCGTTACAGCGAGATTCTTGACAAGCGAGGTGCACAAGGTTCGCTGCTCGGCATTGGCAGAGACTGCATCAAGAGCATCTTCGAGAACATTCATGAAGAGAGCGTTCGACAGCAAATGGAGATAATCAACAAGTAAAAGCCCCTTCCCCGCTCCCCTTTTGGTGGAGCATCTCAAACAGCAATAATATGAAGATTCTTATTTTAGGAGCCGGCAAGATGGGTTCGTTCTTTACGGACGTCTTGTCCTTCGACCACGAATGTGCCGTCTATGAGATTGACCCGAGGCGTATGCGCTTCCTATACAACACACAGCGTTTTACGACACTCGACGAGATACGCGACTTCAAGCCGGAGCTCGTCATCAATGCCGTCACATTGAAATACACGATTGATGTCTTCCAGCAAGTCATTCCCTGCCTGCCCAAAGATTGCATCATATCGGACATTTCTTCCGTGAAGACCGGGTTGAAAAACTTCTATGAAAGTACAGGAATGCGTTACGTCTCGACCCATCCGATGTTCGGGCCTACGTTTGCCAACCTCGGAGCACTCTCTTCGGAGAACGCCATCGTTATTAACGAAGGCGATTATATGGGGCGAATCTTCTTCCTCGACCTCTACAGAAGGCTTGGCTTGAACGTTCATGAGTACAGTTTCGACGAGCATGACGAGGCGATGGCATACAGTTTGTCTGTACCTTTCGTCAGCACTTTCGTCTTCTCAGCCGTGATGAAGCACCAAGATGCCCCAGGTACGACATTCAAGCGACACTTGACAATAGCGAAGGGAGTCCTGAGTGAAGACGACACACTCCTGCGCGAAATACTCTTCAACCCACGCACAAAAGCGCATGTCGAAGGCATTCGTTCCGAGTTGAAGGATTTGATACAGATTATCGACAATCGCGACGAGGAAGCGCTTAACGCTTATCTCACCAAGATTCGGAACAACATCCGATAGGGAAGACCACGCTGGAAGGCTATCTCCAACCAGGCATTCCTGTTCCGCTCTTGTGGACGAGTTCGATGCGAAGGCGATATAATAAGGTACTGTAGGCAGGAACGGCGTCTGATGAGTTATCCTTATATGCCAACTGTTGCGGGATGTAGACATCCCAATCATCGCCTTTCACCATATATTGAATGGCAGTCATGAAGCCTTCCACTGTGCCTATGACGGGCATAGCAAGTGGTGCTGCGGTTGTCTTATTGAAGTCTCCGTAGTAAGATTGGCTGAAGACATTCATGTTTGTCTTGCTTTCGGGATAGTTCTCATCCATGATCCAAGCACGATAGTACAGGCGAACGCTGTCCGTATAGGCTGCGCTCCAGTCTCCGTCGCCACGTTCGTTTATCTTGCAAACGATGTAGTCTGTGGCAGGGCCTTGTACATCTTGGCTCTTCAAGAGCGTCTTGTAGATGCGCCAATCGCAGTGTTTTTCCCAATCGTTACCGTTCGGATATTGCACTTTGGCAGCAGCTATTTCGGCTTGGGCTGCGTCATACACTTCGGCAAACCATTGAGCATTGCGTTCTTTCCAGTCGTGTCGAGGGTCATAGTTCTCTTCGCTGCTTCTGCAAGAAGCAAGGAGGAACAGCAACATGGCTGGCAATAGGAGAAGAACTTTCTGTCTGTAATTCATTTTCTAGAGCAGTTTCTTGAGGAGAGAGGTGATGCTCACCTTGTCTTCTATGATACTACGCAGTTCGCTGATGGCTACTCTGTGTTGCTCCATCGTGTCGCGATCTCGCAGAGTTACTGTGTTGTCCACGAGCGTTTGCTGATCGACGGTGACGCAATAGGGACATCCTATCGCATCCATTCGACGGTAGCGTTTGCCTATCTGGTCTTTCTCTTCGTACTTGCAATTGAAGTGGAAGCGGAGTTCGTTGATGATTTCCTGAGCCTTTTCGGGCATTCCATCCTTCTTCGTAAGCGGGAACACAGCGAGTTTTACAGGGGCGAGAGCTGCGGGAAGATGCAGTACAGTACGAGTCTGACCGTCAGGAAGGAGCTGTTCCTCGTAGCTGTGACACATGATGGAAAGGAACATACGGTCCACGCCGATTGAGGTCTCGATGACATACGGCGTGTAGCTCTCGTTCGTTTCGGGGTCGAAGTATTCAATCTTCTTACCGCTATATTTTGCATGTTGCGAGAGGTCGAAGTTCGTACGGCTGTGTATGCCTTCCACTTCCTTGAAGCCAAATGGCATACGGAACTCGATATCCGTAGCGGCATTGGCATAGTGCGCGAGCTTGTCATGGTCGTGGAAACGGTAGTTTTCTGCGCCGAAACCGAGGTTTTGATGCCATTTCATACGCGTTTCCTTCCATTTAGCGAACCAATCGAGCTCTGTTCCGGGCTGGATGAAGAACTGCATCTCCATCTGCTCGAACTCGCGCATACGGAAGATGAACTGTCGAGCGACGATTTCGTTACGGAAGGCCTTGCCTATCTGAGCAATGCCGAAGGGGAGCTTCATGCGGCCCGTCTTCTGGACGTTGAGGTAGTTGACGAAGATGCCTTGCGCAGTTTCGGGGCGAAGATATATGGTGGAGGCACCATCGGCAGTACTTCCCATTTCGGTTTTGAACATGAGGTTGAACTGACGGACATCAGTCCAATTGCGTGTTCCGCTGATGGGGCAGACGATTCCTTCGTCGAGGATAATCTGCTTCATGCCTTCCAAGTCGATACCGCCAGGAGCGTTCATCACCTCCTGGAAGCGGTGATGCAGGTCGTCGTACTTCTTCTGATTCTCGAGGACACGCTCGTTCGTGGCACGGAACTTCGCTTCGTCGAAGCTGTCGCCAAAGCGTTTCTGAGCCTTCTCGATTTCCTTCTGGATCTTATCCTCGTACTTGGCCATCTGCTCTTCTATGAGCACATCGGCACGATAGCGCTTCTTCGAGTCGCGATTATCAATGAGAGGGTCGTTGAAGGCGTCAACGTGTCCGCTCGCTTTCCAAGTGGTGGGGTGCATGAAGATGGCGGCATCGATGCCCACGATGTTTTCGTGCAGGAGCACCATGCTTTGCCACCAGTACTGCTTTATGTTGTTCTTCAGCTCAACGCCGTTCTGTCCGTAGTCGTAGACGGCACCCAGTCCGTCGTAAATATCACTTGAGGGAAATACGAAGCCGTACTCTTTGCAGTGCGACACGATTTTCTTGAAAACATCCTCTTGCTGTGCCATTTCTCTTACCTTATTAATATATTTGAGTTATTTCGGCTGCAAAGATAGCTAAAAAAGGCGAAAGTTGGTGCGTTTTCTGCACTTTTTCTTGTATAATAAGGCAGTCTGGCAAAAAAAACTCCGCTTTTCTTTGTCGAGAACAAAAGATATTGTAACTTTGTCTTTCGTTGGAATGATAATACGACAAAACAGATATGAGAAAGATTCTTTCTACGATACTTTTGGCAGCTTTTGCCGGCATGATGATTGGTTGCAGCTTTTCAAAGTCGAAAAAAGGTAAGGGAAAAGGCGCGGAAACGGAGCAGATTCTGGTGACAGAGGAAAGCATGGAGTACACGGAACTCACGAAAGTGCCCCTGCCTTGCCCAAAGGAAGACCTCTATACGGCCTGGAAGCAGATAGGAGTCATCGATTTGCAAAGGAAGAAATCGCTTGATTACAAGCAACATACGCCCATCCTGTTCATCTCGACCGACCTTGATGAAGACGGCAATCCTGAGGTCCTGCTTCGTGGCGAACCACCCTACGCAGCCATCTATTCCTTCGTGAAAGACTCGCTCCGCCTCATCACATTTGCCGACAGAGCTGAAATGGGGCTCGCCATCACCCCAGACGGAACTATCATCAGGAACGGAATGGGCAGCAACGGCTCGTCCGTCTCGGAGTTCATCCGCCTGGAAGAGAGCAAGATAGCGGCTTCAGGAGCCATTCGCGAGACCTTCGTCATCAAGGACGGGTCCATGACTTCCGGAGGTATGAAATACATGCTGAAGAACGATTCGGCACTGGTGGAAGTCAGCAAAGACGAGTATCTAAAAGTCGCACCTCAGCAAGAAGGCACTTACCTCGACGAACTCGACGGTTGGGATGACTTCAGAAAACCTTAGACATTTCTGCAAAAATTCTTACATCCGGAATTCCCCATCACATCCTCTCCAACTCCGCAATCCCACATTCGGACTTGGAGAAAGGGAATTTTGGCCCGAATTTGCAACCTTCTTATTATCAGAGACTTGCCAATGAGGCTGGTTATCCCTGGAAAGATCTACAGTGAAGTTGGCAAACATCAAGTGTGAAGTTTGCGATTTACTAGTGTGACGATTGCGATTTACTAGTGTGACGTTTGCATTTGTATAGTGTTACGTTGAGCGATATAACACGCCTCATCTGCCAACCTGCTTGGGGACATCAGAAATCTACGCGAAAAATCTTTACATTTTTCACTCGCTGAAGGAAAACTCGCAACAAGAGCCCAGAATCAACTTGAAAGCAAAAATCAGCCATCATTTTTGGTCAAAAACAATATTTTTTGTACTTTTGCACGAAATTATGCGCAAGCAGACACAATAAACTCACATTATATAACGTTATTAAAAACAGGATGAAAAAACTGCTCGATAGGTATGCTCTTCGTGACCCTCAGCATGAGGGCACAATTCGACGCGGCGTTTACCAACACCTGGGCGTTGCAATCCTACTACAACCCTGCAGCGGCAGGGCTCGACAGCAAGCTGAACGTCATCGGAATGGTCAGCCTCCAGATGGTAGGTTACGAGGGAGCTCCGAAGACAATGGTCATCAACGCAGACATGCCCCTGTTCTTCGTCGGACCCAAGCACGGCGTAGGTGCCGCCTTCCTCAACGATGCGATTGGAGCCTTCAGCAACAAGAAGATACAACTCCAGTACGCATACCACCAGAAATTCCTTGGAGGCAGAGCAAGCATCGGCATTCGTCCGGCCTTGCTCATGGTGGGTTTCAACGGTTCGAAACTCGAGTTGAGAGAACCTAACGACCCCGCCTTTGCACAGAACGACGTGAAAGGCAACGCATTCGACCTCGATGTCGGACTCCGCTACACCTACAAGAAGCTCTGGTATGCCGGCGTGAGTGCCACCCATCTGCTCGGTCCGAGTGTCAAGTTGGGCGACGACAAGTTGCATGAAGTGACGATAGATCCGACAATCATGGTGCAAGGAGGATACAATCTCGCCTTCCGTCAGCCCAGATACAAACTGGCATTGGATGCGATGGTACGCTCCGACCTGCAGTTCTGGCGAGGCGACATCGATGCACGACTGCTGTATGACGGCGAGAAGCACAAGCTCTACGGAGGCATCATGTACAGCCCCACAATCAGCGTCGGACTGCTGCTCGGCTTCGATTTCCACGGCATCAACATCGGCTACTCCTATGAAGTCTACACAGGTGGCGTGGGAGCACTCAACGGAACACACGAAGTACTCATCGGATATCAGCACGACCTGGACGTCTACAAAAAGGGAAAGAACCTCCACAAGTCAGTCCGAATACTATAAGAAACCAAAATGATACTATATAATAACAAGATGAAGACAAAAAGTCTGCTTTTAGTAGGTGCAGCCGTCAGCTGCATGGTCTTGGCCTCCTGTCTCGGAAGCAGCTCCTCGGCAAACGCCGTCGGAGGCGAAGTGACAGGCGTCAAAGGCTCCTCCTTCTCGGAACCCACACCCTTCGGAATGGTTCCAGTACACAAAGGCTCACTCAAAATCGGCCTCGAAAAGAACGATACTCTGTGGGGCACAGAGTTCCCTCTGCGCGACATCAGCGTGGACGGATTCTGGATGGACCAGCACGAGATAAGCAACGCAAAGTATCGCCAGTTCGTCAATTGGGTGCGTGACAGCATCATCCGCGAGCGTCTTGCAGACCCCGCATTTGGTGGCGACGAAACATACAAGATTGAAGAGGACAAGGAAGGAAACCCCATCACACCCCACCTCGACTGGAGCAAGGCAATTCCTTGGCGCAAAGCCAACGAAGATGAAGACCGCGCCATCCAAAGCGTCTATGTCATACATCCCATCGACGGCACTAAGATGCTCGACGCAAGCCAGATGAACTATCGCTACGAAATATACGACTATGTGGCTGCAGCACAGCGTAAGTACCGCCTCGACCCAGAAGAGCGCGACCTCAACACAGACCACGCAGTCAGCACCGAGCAGGTCATCATCAGCAAGGACACAGCCTGGATTGACGACGACGGCAAGATTATCCGTCAGACCATCACGCGTCCCCTGTCCGGGCCATGGGACTTCCTGAACACATACATTGTTAATATATACCCCGACACCACTTGCTGGGTGAACGACTTCCAGAATGCCGACAACGAACGCTACATGAAGCTCTACTTCTCGAGCCCAGCCTTCGACGACTATCCAGTAGTGGGCGTCACCTGGGAACAAGCGAATGCATTCTGTGCTTGGCGTACCAACTTCCTCATGAAAGGCTTGGGCGGCTATGCGAAACAGATTCAACGCTATCGCCTGCCTAGTGAAGTGGAATGGGAATATGCTGCCCGCGGTAAGGAAGGCAACCCCTTCCCTTGGGAAAGCACAGAAGTGAAGAGCGACAAAGGCTGCTTCTATGCGAACTTCAAACCCGATCGTGGAAACTACACACAGGACGGCTCGCTCATCACCAGCAAGTGCGGCATCTTCTCCGCCAACAGCAATGGCCTCTATGATATGGCAGGCAACGTAGCCGAATGGACGAGCACCGTCTACACGGAAGCCGGCGTGGAAAGCATGGCAGACATGAACCCGGAACTCTCTTACAATGCCGCCAAGGAAGATCCTTACCGCCTGAAGAAGAAATCAGTCCGTGGCGGTTCATGGAAAGACCCTGAAAGCATGATCAGAAGTGCTTGGCGTTCCTATGAATATCAAAACCAGCCGCGGTGTTTCGTAGGCTTCCGCTGCGTTCGCACAATGGTGAACGACAAATCCGGCACCAACAAAGCAAGTGGCAGTTCGGCAAAAGCAAACAGCAAAGGCGCAAAGTCATCTTCCACCGGACAAACGCTCAGCACACGTAAGACACGCCGCTAACACAATTCCCCAAAAGCATAACAACCACAGAAAAGATACAAAGACATGAATCCTATAGCTAAATTGCAGAAGTGGATGGACTCGCCATCCGGTCAAGTATTTATGAATTACGCCTACAGCTGGGGTGCTGCAGTCGTGGTTTTAGGTGCATTGTTCAAGCTGACTCATATTCCCGGAGCCAACGAGATATTGTTCATCAGTATGATAACCGAGGTGTTGGTATTCTTCATCTCCGGTTTTGAGAAGACCTACGAAAAAGTGCCTCGCACCGAAGGTGACGCAGCAGTTGCAGGAGCGCAGGCAATCGTAGTTGCTGGAGGCTCTCCTCTCCCAGAAGGAGCAGAAGTGCCGGAAGGTCCTATCGTCATCGGTGGTGGTGGTCCTGCAGTTGTAGGCGGTGCCGTTGGCGGCGCTCCCATCGACCCCGATGCATTGGCAGCAGGTACTGGCCTCAGTGCAGCAGCAGCAAACCTCGCAGCAGCAGGTCAGGCAGCAGCACAGGCTCAACTCGCTCTCGAACAAATTCAGAACGGTGGTCCTACCGTGGATGCCAACCAGATAAAGGCAACCGATCCAGCTTCCATCGAAGAAGCTATCACGAACTATGCAGAAGAACTTGCCGAACTTACGGAAGTCTTCTCTCGCGTCAAGAAGCAGGCAGAACGCATGTCTACCGATAGTGAAGAAATGGAGAACCTCAACCGCTCCATCACAGGCATTGCCACTGTCTATGAACTTCAGTTGCGTAACATCAGCAAACAAGTCAGCACCATCGAGCAGATTGACGAGCAAACACGCCGCATGGCACAGCAGATTGAAGAACTCAACAATGTCTATGCACGCATGATTAGTGCCCTTACCGTCAACATGAACAGTGTTCCCGGTGCAGCAACAAGCGAGAAATAAATTCGAGTATTCGGAATAATCCTATTATTCAGAAAGCCATAAAGCAATGCCTATAAAGAAAAAAAGGATATCCCCACGTCAGAAGATGATCAACCTGATGTACTTGGTCCTCTTGGCCATGCTGGCACTTAACGTGTCGAGCGATGTACTGAATGGTTTCTCTCTTGTGGCAGACGGACTGAAGAAGAGTACCGAGAATGCCTCCAAATCCAACATGGGCATCTACAGCACCTTCGATCAGCAGATGAAAGACAACCCTGCGAAGGTGAAGGAATGGTACGAGAAGGCACAATATGTGCGCGGCATGAGCGACTCTCTCTACAATTTGGCAGAGGAACTCAAGGAAGCTATCGTTCGCAAGAGCGATGGTAAGGAAGCCGACGTCAATAACATAAAGAACCGCGAGGACTTGGAGGCCAGCACACAAGTGATGCTTGCTCCGGGCACAGGCCGCGGCAAAGAACTCTACAACGCCATCAACAGCTATCGTGAACGTATCGTGAAGATGGTGACAGACAAAGAGAAGAAGGACATTATCACCAGCAACCTTGCCACAGAAGTACCGACAAAGGCAAAAATCCTCGGCAAGAACTGGCAGGAGTATGCCTTCGAAAACATGCCTACTGCTGCTGCTGTGACGCTACTCACAAAGTTGCAGAATGATGTCCGTTACGCCGAGGGCGAGGTGCTGCATAATTTGGTAAGCAATATCGATGTTAAAGATATCCGCGTGAACCAACTTAATGCCTACGTCATCCCTAATGCCGTGACTGTCGTTCAAGGCGGACGTTTCAGCGCACAAATCATCATGGCAGCTGTCGACACAACTCGCAGACCAACCATTTACATTGGCGGTCGTGAGATTCAGAGCGACAAGGGCTACTACGAAACGGTTTGTAGCAAGACCGGTGACTTTACCTTCAACGGTTACATCGAAATGTTGAACGGTTCCGGAGAAAAGGTTCGCCGTGACTTCTCGCAGAAGTATAGCGTCGTGGCACCCAGTGCAACTGTCAGTGCAGACATCATGAACGTGCTCTACGCAGGTTACGACAACCCGATGAGTGTCTCTGTTCCTGGCATTCCCAGCAGCAAGTTGCGTGTCAGCATGACTGGTGGCAGCTTCGAACAGAAAGGCGAAGGAAAGTACAACGCACGTCCCACAACTCCTGGAACAGAAGCCGTCATCACTGTTGCTGCCGAGAGTGAAGGCCGCATGCAGGAGATGGGTAAGTTCACATTCCGCGTTCGTAAATTGCCCGACCCGACGGCATACATCGCCTATGCTGCTGAGGGTGGCGGCGAAGATCACTTCCGCGGTGGTGGCCTTTCGAAGCAGATACTGATGAACACAGAAGGTATCGGTGCTTCTATCGACGATGGCCTGCTGAACATTGCCTTCCGTGTAAACAGTTTCCAGACTGTATTCTATGATGCAATGGGTAATGCAGTTCCCTACAAGAGCAACGGCGCGAGCTTCTCTGACCAACAGAAAGCACAGATGCGTGGCCTTGCCCGTAACAAACGATTCTACGTCACCGACATAC
Source organism: uncultured Bacteroidales bacterium (assembly GCA_902779315.1). Lineage (GTDB taxonomy): Bacteria > Bacteroidota > Bacteroidia > Bacteroidales > Bacteroidaceae > Physcousia. The sequence continues at coordinate 1,886 of CACZBC010000017.1, read as the reverse complement.
ACGCCACAGGTCCCGACGGCATAGAGCGAACGCTCGTTGGTGCTATGGAGGTAATTATTAAGTAACATGTAACATATTAAGAAAGATATGAAGCGCATACTTTTTCTAATAACGGTCACTCTTCTTATGGCAAATGTCGCTAATGCACAGCCAGCAAAGACTCGTGCTGCAGCGACTCAAAAGACAGAGCAGGCAGGGAAATCTACTGCTACAGACCGTGCATCACTTATGTTCCCCACAACGGCTGTCATGCCAGAAGATGTGGTATGGAAGCGTGACATCTATCGTCAGCTTGACCTGACGAAGGACAAGAACGCTCCAATGTACTATCCAGTAGAGCCTATGGGAAGACAGGTGAACCTTTTCACCTACCTTTTCCGCCTGATACTCACAGGTCGTATTAATGCCTATTCGTATAAGTTGGATGGCAACGAGTCGTTCGATGAAAAGGACAAACTTCCTGTAAAGGACCTGCTGGAACGATATGGTATCTATTATGAGGAGAACAACGGCAAACTGACTGTAGCCGATAGCGACGTTCCAAGTGCCGAAGCGACACGTTACTACATCAAGGAGAGCATATATATGGACCAGCGTACAGGCACCTTCTCGACAAAGGTGACTGCCCTCTGCCCCGTCCTGATGCGAGGTGCCGACGAGTTCAGCTCTGAAGCAACGCCCTACCCCCTCTTCTGGGTCAACTACGACGACATTGCTCCTTGGCTCACCAAATTGCCCATGATGCCAAGCGACCTGAATAATGTCACCAACATGACTGCAGACGATTTCTTCACGATGAATCGTTACGAAGGTCAGATCTACAAGACCAACAACATGCAAGGCAAGATGCTGCACAACTATTGCCCAACCGACAGCGATATGGTGGCTGAGCAAAAGCGCATCGAGAAGCAGCTGGGCGACTTCGAGAAGAACGTTTGGGGAAGTGGTTTCCTGCCCGACACGACGAAGAAAGACAGCCTTGATGCTGAGATGGCGGCAAAGGAAGGGAAAGCTGCAAAGAAGCCTATCTTTGGTGGTGGCCGTTCTTCCAATGCCAAGAGTGGTGGCACGACTGCCAAGAAGGAGAAGAGTGAAGCTTCAGGTGAAGCTGCTCCTCGCGTAAGTGCACGTCGTCAAAGAAGGTAAGTAAAACAGTCATATATATAAAGAGAGCCCCCTGCAGGATGTCTGCAAGGGGCTTTCTTGTTATGATTGACGTAATGGGATTTTACATCATGCCACCCATGCCTGGAGCACCGCCCATAGGCATTTCAGGCTTATCTTCCTTAGCTTCGCAGATGACGCATTCTGTGGTGAGGAACATGCCTGCGATGCTGGCTGCATTCTCCAGGGCAACTCGTGTCACCTTGGCAGGGTCGATGATGCCTGAAGCCTTCAGGTTCTCGTACTTATCCACGCGAGCATTGTAGCCGTAATCGCCCTTGCCGCTACGAACTTCGTTGACAACTACGCTACCTTCCAAGCCTGCATTCTCGACAATCTGGCGAAGAGGCTCTTCGATGGCACGGCGAATGATCTGAATACCTGTTTCTTCGTCGGCATTGTCACCCTTCATACCTTCCAGAGCTTCCTGTGCACGGATGTAAGCCACACCGCCACCAGGGATGATACCCTCTTCGATGGCTGCACGAGTAGCGCAGAGTGCATCGTCCACACGGTCTTTCTTTTCCTTCATCTCGACCTCGCTTGGAGCACCGACATACAGCACAGCCACACCGCCGCTCAGCTTAGCGAGACGTTCCTGAAGCTTTTCCTTATCGTAATCGCTTGTGGAGTTGCTGATCTCGTTCTTAATCTGGTTGATGCGATCCTGGATGAGTTCCTTCTGTCCATGGCCGTTAACGATGGTCGTGTTGTCTTTCGAA
>CACZBC010000016.1 GCA_902779315.1 uncultured Bacteroidales bacterium | reverse complement strand
AAGTCTCTGACGTTGAAACAGGCGAATGAGGTGATTGAAAAAATGGATTTTGTTCCCAATGTTTTTTTCTTTGACAGGGTTTCTCCAGCCATTCAGAAGTTGGCAGAAACGTTCAAGGAAAAGGGTTCGGTAATCTTCTTTGAACCTTCAAGCAGAGGAGGAGATGTGAAGCGGTTCAATCAGTGCGTTGAAGTGGCTGATATCATCAAGTTCTCAGATCAGCGCATTAAAGACGTAGAGCAGTTTGAAAGCTACAAGGATAAGCTGTTTATCCAGACTCAAGGCGCAAGAGGATTGAGCTACCGCCTGAATTCCGGATGGAAGCATTTGGAGCCCGTCGCCAATGATAAAGTGGTTGACACTGCAGGCGCAGGAGACTGGACAGCGGCAGCATTCATTAACGAGTTATTCAAAGCAAGAAAAGGCCTGAGCGGCATCACTGTGGCTGAGATAGAAAAAGCGTTGAATGAAGCACAGAAGGTAGGTGCTGCAAGTTGCTCCTACGAAGGGGCGCGAGGCATGATGCAGTAATGAAACAATAAAGGACACAGGATTTGGACATCAAAGATGTGTCTTCTGAAAGACGTAATCCAATACTTGCAAACGTAATGGCTCAACTTAACTATATGGAGAAACGAGGCAGTGGACTCACACGCATCTGTAATGAGACCAAAGCCTTGGAAGGTTATAAGGACGAACTGAAGCCTGTGTTCAAATCTACTCCGACTCAATTCCAGACCATCATCTTCGCCTCTTCCGACACTCCGAATGTCGGAGACCATGATGGAGACATGTCGGAGACGAAACTCACTGAGCGTCAGCAGAAAATGCTCAATCTCATTAAAGAATCTCCGACAATTACTGGCAAACAAATGTCGGAGACTTTGTCGGTGAGCCAGCGCACCATCGAACGTGACCTTTCTGCAATGCAAAAGAACGGCATCCTGAAACATGAAGGAAAGGACAATGATGGAGTGTGGGTGGTACTTAATATTTAATTATCCCCAAAGCGGTGTATGCCTAAACAAACGACATATCATATAAGAAGAGTACTTGAATATAGTGAGTTTTTCAAAGATGAGACCCCCATTGACATACAAGCTACGTTAAAACTCTATAATCGTAATACACTTGTTCGAATGGCGGCTATTCTCAGTCTCCATTATGGCAATATGCATGTTCCGGATAATGAACGTTCACTATTTTCTGATTGTAGTAAGAAACATATACCTCATATTAATGCGTTATTTCAGTCATACTATAGAAGAATCGGAATAACCCCCAAAGAAAAAATCGAAGTTGTCACTTATCGTACTGGATTAGAACTATGGCGTCAGATATTTGCTATTCATACAGAAGACTTTAAAAATATAATTGAGGAATGTGATATTGAGTTTACCTTATTTAGAGTAATTCTTGCACTAAATGAAAAGATTGTTAGCTTTAATAATCGAAAGGAACTCTACAAGCTCGATGAACTAATGTTCCTCAACGGTTTTCTTACCAATGACACAAACAACTACTCTCTGAAAACAGTCCTTCAACCACAGATATATTATTTTCATCTGTTAGTTGACTACATCCCATTCAGTGATGTATTGAGTAAGGCTGCCGAAGTTCTCTTTAATAATTGGGGAATAAAAAGCTGGCAGCAATATTACACAACTATAATCTGGCTGGCTTATGAAACAGATAAGTATTACCAAGAAAAGCAGAATGGTGTTCTGATTATTCCATTGGATAAAATGAAATTAAATGATGAGACAGGATTGTTTTCTCCTTCTCTTGTGGAATATCTTAGTATAAACGAAGACGAGTACATACCCTACAGAGAAGAAGGAGCCTCGAAGATAGAATTGAATGTCGATTACAGGAGGTTCCGTGCAAAACCATTTGTAAAATTGAAAGATGGATCAGGTTATGTGGTTATAAACAACCAGCTCCTCTGTGAACGTTTATTCAACAGTTTGTACTTTGACTTTTCTCCGCTTATCAATGGCAAGAAAGGAAGTTGTGGATTTTTCGATTATAATAAATCATTTGTAGAAAAGATTTTATTTCGCCAGACATTTTTCAACTGTTTGCCACCAACCTGTTATACATATCCTATTCGTAATTCAAATGATGCGTCTGAAAAATCTAATGAGCCTGACTTCTATGCTCGCACAAAACGTTCAGAATTAATAGTTGTGGAGTGTAAAGCCATCAAGATGAATGGCGAATGCAGAGATGATGGAGATTATGTTCGCCTACTTGAAGAGCTACATGAAAAGATAGTACTCAAGACTCGAAATTTGGATAAAACAAGAAAGGAGTTCCAAGGGAAACCAGAACCTATTGGGGTTGGTCAGCTCATTAATCATATCGATTCAATAGAAGCAAATTCGTTTGAGTGGGATATGTCTATTCCGAACGAAGTTTCTTACTATCCATTATTGGTTTTTGAGGATATCAGATTGCTTCAACCTGGATTGCTCTCAATATTGAATAGATGGTTTTATGAGGAAATTGAGAAAAAGCCCGAAATGATATTATCCGAAATGGCTTGCAACCCAATTATGGCCGTATCTATCAATTCCCTTTATATCTATAATGACCTAATCCGCAAAAGAGGACTTACAAATATTATTGATACGTTTCTCAGCAAGAATGCAAAATATGACGAATCTACAGGTAAATATAAGATAAATGAACTCGCAGACTTTGATGATTACCTAAGGAGCAATCCTTTCAACAAGTCTGCAGACATAGTAACATGGTTAAATAAAACCATGAAGAAATCGCAATAATTTTAGACATATGGCAACAGAATCTCCTTTTTCCAAAATTCCAAGTCAACTTGATCAAATCCCAGAGGATACACCTGTTGTTTTTATCAGCTATTCTTGGGATAGCGACGAACATAAACAATGGGTATCAGATCTTTCCAAAGATTTGAGAGAGAAGTTTCGGGTATATACACTACTTGATCAATATAATCGAGGAGGTGATGATCTCATTACATTCATGCAAAAAGGTCTCATACGAGCCGACAGAGTCCTTATCGTAGGTACACCCAAGTATAAAGAGAAGATTGAAAAACAATCAGGTGGTGCCAAGTTCGAGGATCAGGTTATAACAATTGAGCTCTACCATAATATGGGTTCTAGTAAATTTGTACCTATATTACGTGATGGATCATTTGGTGACTCATTCAACGAATTGATAGAAACTCGTACTGGCTATGATATGCGAAATGACACAAGCTATGAAAAGGTTCTTCAGGAACTGGCTTCAGATTTATGGGGATGTCCTATGAATGCTGCACCGACACTGGGTCCCAAGCCCAATTTTACACCAGCATCTCAGATTTTACAACCATTAACAGCATCAACCCCTCAAGATTTTTCCACAATTGTTAAATCATATCTACTAGAACCTAGCAAGCAGATTCTCCTCACAGAGTTGATAGAAGACGAAACGGAAGAGGCATTCAATAAAGTTTTACAATATGCATCTTATAGCCATCAGACAACAGCTCAAACATTTAACACATACTTAAAAGTTCATCAAGAGGCAATTGCAAAGCTCATGTCTGCAATATTGCCCGTTGTACGATATGGGAGTATTAGTCAACAGCGGTTGTTGGTAGATGGGATGGTAAAATTGTGTATCAAACCTTTTAAGAACGGTGAAATAACTTCAGAAGGCACACAATATGTTCATCTTCTTGCATCGACATTCCTATATCATGCTATGGGTTTGGCAGCTGTTAAATATGAGCGTTTTAAACTCATAAAATTATTATTTGAAACAAAGGTTCCTGCTCCAAATGTGTTTAGCCCCAATTATTCATATCCATTAGAATGTTTGGCCGGTTATAATCATTGGAATCATGATTCTCTTAATATATATCTACAAGCATCATGGATTTACCCTTATAGCCAAATGATCATGAGTGCCATCAGAGCCTATTTTGAAAGAACTTTTATCGATAATAATGATTTTCAAAATAGTTTCTATACTTGGGAACATTTGGCTTCTCTGCTTTGTCATTATTATAAATGCCAGAGAATTGCAGATAATTGGTTCCCCGTCGGAGGATTCGTTAATAAGCGAGTTTCGCTTTTAAGATACGAGGATGATTTTTATACAAATTTCTTTAAACAGGCAGGAGCAGATCAAGATAACTGGCCACCAATTAAACAAGGACTATTTGGAGGTAAATATTCAGATTATGTTACTACTTATGAAGAAGGCGAAAAATTCTATAATAAGAATAGGTATTAAAAACTCCCAAATTGTAATTTGCACTTGCTTGTTGAATTCGCACATCGTTATAAAAGGTTAAATATGTTAATTTTTCGTCTATTCTAATCTCCATAAAAATTGAGTCGCCACTTTTCTACCGTTTTACTTGCAAGTCATTGATATAAAGCGACTTGCAAATACGAGGAATGCACAGGTTTGACTTCTGTCATTATTGGCAATGGCGTGATGAGCATCGGCGAGAGAGCCTTCAAGGATTGCACAGGTTTAACTTCTCTCACTATAGGCAATAGCGTGACGAGCATCGGTAGGGATGCTTTTGAAGATTGCAGCAGTCTTACTTCTATTATAATACCTGAGAGCGTGACAAGTATCGACTACGAAGCATTTTGGGGTTGCAAACTGCGCAATGTGCTCGTAAAGTCCACAACACCGCCAATAATTGATGACGAAGATGAGGGCTCCCATCCTGAAGTTTTTTCACAATCTACATGCCATCATGCTACGTTATATGTTCCTGCTGGCACATGGGATGATTATGCATTCTCTAACGGTTGGTTCTGGTTCAACAATATCCGTGAGACAGCCTTAGAAGAAGAGCAAGTCTCTGCGCAGCAGGCATACACGCTGATGGATGCTGGTACGTTTGCCTACTCCGTCTATGACCCTGTGAACGACTGCATCGGCACTATAAACTCGGCTGGCAACATCAACGAGGACAACCCCAACCACAGCTGGCAGATGATAGAGGCTGGTGGCGCTCACTACCTCTATAACCTTGGCGCAAAGAAGTATGTCAAGCGAAATGGCAACACTTATGAGCTGACAAACTCGCCTGAACCTATCGATGTAGAAGACGGCGAAAATGGTCTTATTCTTGGCGCACAAACGGCTCAGCAATGGGCACTTGTCAGCAACGATCACCTGAATGTCGCACAATCAGCCATCGATGAGGTGACAGGAATAAGCAACCTAAATGCTGCCGATAATAACTCTCCAATTTATAATCTTGCCGGACAACGCCTTAGCAAGATGCAAAGAGGCATCAATATCAAGGACGGCAAAAAAGTTCTTGTGAAGTAATATCCAAAATCTCTATAGGCGGTGGGCTCGGCGTTATGCTGAGCCCATTTCTTTTTATATCGGCAATTCGTATCAAGATGGCAGTAAGAGGTGAACACGAAGCCATAAAACGGCATAAAAATGTGACCATTTAGTAAATTTTGCATAAATTATTAAAAAAAGATGGTACATTTTGCTAGTTGTTCAAAAAAAACTTCTTACCTTTGCCGACCGTATTATCACGTAATGTATACCCGTACACATTATTTATTTAATATATATATTTGAGAGAGACAGCTTTTAGAGAAAAGAAGAATTAACAATTAAAAGATGTTTTTATATAGAAAATTATGCTTTGTCTCAGCCCTGTTGTTCCTGTCTGTAGGAATGGCTTTGGCTCAGACAACAATTACAGGAACAGTGTATTCCGCCGACGACAACGAGCCGATGATTGGTGCAAACGTCTTGGTGGAAGGTACACAGAACAGAGCCATCACGGACATCGACGGTAAGTTCACATTGAACGACGTCAAGTCGAATGCCGTTTTGGTTGTGTCGATGATGGGCATGCGCACTGAGAAAGTAAAAGCCAAGAATGGCATGCGCATTGTCATGCAGAGTGCAGATGTGCAGATGACCGAGGTCATCGTGAATGGCCAGCAGCAGATTGACAAGCGATTGTTTACCGGTGCTGCCACGACAGTCGACGCCGAGAAGATCAAACTCTCGGGTATGGCGGACGTGAGTCGCTCCCTGGAAGGACGCGTGGCTGGTGTGCAAGTGACAAACGTAACGGGAACCTTTGGTGCTTCGCCAAAGATTCGTGTCCGTGGTGCGACCTCCATCTACGGCAACTCCAAGCCCCTTTGGGTGGTGGATGGCGTCATCTACGAGGACAATGTGGATGTCAGTGCCGACGACCTTGCTTCCGGCGATGCCAAGACACTTATCTCGTCTGCCGTCGCAGGCTTGAACTCTGACGATATTGAGTCATTCACAGTCCTCAAGGACGGTTCGGCAACATCCATTTATGGTGCTCGTGCCATGGGTGGTGTGATTGTCGTTACTACCAAGAGGGGTTCGAAAGGTCATGCCAGCGTGAACTATACAGGCGAGTTCACGACACGCCTCAAGCCAAGCTATAACGACTATAATATCATGAACTCGCAAGAGGTGATGGGCGTTTACAAGGAAATGTACGACAAAGGTTGGCTGCAACTCGACAATATGGTAAATGCCCAAAACACGGGTGTTTATGGCTATATGTTCCAGCAGTTGCGTGCTTACGACCCTGTGACGGGCACATACGGCTTGCAGAACACAGAAGCTGCTCGCAATGCTTACCTTCGGGCTGCCGAGTTCCGCAACACCGACTGGTTTGATCTTCTGTTTACCAACAAGGTGCAGATGAACCATTCTGTCAGCATTTCGGGCGGTACTGACCGTTCACAGAACTACTTCTCAATGTCAGTTCTTTCTGATCCAGGTCAGTTCGTCAATCGTAGCAGTGTGAATCGTTATACCTTCAATGGCAATACCTCTTACGACATCCTGAAAGACAAGAAGGGCTGTAACCTGCTTGCTGTAAAGCTTGCCGCTCAGGGTAGTTATCGTAAGCAGGAGGCTCCAGGCTCATTGAATCGTACAACCGACGTTGTGACTGGCGAGGTAAAGCGCGACTTCGACATCAATCCCTTCAGTTATGCCTTGAACACAAGCCGTTGCCTCGACCCCAACATCAATTACACTCGTTTCTATACGGGCTTCAACATCTTCGACGAGTTGGAGTACAACTACAACGACATTAATGTGACGGAATTGATGTTCCGCGGCGAGTTGGAATATAAACCCACGAAAGCTTGGCGTTTGAATGGACTTATTTCTTCTCGTATTTCGCACACCAAACGTCAGCATAACGTGATGGACAAAGCCAATCAGGCTAATGCCTATCGTGCTGGTGTGGATGCACAAGACGACAATTCCACCATTCGCGACAACAACACCCTGCTTTATACTGATCCCGACAACGAGTTGGCTCTTCCGGAGTCCATCTTGCCATCAGGCGGTATCAAGTATCAGTACGACGACAACATGCGTTCGAACACCTTCCGTTTCATGGCGGGCTACAACAATGTGTTCAACGAATTGCATACACTCAACGGCATGGTCGGTACCGAGTACTCATCCGTACGTCGTACAGCAAACACATGGACAGGCTGGGGCTATCAATTCGATAATGGTGGCATAACCTATACTCCGTATCTCTGGCTTAAGCAGATGAACGAAGAGAATACCGAATATTTCGGCGAGTCATATACTCTGACCAACACTTTGGCTTACTACGGTCAGGTGAACTATAACTACGATCAGCGCTACACCTTAAACGGAACACTCCGTTACGAAGGTACCAACCGTCTTGGCAAGAGCCGTCAAAGCCGCTGGCTGCCTACTTGGAACATCTCAGGCTCATATGACCTTACCAACGAGAAGTTCATGGAAAGCACAAAGTCCTGGCTCTCACAAGTGAAGTTCCGTGGCAGTTATTCACTGACCGCCGATACGGGCCCATCTTGGGTAACTAATGCCGAGGCAATCTTCATGACCAAGAACTCTTGGCGACCATTTACCTCCGCCGCCGAGTCGCAGATTTACATCTCTTCTCTTGGTAACTCAGAATTGACCTACGAGAAGAAGCACGAATGGAACTTCGGTGTAGATCTGAGTTTCCTGAAGGACCGTATTGCCCTGACATTCGATGTTTATGGCCGTAACAACTATGATTTGATAGGTCGCACCTATACTCAGGGAGCAGGTGGCGAGATTGCCAAATATGCTAACGTGGCGGACATGAAGTCTCATGGCGTAGAACTTGGTCTCTCTACTGTCAATATAGAAAAGGCCGGCTTCAAGTGGACCTCAGACTTCATCTTCTCCAAAGCGAAGAACAAGATTACCTCTCTTGAGGTGGCAAGTCGTGCTGTTGACCTCGTAACAGGTCAAGGTTATGCCATTGAGGGCTATCCAGTTCGCTCAATCTTCAGTTATCAGTTTGCTGGACTCAATTCCGAAGGTTTGCCACAGGTATATAATGAGTTTGGAAATAAGACAGTTGGCGACGTGAACTTCCAGGAAACAGAAGGCTTGGATGAGTTCCTTGTTTATGAAGGACCTTCCGACCCCACTTTCTATGGCTCATTCAACAATACGCTCAGCTATAAGAGTAAGAATTGGGGTTCCCTTTCACTCGATGTCTTCATCACCTATGCTGGTGGTAACGTGGTTCGTCTTGACCCCGTCTTCTCTTCTGCATATAGTGACCTCTCGACACTTCCTCGTGAATTCAAGAATCGTTGGATGATGGCCGGAGACGAGGCAGTTACAAGTGTTCCGACAATTGCTTCTCGCAATCAGATTGACCGATATGGCTCTTATACGTTGCGTACGGCTTACAATGCTTATAACTACTCTACAGAGCGCATAGCAAATGGTGATTTCATTCGCTTGAAAGAACTCGCCATTACCTATATTTTGCCTGACGAATGGCTCAAGAAGACAACATTTATTAATCGCGCATCTCTGAAAGTTGCTGCCACGAATTTATGTCTGCTTTATGCCGACAAGAAGTTGAACGGCCAAGACCCAGAGTTCATCAATTCCGGCGGTGTGGCTGCACCTATCTCTAAACAGGTTACTGCTACTGTGCGTCTTGGATTTTAATGAAAGGAAAAAAGAAAGATGAAAGATATGAATAAAATATATAGTCTTTTCGCCATCTGTATGCTTTGCATTGCAGGGCTCTCTTCTTGCAAAGACCTGGACGAGGCTCCCGACAATCGTACAGAAATCGACACGGCGGACAAAATTCAGAAACTCCTGACTTCTGGTTATCCTGTTTCCGTTCCTGCAGTTATTTGCGAACTTAGTGGCGATAATCTTGTAGATAACAATGTTGTTGTCCCCGCTACTCACTATGATGCTTATGCTAACTTCCACGAACAGGCTTATAAGTGGGAAGACATCGATAACTACAGCACAGGTGAAGATGATACTCCTTATACCGTTTGGGAGTCATATTATCAAGGTATAGCTGTTGCCAACCATGCAATCGAAGCTATGCTCGAAATGAGTAAAGACCCTGCTCATGATAGGGAACTGGCCCATTCCTGGGGAGAAGCTCACCTTTTGCGTGCATATCTCCACTTTGTTCTTGTGAATGTGTTTGCAGAAGCTTACAAAGACGAGGAGCAAAGTGCCAACGATGTAGGCATTCCTTATGTCAGCGAAGCAGAAAAGACGGTCACTATAGATTACAGCGACCCCAAGTATCGCAAGAGTGTGGCAGAAGTCTATCGTCTGATTGAAAAGGACATCCTCGAAGGTGTTGAACTCATTGATGATGCCAAATATAAGGTGCCTGCATACCATTTCAATCGTAATGCTGCCTATGCTTTGGCAGCTCGTTTTTATCTCTATAAGCGCGACTATGAGAAATGCGTGAAATATGCGACGGCAGCCTTGGGAACCAATCCTGCCTCTTCTTTGCGTAAATGGGCAGCGATGAGTGCTAATACAATCAATACTCTGCTCAATGATTTCAACGACGAAACCGCTCCTTGTAACTATTTATTGCAGGCAACCTATTCGTTGTTCGATCGTATGCTTTCGGCATGCCGTTATGCCATTAACAGTGGTAGTGCTGCAGAGAAGATTGATGCCACGAAGGATATCCTTTACGAAGGTGGTGGTCCCAACTGGACAGGACGTCTCAAAGCTTTTGACGGAAAGATTTATCGTTGGGGCGCTGGTTCGGAATATGGCTCATGGCTTTTCCGTGTTTATGAATATTTCGAATATACCGACAAGATAGCAGGCATTGGTTTTGTCCACATTCTCTATCAACCTTTCACTGCAGAGGAGACATTGCTTTGCCGTGCAGAGGCAGAAGTATATTTAGGACAGACGGACAAGGCACTTGCCGATCTTGGTTTCTGGACAGCATCTCACATGGTTGATGCTCCTCTTACGCAAAGTGGCATCAATAACAAATATAAGGGAGATTTTAACAATAACATTTATATCAGCGACTTGCATCCTACTGATATGAGTCCGGAGTGGACATTTGATGATTTGTCCGATGACGAAAAGCGCATAATTCATTGCATCCTTCATTTCCGTCGTATTGAGACGATGTTTGAGGGCTTGCGCTGGTTTGACATCAAGCGTTATGGCATTACTGTTCATCATGCTTATCGTGACCCCAAGGAAGATGCTATTCATCATGACTATCTTTATTGGAACGATTCTCGTCGAGTTCTGCAGATTCCACAGAACGTAATCGATGCGGGTTATCCTTCTAATAACCGTTCACAAAGGCTTAGTGGAGATGATGACGAATTTAAGTCAAAGCCTATGCTCGACGATGCAAATTTCGGCGATAACGGTTCGGAGTAGAGGAGTTCAATAATTAAAATGAGTTAGAAAATGAAAAAGATATTCTATAATATAATCGGTATTGCAGCTATTGTTGCAATATTCTCCTCTTGTCGCGGTGGAGATAGTTTCACTGATTCAATCTTCGACACTGATGTTCCGGCCGTAGATGAAACGAAGGCAACTTATCCATTCGACCTGTGGCTCTACGATAATTTTGTTGTGCCTTATAATGTTGATGTAAAGTACCGCTTCGATTTGTCTGCTTCTGATCTGAACTTCCAGTTGACGCCGGCAGACTATAATCGTTCGCAACTTTTGGCACACTTTATTCAGTATTTATTCTATGAAGTCTATACCAAGTATGCTGGTGAAGATTTCATGAAGAAATATGGTCCTCGTATCTTCCATTTTATTGGTTCATCAGGTTTTAGTCCCACTACTGGAACTGAGATATTGGGTACTGCATCTGGTGGCGTGAAGATTACTCTTTACAAGATTAACGAGATGAAGCCTTATAGCGAGGGAGTTACTTATAGTGGAGAGGATGTAAATGTCCTCAATGAAAACTACTTCCATACTATGCATCATGAGTTCTCTCATGTTTTGCATCAGACAAAGTCTTATCCTGTCACTTTCGGTCAGGTAACATCTGGCAGTTATGATCCTATCAACTGGCAAGACCGCGATTCTGTTTGGACGCATCAAAATGGTTATGTTACACATTATGCATCTTCAGCCACATATGAGGACTTTGTGGAAACACTCTCTTGCATTATTACAGACACCAAGCATCGTTGGATGAATCGCATCATTAATGCTGCTTCTATGGGTGTCCGTCAAGGTGATAAGGAAGATATCCTCGAGCTAATCGATTCACTCGATATTGATCTGGACGCACCTCAGTCTCATTGGAATAATTTCACTCTTTACGAAGAGTCGGAGTACAATGATCAGACAGGCGAATATGAGTCCACAGAGCGCTATGTGCTCGATGAGCATCGGTTGATGGGTGCTGCATATCAAGTGGTTAACAAGGAAGCGACGGCATACGTTGCTCAATATAAATATAAGGAATTCCGTAAGTTTACTTCGTTCAAGAACGATTTCCTGCCTTGGGTGAAGATTTCTACTGAAGATGATTTGACAGGCATAAACTCCTTGTTAAAGAAACTGGATATTGCCACAAAGTGGTACACGGAGAACTGGGGGCTTTATGTCTTTACACTTCGCCGTGAAGTTGCCGAACGTCAGAGCAATATTAATGATTACCTCCAGGGAGTGACCATTTATGAGCTTGAATAACCTCAAAGATTGATATGAAGATGAAAAGAATAAAATATATAGCAGTAAGTGTGGCGCTGGTTGCCATCGCGCTTATGGGTTGCTCTCGTTTCGAGGAAGCCGACCTCTTTGAGGAGAGTGCGGCTCTGCGCATCGAGCATAATGCCGAAAAGTTACAACAGATTCTGGTAAACGCGCCTTACGGTTGGGTGATGCAGTATTATACCGGACGTGGTGTGGCAGTCTTCGAGGGCTTTAACCTCTTTGCAAAGTTCGAGAAAGGTGGCAAGGTGACTCTTGCTGGCAATCATCGTTATTTACGCAATGGCAATGCCAACAAGTATACAGAGTGCGCAAGTCTTTACGAGCTTATTCGTGAGGATGGCCTTGTGCTTGCTTTCAATACATGGAATGACGTCCTCACACCATTTGTTGACCCCGTTAGTTATTGGGCAGCGCCAAACAACCTATTGAAGGACGGTGAAGGTATGCAAGGTGATCAAAATCTTGTTGTGATGTTTATGCGAGAGAACGAAGTTATCTGTCGTGGTGAACGTTACGATGCTTTGATTCGTTTGGTAAAAGCCGATCGTGATTGGCAGACCTACATTGATGACACTAAAGCGATGAAGGATCGCATTACAAATAGTTTCATCGATTCCTATTATTTATTTGCGGGACGTGAAACAATGTATTGTGTGGGACTGCGTGACGGACGTTACCGTCTTTCTGAGCGTGTTAGAGATCCTTTAAGAGTGGACTCTATTTCTTGCTGCTTCACACCAACAGGTTTCCGCAACGAAAGGGAGGACACTATTGCAGGTCATGTTTTCCAAGAGTTTAAGTTGAATGAGGCTGGCACGGCACTTGAAAATGAAGATGGCAGTGTGCAAATAGTTGCCACATGGGACAATTATATTGTTAATGTACGCAACTCTACTTGGTATTTCGATCCAGACCAGCTATCTGAAGAGCAGAAGAGTTTGTGGGAACAAATTAACACAGAGTTGCATACCTTCAACAAGAACTATTCGTTGGCAGGTATAGGACTTGGACGTTCTACTGGTAGTGGAGCTGTAAAGGGTTTGGTGGTTACATTCTATACCAATACCGCCAAGACCAAGACCAATACTGCAGGTCTTTCGCTTACGACCAACTGCCCATCTTATGGAAAGATGGAGATAACATATGGTGACGATGAAAGGGCCGACGGTAACCTAACCAACATAAACAAGAAAAGCAACATCGAGGCCTTGGTACGCCAATTTGCTGCTTCAATTTCCGGTATATACAACATCGTCCCCAATGACTATTTCCTTCCCACCGGCTGTGAACTGCATGCTCTAGAGGGCGACATTAAATATATTTTGAATTAAATAAACAATCATATTAACTATTAAAACAGACTTGTTATGAAGAAATTGTTACTTCTTTTCGTAGTGGCATCAGTCGGACTTGCTGCAAGTGCACAGTTCAAGTCCCAGCCATCGGTCAATCCACAGACCAATTCGAAGACGAAGATGGTGAATCTGCCACAGTCGAAGCGTTCTTTCCAAGCTGTTGCTCCAAGAACAGATTTGGCAAAAAGGTACTATGCACCCACTGGACGCATGCGTACTCTTGACCTTGCGAAAGTGAAACCTGTTGCACGTGCTCAACGTGTTTCTAATGCTGAACTTTCCACTTCTCAGGCTAAGGCATTCGGAAAAGGTAATGTTCAGAATCACAGAAGGTTGAACCTTCAACCAACGATTACCTTAAATCCCCAGGTTACTTCTAGGGCTAAGGCACCTCGCAAGGCTCCTGCATTTGCTGAGACATACACTGGTATGGGTGTTGATTATGGAACAAAAGAATCTGTTCAGTGGACAATGACTCCAAGTACTGCAACTGTTACCAACGAGGAAACAGGAGAGTCAGAAGAGGTAGACGTACTTGTGGACGTAATACCTACGCCTGACTTCCTTTCTGAACTCTACCCTGATGGAGTTCCTGTGAAGTACACTATGGATGAAGATGGCGTCTTAACAATTGCACCACAATCTATTGCAAGTTATCAGAACGAAGCACAAGATACAACATTCTATGTCACGCTTTTCTCCGCAAATAGCGATGATGAAGATGGTATCATCAATATGACGGTTGGTGAAAACGGCAAACTCACTATCACCAATGGCAATTGGATTTGTTTTGGCGAATTCTCCAATGTTGAGTTCGACGTGGACATGGGTGACAGCGAGGACTTCATGGGTTTGGATGAAATGATAGCTAACATAAGCTACTATTACCGTATAGAGACCGTTATTGACCAAAAGTACAATGGCCATGGCGTGGACTATTTTGCTAATGTACCTGTCGATTGGGAAATGCAGCGTGGCAGGGTGATTATGGATGATGAAGAGAGTTATTTCTTTGTTGATATGTCTCCTCTGACTGAAACCTTCGCTGGGCTTTACCCTGACGGTATTGATGTTGAATTCACGAAGGAAGGTAATACTATCACTGTAAAGCCTCAGGTCATTGCCAGCATTCCAGCCGATGAAGAAACGGAAGCAGAATATATCATGATTTGCAGTGGCACTTCAGAGGATGGCAATATAGTACTTACCGAAGGTGAAGGTGGCTCTCTTAAAACCATTAGTGGTGAAAGCGTCATCCTTGGTGCATGGAGTACAGACAAGTTCGACCCATCTTTCAATACTTACCTCGGTGCATACTCTTATATTGACAATGTGAAGTATCGTTTGCCCGATGATCCTGCTGAGGCACCAGAAGATGTCGCTTGTGAGCCTGAGGAATTGGTTCTCTTTGCAGGCTTGGGTTATTCCGGCTATAGCTACAATTACAATTTGGCTATGATGGGAGCTTATGCACCTACAACATTCCGCAATCTCACCATGGACATTGCTACAGACTTTGACTGGTCTATTAAGGAATATGATGAAGACGACGTTGAGACAACTCTTACTGGCAACAACAGAAATTTCAGCGTTAATACCAAGGGCGGAGCTGTTTATGAGAATCTCACTCTCACAGTTCACAATGAAGAGGCTGTAGCTGAACCCTATATTTGGGGAGCTGGACACGCGTTAAGTGATGATGGCACCGTTCGTTACGACACTGTTCGTGTCTATGCAGGTCAGGGTGCAAGTCATTTTAGCTATGGTGATGATACCTATGCTGTGATGACCCGTCAGAACCCAGACTATGATTTGACTTTCTATCTTAACTGGGCAACGCCGGAACTCTGGGCACAAAACAGTTCAAATCCGACGAGCATGTCAACTATCTATTCTTATCAAGGCAAGCCTGCGACACCTCTCTATCTCACAGGTGTAACTTTGCCTTTGGTATCATTCACAGCCAATGACGATTTTAATTTACATATTAAGTTATGTAAGTGCAGTCGCAGTTCAACCGGAACGCTCACATTGGGTGATGTTATTGCCGAAAGTGATGCTACTATAGAAAACGTGGTTGACGGATATGATGCTGGCCTTACTGCTATTGAGTTCACCGAACTTTATGTTGAAGATGAGTTTGGCATGAGTGAGATTGTTGATTATCTGTTCATCGAGGATGAGTTTGTAATTGTCATCGAAGGATGGGACAATGGCACATTCAACGGTGTGCTCGGAAGCCAAGAACACAACTTTAATGAAGTTACATCGACTTGGTTCCAGGCAACTGGTGAGACGAGAATGCGTTCATATGGCGGCGGCTGGCCTCAGTTGTTTATTGGTTTGCTCGATGCCACATATGGTTATCTGTACACTGACGATGAAACGAATTTGATATTCGATAAGGACGGTGGTACGTCTCTCGTTCATGTCGATCCTATGTATTATGGAACTGACGATGAGACTAAAGAGCCCACTTACTTGCTTGACATCGAGAGCGTCCTGGAAGATGGTGAAGAGGTGGAGGAAGTTCCCGAATGGCTTACTGTTGATGTTGCCAACGAGGACTATACGACTGCTACTGAAGTAGATGAGGATGGCAATGAGTACGAGTACTTTGTCAATGGCATCGACTATGATTTGGTATTTACTACTGAGGCTCTTCCCGAAGGTGTTGAAAACCGTACATGTCAGATTGTTTTCTTCCAAACAGGTGCCAAACTGACAATTACTGTTACTCAGGACATCGACGCAGATGGCATTAGCACCGTTGTTGAAAAAACTCCAATCAATAATAGTCATGCTTATAATCTTGCCGGACAGCGTGTTAATAACCATGCCAAGGGTATTATCGTGAAGAACGGTAGGAAGCAAATCGTTAAATGAGAAGACTGTCATTAGCTATAGTGGCGATGCTGTTTGGCATCGCCACTATCTATTCTCGTCCGGCTTATCGGGGGACAATTCGGGTGCCCCAGCCAGATGGTTCTGCTGTCACAATCCGCTTGGTTGGCGATGAGTATCTTCATTACAACACAACGGAAGATGGCTATTCGTTGGTGCGTTGTGACGATGGCGGCTATGTCTATGCGTCGCTGGATGACGATGGTCAGTTGATTCCCACTACGCTGGTGGCACATGATGCTGGCGAACGTACGAAGGAGGAATGTAGCTATGTGGAGAGAGTAGGGCGGTTGAAGCCGCAGCTAACAGAAAAGATGGCGCAAATGCGCAAACGCAACCAGACTTCTCGTGCTCGTACGCTTGGCCAGCGTCGCGAAGCCTATTATGATTACTCGTCGTTCCGAGGACTGGTTTTGCTTGTGGAGTATAACGATTGCCCCTTCCGTTACAGCGACTATGCTGAAATCATGGACGGAATGATTAATGACGATAACTATAGGGGCACAAGTCGTACCAACTTCAGTTATTCTGGGACATCCGTGCGTTGCACAGGTAGCATGCGCGACTATTACCGCGACAACTCTAGCGGTGTGTTCGTTCCAACTTTCGATGTGGTCGGGCCTGTGAAGGTGAACCGCAGTCAGTATTATGTCCGGTCCTCGAGGAATGCTACCCAACTGATGATTGATGCTTGCACGGCTGCAGACTCGTTGGTTAACTTCAGTGACTATGATGTTGACGGTGACGGTGTAGTTGACATGATATACTTTATCTTCTCTGGCTTAGGGTCATACATTGAAGGTAATGACAGTCGCCTTTTGTGGCCTCATCAATATGACATCAGCTATGAGCGTCATGTGAACAAAGACGGTGTACGTCTGGGGCGTTATGCATGCTCCACGGAGCTTTTTGGTTCAACAGAATGGAGTGTACTTGAGGGTATCGGCACTATGTGTCACGAGTTTAGCCATGTACTTGGTTTGCCTGATTTCTATGATACGGGCAATCAATACGATGACGAGTGCGTGAATCCCGATTCGTGGTCAGTGATGGCAAATGGTGCCGACTATAACTATGGACGCACACCTTGCAACCTTTCACTCTTCGAACGTTATGCTTTAGGCTTTGCTACACCGCAGGTTATTACCGAGCCGAGCATGCTTAGATTGGAAGCTCTCCATACAAGTAATAGTGGGTTCAGGTTGAATACGCCTGTTAAGAAGGAGTTCTTTATCATCGAGAATCGACAGAAGTCTAAGTGGGATGCCCAACTTCCAGGCCATGGTATGCTTATCTTCCGTGTGGATTCCACTAACGCCTCGGCCTGGGAATATAATACTGTGAACGACAATCCGGCCCATCCCTATTATGAGTTGATACGCGCTGGTGGCGTAAAGTCCGATGCATACAGTGCCTCCGTGGGTCTAGCCAGCGATCCATTCCCCGGTACAAAAAACATGAAGACCATCAACAATGAGACTACGCCTAACTTGAAGACTTGGGCAGGTAAGCTTTCGTTGCTTGGACTCCGCGATATCAAAGAGCGTTCTGGCGTTATCACTTTTGAGGCGTACAATGTGAACGTACTGACCTCTATCAACTTTGAAAGTGACAGCTGTACGATTGCCGTAGGAAACTCGCTGCAGCTCACGACCGTATGCATCCCCGAATCAGCTCCTTATACGCTCAGATTCACTAGTGACAATGAAGTGGTGGCTGAAGTAAACGACGAAGGTGTGGTGACGGCTTTGAGTGAAGGAGTTGCTCAAATCACGGTAATTGCCAATGATACCTTGACGGCTACATGTACTGTGACTGTAACACAACTTAAATCGGTTCCTGACATTGCTTCATTCCGTGCAATGAATGAAGGCAGTGAGGCTCTCCTTACACTTACTGATGCGCAAGTGCTCTATATCTATGATGATGACATTTACTTGCGTGATACTTCAGGAAGTATTGTGCTACGAGGAACGGGCATCGAGGTAAACAGAAATGACGTGCTGAATGGCAATATCTATGGCAAGTTGACTTATGGCAATCTTTTGCCCCAGTTTACACCAGTCAATGGAACTGCAGTAGTGAAAGACCTTTCTGCTGTCAGCGGTGAGGCTCCTCAGCCGACCATCCTCTTTGCTGATGAACTCACTACCGACCACTATTGTGACTTGGTACTGGTGCAGGGACTAACACTTGTGCGCGAAAGTGGTGTCTTCGCAGTAGTGGGTGAAAATCGTGTGCGCCTTTGGAATAAGTTCCAGATAAAGTCGCCCAAAATCAGTTTGCCTTCAAACATTACGGACAAATACTATGACGTAACTGCCATTTATGGCACCGATGTCGTCAATGGCAATGTGGTGGACGAGTTTTATGTGCTCAACTCACCCGTCGAAGGTCTTGATCCTGATGCCATAAAAACTATTACTGCCGATGAGAAAGTCGCTGGCTTCAGTTATAATCTAGCAGGTCAGCGAGTTGGAAAGGACTACAAAGGTATCGTTGTGAAGGACGGGAAAAAGTTCTTCCAAAAGTAGTTTGAACAATACTTTGTGCGTTTGCACAGCTACATGAATCAGGGGGCGGATCGAAAGGTCTGCCCCCTAATTTGTTTGCGATATTAAGGTGAATGCAAAACGTCCCCAACCTAATTGCTCAACGTGGCGTGCCTAAACTGCAAACGTCACGTGTGTAATTGGCAAACTTCACGTTTGACGTTTGCAATCTTCACACGTGATCTTTGCAAACATCACGTGGGTTGTTTTTCTGAATGAAGTGTCGCAAGAGAAAAGCCCCCTGCAGAAACTGTCTGCAAGGGGCTTTCGCTTATGTGATTCTTTTCCTCTTTAGAAGAAGATGTAACGCTTGTCGCTGATGTTTGCATCCTGCATGAGTTCGCCTTGGAAGTTGCCAAGTGAACGTGCGACGCTTTGCTGGAGTCTCTGTTCTTCTGCCTTTTTGTCGAACTTCTCTTCAGTCTTCTTCTGGTCGAGCACTTGATAAGCATAGACGGCAGCCTTGCCCTTGATGCCAGACTTGAAGTCGCCCTTCTTTGCCTTGCTTACCGATCCGCTCAGTGCAGGTTCGCTAGCACCAATCTTCGATACGAAAGCATTGCTCATGAAGGTGATGTGGTGGATGGTATCCGTAACGGCACCTTCAATCTTTGCTACGTCGGCTATGCTCTTCACGCCTTTCAACTTCTCCTGAAGCATAGCAGCCTTCTTGTCCTTCATCACTTCGCCAGTCAGGAAGGTGCGAATCTGTTCGTCATCCCAAGGCAGATATCCTTTCTTGTGAATGCCTGTGAGGGTGATGACAAGCATGTGGTCGTTGTCGCCACACTCATAGAGAGGTGATACGTCGCCAACCTTTGTCTTGTCGTCGAAGATCCAGCGAAGGGCATCACGTGTGCTGCGAACATTGGCTACATTGTGCTCTGTGCTGCTTAAGTTGTTGCGTGTCTGGACGGTATAGCCAGCCTGAGCGGCATTAGCCTCGATGTCTTCTGCCTTTGGATTGCCTGCCAAGAAACTGCTAAAGTCGTTGTATGCCTTGCCGTAAGTTTCCTTGCTGAAGTCCATAGCGCGCTTGATGACAGCAACATCATACTTGGAAACGATGTTGCGGCGATCAGTAACCTGAGTGATGATGACGCCCTGACCGTCAAGCACAATCTTGTTGTAGCTGCCAACTGCTGCAGTGCTGATAGTGCTGATGAACTTGCGGTTGTTCTCGTCGATAGACTGACCCTCGTACTGACTGCTGGTGATCCAAGTCTTGGTAGCAGGCTGGTCGTACTTCTTGGCGATAGTGTCGAAATTAGCACCTGCAGCGAGAGCGTTCATGATGCTGTCTGCAGT
Source organism: uncultured Bacteroidales bacterium (assembly GCA_902779315.1). GTDB lineage: Bacteria > Bacteroidota > Bacteroidia > Bacteroidales > Bacteroidaceae > Physcousia. The sequence goes on along the minus strand of CACZBC010000016.1, from coordinate 22,798 downwards.
CTTCTCGATGGCAGCCATGTCATTGCCTGGAGCGGCAATCTGACGTACCTCGACAGAGTCAGGAAGGCTGACCTTGCCAATGAGACGAACGATGTTGATAGTGTTGTCGTGTTCGTGTACAAAGGGACCTACTTGAGCACCAACTCCCATCGAGTCGAGCTTCTCAGCGATGTCGTGGGGCAGAGCCTTTGCGCTGATGGGTAGCACGCTGTAGGGAACCTGGCTTGCAGCTTCGCGAACAGTCTTGGCGGGATCTGCACCTTCTGCGAGAGCCTGTGCATAGCCTTCCATCTCTTTCTGCAGGTTTGCCTTGTCAGCATCACTTGCTGTGACATTGATGTCGATGTACTTGATGTCGCGAGTCTCCTGATCAGTACGGAACAACTCCTTCAGCTCTTCGTACTTAGCCTTAAGCTCGCTGTCCTCAACCTTCACGTCGTCATCCTTGATGCTGGTGAAGGGGAGAGCTGCCATGTATATGTCAGTCTCGTTGGTGCGACCGTCAAAACTTGCCTGAGCAGCAACAGGATTGCTAACCATCAAACCATTCAGCAGAGCCTGATACTTGTTGTTCAAAGTCTGACGACGAATGGTCTTCTCGATGAATTTCCAATAGTTGTTCATCTGCTGGTACTGTTCCTTGATCTCGCTGTTGAGCTCAGGATTGGTCATGACCTCGTTGTACTGGTTAAGGAACTGCTTCAACGCATTTACGTCAAATGTGCCTTGTGCTGTCCGGAAGGGAGTCTGTGCAAGCATCGGGTTGCGACCACTGTTGATGATGTCCTGCATTTCTGCATCGGTGACAGTGATGCCAAGCTTCTCGCATTCGTGCTGCATGACCTTGTCGTTGACAAGCGTCTGCCAAACTTGGTCACGCATCATGGAAAGCTGGTCGTCAGACAAAGTGTTGACACCTTGCGTGAACTTCACAACGTCGGTATACTCCTCGACTTGTGCGTTGAACTCCTGTACGTTAATTTTGTCGCCATAGATTTTGCCGACACGCTGGTGGCGCTCAGTCTGCGTGTAAGAGAGAGAGCGCACAAACTCTTCGGCGATGAAAGCAAACAGAGCAAGGCCGACCGTAAAGATAAGGATCTTGCCTCTGTTGCGGATTTTTTGTAATGTTGCCATTTGTTATTTATGATTTGTTTATTATTGTTCGCTTAAAGCGCACAAAGGTACGCATTTTTTTTCATATAATAGGTATTTGTATGAAGAAAATGTGTATTTCCTGCTGCGTTTTTGCTTTTCAACTGCCACAACAGGTCCTTTGTTTGTGCGTTCAGTCCTCCAACAATTGCTTCAGGAAGGCATCAAGGTCTTCCTCAAGTCCATCGAGCAATGTCGTATCGAGCATAACTGTTTCTTCACTGTCGATGATGACCAAGTCCTGCAATGTCTCATGATCTTCGTCGATAAGGACGAAGCTGAATGGTTGCATGATGCTCATCTTCTCGATGTTCGGACGCATGTTTTCGATGCAACTGCGCAGGATGGGCACAATATCTTCGTAGAATTTCTCGTCTGAACTTTTGATCCACTCTTCAACTACGCAACGGTCAAGTTCCTCGTCATCGTCGTTGTAAGTGCGTATCTCCCCAGTGTAATTGCTGACCAGGAGATGAATGTCCGTCATGACTGGTTCAGCATCGGCGGGAAACTTTGCGATAACCTTGCGCAGTGTGCGCTCAATCTGTTGGATTGTCTGTTTGCTTGCTTCCATAGGATTATAGATTTCTTCCGTGACATTGTTTGAACTTCTTGCCGCTGCCACAAGGACATGGGTCGTTACGGCCTGGCAAGTTCTCACGACGGATGGGTTGTACGGGCTGACGGTCTCGCGTGTCGCGTGCCGCTGCTTGTTGCATTCCTGTGTCGGTCAACTCTCCACGTGACTCTTGCAGACGAGGCTGTTCGCGGCGCGGCATTTCTTGCTGAGGCGCTCCTTGTATTTGCAGTTCCGGTATCATGGCGCGCATGATGATGGATACGGTGCGGTCGTTGATCTGGTTAATCATGTCGTCGAAGAGCTTGGCGCTTTCCAACTTGAAGATGAGCAAGGGATCCTTCTGCTCGTAGCTTGCATTGTGTACACTGTGCTTCAGTTCGTCGAGCAGTCGCAGGTTTTCCTTCCAAGCGTCGTCGATGATGTGCAGGATGATGGCTTTGTGGAATGCTGTCACAACTGAGCGTGACTGGCTTTCGTAAGCTTCCTTTAGGTTCGATGGGATGTTGTACTGGCGGTTGCCGGCAATGACAGGGACCATGAGGTTCTCGTACATACTGCCTTGCGGGCTTTCGTAGATAGTCGTTACAACCTTGTTGGCATTGTTCATCATGATTTCCTGCTTCTGCTGGAAACGTTCAAGCACCTTTTGGTATGCCAGTTCTGCCACATCGTCGAGTTTCATCGTCTCGAACTGCTCGGCAGTAAAAGGAACTTCCATCGCCATGATTTCGAGGAAACGCAAGCGGCAACCTTCATAGTCGTTGTTCTCCAAAATGTTGCAGACACGGTCCCAAATCATGTTGCTAATGTCCATGCCGAGACGTTCACCAATGAGAGCATGACGACGCTTCTCGTAGATGACTGTACGCTGCTTGTTCATGACGTCGTCGTATTCGAGCAGGTTCTTACGGATGCCGAAGTGATTCTCCTCGACCTTCTTCTGTGCGTTCTCGATGCTGCGAGTAATCATGCTGTGCTCAATCATCTCGCCATCCTTGAAGCCAAGGCTGTCCATCACTCTGGCAATACGCTCGCTGGCGAAGAGTCGCATCAATTTGTCCTCGATGCTGACGAAGAAGACGCTGCTTCCGGGGTCACCTTGACGACCGGAACGTCCGCGAAGCTGACGGTCCACGCGACGGCTCTCATGACGTTCTGTGCCGACGATGGCCAAGCCACCTGCTGCTTTCACTTCAGGCGAGAGCTTGATATCCGTACCACGACCTGCCATGTTGGTGGCGATGGTTACGGTGCCAAGCAGTCGTTCTTCTGTCTTTATGAGTTCAAGAGCTTCGCGAGGCTCGCGCTTCTCCTTCTTTGCAGCTTCTGCCTCGATGCGTGTCTGATAACCTATAGCTGTGCTCTTCTCGTTGAAGGCGCGTCCGTCTGTTGCAACATAGACGGTACCCATAGCACTCTGACCTGCCAGAGCCACGATGTCTGCTTCCTTTTGGTGCAGCTTTGCGTTCAACACCTGATGAGGTATCTTGCGCATCTGGAGCATCTTTGACAGCATCTCGGAGATTTCGACACTGGTCGTGCCAACAAGGACAGGGCGTCCACTTGTACGCATCAGTTCGACTTCTTCGATGACGGCTTTATACTTCTCGCGTTGTGTGCGATATACGCGGTCGTTCATGTCAGTACGGACAACGGGACGGTTCGTTGGAACCTCCACTACATCGAGCTTGTAGATGTCCCAGAACTCGCCAGCTTCCGTGACAGCCGTACCCGTCATACCAGCCAATTTGTGGTACATGCGGAAGTAGTTCTGCAGGGTGATGGTGGCGTAAGTCTGTGTGGCAGCTTGTACTTGAACATGCTCCTTTGCCTCGACAGCCTGATGCAAACCGTCGCTCCAACGGCGTCCTTCCATGATACGGCCTGTCTGCTCATCCACAATCTTGACTTCGCCGTCCTGGATGACATACTCGTCGTTGAGGTTGAACATTGTGTATGCCTTCAGCAGTTGCTGTATGGTGTGTACGCGTTCGCTCTTTGTGGCGTAATCGTTGAAGATGCGGTCCTTTTCCTCAATCTTTTCTTCGTCTGTTTTGCCAGAATGGTCAATCTGCGAGAGAATGGTTGCGATGTCGGGCAAGACGAAGAGTTCGGGGTCGTTCACTTGCGAAGCCAGCCATTCGTTACCCTTGTCAGTCAGTTCCACGCTGTTCAGCTTCTCGTCGACCACGAAGTAGAGCGGATCGGTTGCTTCGTGCATACGGCGGTTGTTGTTCTCCATGTAGATTTCTTCTGTGGAGAGCATACCAGCCTTGATGCCTGGTTCGGAGAGGAACTTGATGAGGGGCTTGTTCTTAGGCAAAGCTTTGTGGCTGCGGAAGAGCGCAAGGAAACCCTCGGCGGTCTTCTGCTTGTCGTTTGCTTCTGTACCTTCCGTTATTTGCTTCTTTGCGTCGGCAAGATACTGAGTTGCGAGTTGTCTTTGTACGCCTACAAGACGCTCCACCAGAGGTTGATACTGCTCGAACTGTTGGTCGTCGCCTTTGGGGACAGGACCAGAGATGATGAGCGGAGTACGGGCATCATCGATGAGGACTGAGTCGACCTCGTCCACGATGGCGTAGTTGTGGGAGCGCTGCACGAGGTCCTTCGGGTCTTGTGCCATGTTGTCACGCAGATAGTCGAAGCCGAACTCGTTGTTCGTGCCGAAAGTGATGTCGGCGAGATAGGCTTTGCGACGTTCCGGGCTGTTGGGTTGATGCTTGTCGATGCAGTCCACACTCAAGCCGTGGAACATGTAGATGGGGCCCATCCATTCCGAGTCACGCTTTGCCAGATAGTCGTTGACTGTGACAACATGAACACCATTGCCAGTCAAAGCGTTCAGGAAGACTGGGAGTGTTGCTGTGAGCGTCTTACCTTCACCCGTAAACATCTCGGCAATCTTGCCTTGATGCAGTACGGTACCGCCGAAGAGCTGAACGTCGAAGTGAACCATGTCCCACTTCAAGTCGTTACCGCCAGCTACCCAGTGATTGTGATAGACGGCTTTTTCGCCCTCGATGTCAACAAAGTCGTGCGATGCTGCGAGGTCGCGGTCGAAGTCGTTAGCCGTTACTTCTATTGTCTCGTTTGTTGCGAAGAGTTCTGCAGTTCTCTTGACAATGGCGAATACTTCTGCACGCTCTTTGTCGAGAGCCTTTTCGAAGGTTTCGAGCACATCCTTCTCGAGCTTGTCGATTTGTGCGAAGATGGGTGCACGGTCCTGTATGTCTGTGCCTGGAATCTTGTCCTTCAGCACTTGTATTTGCTGGCGCAAGTCCTTGACGGAGTCTTGTATGCGCTCTCTAATCGCTTTGGAGCGTTCGCGAAGTTCGTCGTTCGAGAGTGCTTGTATTTCGGGATAGACCTGCAGCACTGCCTCTACCATAGGGCGATAGGCTTTCAGGTCGCGGCTTTTCTTGTCGCCAAAGAGTTTTACTAGAAACTTGGAAATGTCCATATATTATAATGTATGATTCGTTAGTGTTATTTGATGTTTTCAAACGTCACGTGTGTCGTTGCCAATCATCACGTGTGTCGTTTGCATTTGTCACGTTAGTCGTTTGCGTTTATCACGTGTGATGTTTCAGTAGTTAAGCGGAGCTTGCGGGCAGGCATTCGGAGCACGGATGCGAAGAGCCTGTGCCACAGTCGGCGCAACCTGGTCGATACTGACGGGAATCCGCACTTTTTCGGGCACGATGCCGGCTCCGAGGAAGAAGAGCGGAAAACTCAGGTACGACTCTCGGCTGAGCGATTGCTCGTGTGTGTCTTCGTTCTTGAGTTGCCAACCTGGTGAAACCTGTATGAGGATATCGCCTGAGCACTTCGGATTGTAGGCATTGCGGAGTTTGCTTATGCCTGGGGTTCCTGCGCCGAGTGACAGGCGTTGACTGGTATAGACATCTTTCACGCCGCTCAACTGGATGAGGAATGCGCTACAACGGTCCAACACTTCCGTCAGGTTGAGGTTGCGGTTCTCGATGAGTTTGAGATTGAGGTAGAGCTGGTTATCGATGGCAGTCTCAACATAGTCGCCAGGACCATAGACGGCGATGAGGTACATGTTGAGCAACGCCTTCGCTTTTGTGATGGAGAAGACACCGGTTGGGATGCGGTACTTGCTCAGGTCCATCAGTTCTTCTGAATCGAAGTAGCCGGTGCTGGTGACAATGAACAAGGTCTTGTCCATACCCACCTTCTCCTCCACAAAGTCGAAGAGATCCTCGAGTTGTCTGTCCAGACGGGCATAGGTGTCCTGCATCTCCATGCCGAACTTCATGGCAGACTGATGGTCGTAAGCGCCGGCGTAGTAAGTGAGTGTCAGCAGGTCTGTGACGGCGTCTGTGCCGAGTCCTGCTTTCTCAATGGCTTCTTTGGCAAGGAGATTGACTTCATCATTCACACAAGCAGTCGCTTTGAACTCGCGGAACTTGCGGCCCGACTTGAACTTGTGGCTGAAGGGTTTGCTCTTGCTGCCGCCAGAAGAGACAAAGTATTGGAAGTTGGCAACCTGCTCATTAAGCGGTTCCCAATGTATGTCGCTAATGCGATCCTCGAGCGAAGAACGGATGCTGTAGTCCGCCAACCAGTCGGGATAGTTGTCGTAGTAGCAGGTGGTTGCCCATTTGCCTGTCCAGTCGTCGAGCCAGAATGCGCCATTGCCAGCGTGACCTGCGCCCAGAACGGCAGCTTCTCGAGTTGGAGCGATGGAATAGACAAAACTTTTCCCCTCGGAAGAGACCTTCAACTCGTCGCCGATGGTTGAGACTGCAAGATGCTTTGGCGAGGACTTCTCGTCGGTGTGGATGCCTGGATAGGTATCGTCATCCACGCAGAAGACGGGCAGCAATGTCTGACGGTCAAGCCATCTGTCGCCCACAATGCCGTTAGCATAGGGGCTTGTGCCAGTCATCAGGCACGCCATAGCCGAAGCAGGATCAGGGGAACTGAACGGATATTCTGCCTGAGAATAGTAGCGGCCTTTCTCCTTGAGACGTTGGAACCCGCCCTGACCGTAAAGTGGCGTAAAGGCATCCATGTAGTCGCTCCGCAGCTGGTCGATGACAATGTTCACCACCAAAGACGGCACAGAAGATGCGTCTTGAGCGTTGGAACCCGTCACGGCAAGCAGCACAATGAGGGAGGATAGGAGTCTGTATCTATTTATGGCCATGTCTTTTCTTTCTGCGGCAGAACATGTAACTTATTGGTCTTGTGAGCAAACACAATGCCAAAGGTACGGTTATTTTTGCAAATACTTGTGGTATCCACGGAGAAAATAACAAGAATAGTGCCAAAACGACAAAATAGAAGGCATACCAGAGCGTTTGCTTGTGTCGGATGGCAGCTTTTATGACAAGTGGAATGCCAATGAAGAAGATTGGATTCAGTAGCCATATCTGCCAATTGGAGTCCACTGCAGGGTGTTTCGAGAAGAAGAACATAAAGGCGAGCAGCGTTCCTGCAGTGCCTTGAAGCAGCAGAATCACTACGTCCCAAAGCCAGAAGAGCCGCTTTGTCCATATCTCGAGCAACATGATGAGCAGACAAAGGGCTGCGAAGACAAGTATAGCCTGCATGGGTGAGAGCGGGAACTCCTTCTCGACGACTTGCGGCTTGGCTTCCAGAATGACAGCCTTGCTCTTTACGAGGGGACGCATATCGCCCTTTCCGTCGCGGATGAAGGCTTCGTCGAAGGCTTGCATCAAGTTCTCAGGAATGAACATTGCTGCCCGTTCCGACATGATGGTATCCATCTCCGAACCAAGCAAGAGGTCGTTCCCCTCCTGTGCCCAAGGGTGATGAACCGTGTAATGGTGCAGGATTTCGCGTGCCGTCTCGTGAGGTAAGGCATTAGGATATTGTATGCGACCCATGATGACCTCTTCCACCATGTCGCGCACCTTAGTCGTACAATTGCCATAGAGGAAACTGTATCTGTATTCGCGATTCTCCGGTCGGCTGTTCTCGATGAGATTGCTTAGCAGCCGACTGGCCTCGCCCTGAGTCAGATTCAGTTCCTGTTCGGTTATGCTCGAGCCTCGCCTGTCATAGTCTATGATGAAGTATTCCCAGGGGATTGGCTGCACCATGTAGTCCGTCTGGCCAAGCACGAAGTGCCAGACAAAGTTGGGCTTCGACATATCGAAGACACCGTAGTTGAAGACTTCGTCCAAACTATCCTTTGGCACTTGAAGGCGAATGGCGGTATGCCCATAAAGGGAATAGACTTCCTGACCTGGAGAACAGGTGAGGAGAGTCACTCGTATGCTGTCTTGCTGCTGGGCAAAACTGCCTTGGAAAAAGCTCAATACGAGACAAAAAAGTATGGTCAGTTTCTTAAACACGGGCGCAAAGGTACGAAATTTAGTCCAAATATCATAAAAACATTTGCATTTTTCTTGCGTATTTGATGAAATAGTCCTATCTTTGCCGTCGCTAATAATTTAGGAATAATGCGCGCGTAGCGTGAAAGAGAGAATTAAAATAACAAACAGTTCACAATAATTAATAACTAAAAACAAGTAAATTTATGAAGAAGTTTACACTTATGTTGATGGCAGCATTTATCGCTGTCGCTGCATTCGCAGCAGGACCTGAGAAGCGCGACCTGAAAGCGCTGAACACGGCTGCTGTAGTAAAAAGTTTGGCCAAGAAGCAGTTGCCTATAGCAAATGCAGTTAGCCGTCAGTCATCAGTCCGTAAAGCTCCTCGCCGCGCTCAGGGACTGGTCACTCCTCCAGAATCTGCTGTTGCAGAAACCTACTACACTGCTAGTGGTCAGCTACTTGTTTATGCTGGTGATGATGGTTGGCAAAACGGCACCCCTGAGTCTATTCAGGTAATTGTTGACGGCAGTGACATCTACATTGCCGGTCTGGCTTATTGGGTAGAGGATGCTTGGATTAAGGGCACCATCGATGGTACCACCGCCACATTCCCCGCCGCTCAGCAGGTAGATGATGACGAGAGCTACCCTGAGTGGATATCAGGTTCCAATGATGGTGAAACGCTTTGTGATCTTGTGTTCAACTTCGACCAAGAGGCAGGTGTCCTGGAGTGTGTCACAACGTACATTGGTGAGTGCGCTGCTGAGGATGCATTTAGTGTCTATGCCTATTGGAACAAGCCCACTTTCACTAAGGAAAAGCCCGCAACTCCTGAAGTGGTTGTAGCTCCTGAAGGTTTGGTAACCGAAGAGTATAGTATTACTGCTCGCAATTATGAAGACAAAGCTGATGTCTCGGGCAATGTATTAATTGGCTTTGATGGTAGCGATGTATATATTCAGGGACTCTGTACTAGACTGCCTGAAGCATGGGTGAAAGGTACACTTGATGGTACTACCATTACATTCCCTTCCGGACAGTATTTCGGCAACTACGCAGACACATATGATATGTACCTGAATATCATTTTGGGTGAAGACGTGGTATTCACTTACGACGCAGAAGCTGGCACACTCACAGCTCAGAATGAATTCTTCCTGATTGACAACTCCCAATACTATTTCGATTCTTATCGTAGTTGTGTTCTGACGAGAGTAATTGAGAAGGCTGTTATGCCTGCTAACCCTGCAATTACAGCTTTAACGAATGGCGACTATGGTTGGTACATCGACTTTAATGTGCCTCTTCAAGATGTCAATGGCGATCCCATCCTTAGTTCAAAACTTACCTACATAATCTACACTGATGTGGAAAAAGAGGTTGCTCCACTGACCTTTACTCCTGCCACTCACACACGTCTAACAGAAAACTTGACAGAGATTCCTTATGGATTTACGGAACAGTATGACATCTACGCAAATAAGATTTACCTGAACGACCTGTTCTCTGAGGATTGGAATAAGATCGGCATCCAGAGCATCTACTATGGTGGTGGCGAAACCAATGCTACCGAGATACAGTGGTTCGACATCAAGCCTTACGAGACATTGGCTACCTTCGACTTCAACAAGATGGATGTGCCTGTATCGGCTACTGGAGTTACCGATGGTGATATTACAGAAGAAACTACTCTGGAAGAGGGCAATGTTGCTCTGACCATTTCTACAAGCACTGCCAGCACGCCTAACCGTTATTGGAGTACAACTGCTGGCCCGCAGTTGCGCGTTTATGGTGGTACACTGACATTCTCGGCTGCTGAGGGTTATGTGATTGTCGGTCTTGAATTCAACTATAACAAATGGAACACAGGCAACTCTGCAGACAGTGGCGAATTTACAGACAATGCTAGCAGCAAGCAAGCTGTATGGACTGGTAGTGCACAGACTGTAGTTGTTAACATTGCAGGTAACACCCAGTTGAACTCCATCAACGTCATCTTAGCAAAAGATGTTGCAACTCAGACTGTTGTAGTCAGCGAAGCAGGCTATGCAACTGTTGTTGCTGAGCAGGCTTTGGACTTCACAGGCCTTGATGTTCAGGCATTCACATGTGAAGCAAAGGAAACTTATGTTCATCTGGAGCCCATCACTGTTGTTCCTGCAGGCACAGCTGTTGTAGTTAAGGCTGCTGCTGGTAGCTATGATGTGCATGTCACCACAGAAGCAGGTGCAGAGCAGTACAACGACCTCGTAGCTGCAGCAGAAGCATTTGTTGCTGACGGCACTCAGTACATCCTGGCTGATGGCGCAGAAGGTGTAGGCTTCTACAAGGCAACACCTGAAACCACCATCGCTGCAGGCAAGGGCTACATCGTGAAGGCTTCTTCTGTAAAGGCCTTCTATGGCTTCGATGCTGATGATGCAACTGGTATTTCTGGCATCAATGCTGCTGACGAGAACGCAGTTATCTACAATGTAGCTGGTCAGCGCTTGAGCAAGGTTCAGAAGGGCATCAACATTATCAACGGTAAGAAGGTGCTGAAATAAAAAAGAGATTCTCTCCCCCATCCCTCTCCCTCGCGGAGAGGGAAAAAGGGGAAGTTCTTATAAATAAATTCTATTAACTGTTAAAAACAAGAAGAAAATGAAATATTTAGCACCTGCAATGAAGATTGAAGAGGCACAGGCAGCCAAGATGCTTGCTGAAAGCCTGATTATCAGTGACGATACTGTGAATGGCGACAAGGCCCTCACAAAGGAAGATAACGCATGGGATATCTGGGCTGAAGAATAATAACCCTCACATTCCTGTGAACAGAAAAGGAGGATGCACTCGGTTGGGTGCATCCTCCTTCTTTCTCCCGCTTCCTCTATACCCGCAGGAAAATCCTGTTCCTGTACATTATATATAATATAAGGAAGAGGATGGCACAATTGCTCAGCTGGATGAGGAAGCCATAATAGTCGCCCACATATTGCTCCAAGCCAAAGAAGAGCGACTTGCTGATGCTGCGGAAACTGATGACATGACTCACCACATAGGCTGTGATGCTGTTCATGCCATACACTTTCAGGAAGGTGAGGTGTTTGCTATGCCCTCGGCAATCAATCCACCAATAGAAAAGTCCCATCAAAAGGAAGCAGTAACCGCTGCTGACAAACACCATCGAGCCAGTCCAAATGTGCTTGATGACAGGATGAACGAGGTCCCAAGTCCAACCAAGTGCCACCAGAACTATGCCCGCTCCAAGCAACAAGGCAACTTTCCGTCCCTGCTTCAGCGTGCTTCTCAGCGCTTCTCCTGCCAGAACACCAGTCAATACAGTCACAATGAAGTTCAAGCTGCTCAGTAGCCAAGTGTAGGTGTAGTGAGGATTCACGACCACTTGTCCATCAATGACTTGTGCTGTGTCGCGGAACCTTCCAAGCACCATGGAGTCGATGCCTTCAGCCAGATTGCCGTGAGGTGTGTAGTCGCCACCGCCAAAGTTACCAATTGTTATCCATTCCATCGCTCCCCAGAATGTGAGCAGAAGGGCGACAGCTATGCCTATTTGTGTCTTCCAGCTGGTGTGCAGATAGAAGATTGCGCTGAAGAGATAACCCACGGCAATGGCTTGCAAGGTGTTGGTAAACAGGTAGATGCGGTTTGGGTCGAGTGCTAGAAGGTTTCCTTGCACCATCATGCCGAAGATCCACAAGAGCAGGACACGCTTTCCAAGCCGCCAGTAGAGTTTCTTCCGGCTGGCTCCTTCCTCTTTATATTTACTGAGCGAGTAGGGGATTGCCACACCAGCCATGAACATGAACAGGGGCATCACAAGGTCCCAAGCGGAGAACCCTTCCCACGGTTTATGGGTAAAATGCTCCATCACTTTGCCCATCCAAGGTTTGTCAATTACTTCTGCCAACTCCTCGACAAGGTCGGAGAGTGCCACAAGACAGAAGAGGTCGAAGCCTCTCAAGGCGTCCAATGATTGCAAACGCTGCTTCATAATAGTCGTTGGTTTTAATGTTTTTCCTTGTTTAACAGTTTTTGTGATGCAAAGATACGACTTTTTGTGAATTATCTTCCAATTTTTTTGTATCTTTGCAGCAAGGATTGAAAATAATTAAAGGAATTAGGATATGGGAAAGATTCAAGCAAGAGTGGCTGCAATGGTGGCAGCATTGTGGCTGATTGTGCCTGTTGGAGCAGGAGCGCAGACATTGCATTATGACAAGCCTGCAACGTTTTTCGAAGAGGCTTTGGTCATCGGCAATGGCACGATGGGCGGCATTGTCTATGGCGGCACAGAGCAAGACAAAGTCTCGCTGAATGACATTACGCTTTGGACGGGAGAACCTTCGAGCCAGAAAGTCTTCTCTCCTGAGGCATATAAGAGCATTCCCGCCATTCGTGAGGCGTTGCGCAAGGGCGATTATCCAGAGGCGGACAGGCTGCAAAGGAATGTTCAAGGGCATTTCTCGCAGAACTATCAACCTCTTGGTCAACTGACTATCGACTATCTGGACACAAGCGAAGGCGTGACTGAATACCGCCGTTGGTTGGACATCGGCAATGCTACGGCCCATACTTCCTACAGGAGAGGCGGCTATCGCTACACGGCAGAATACTTTGCCACACATCCCGACTCGGGCATTGTCATACGCCTTACCACAGACAATCCCAGCGGAATCCGTGCTCGCATCGGACTTTCCTGTCAACTGAAGAGTCAGCTTCATACGGAAGAAGGCTGTGTGCTTGTCAACGAAGGCAATGCCTGCTATGCCTCTTTACCCAACTATTATAATGCGCGGGAAAGGTTCTCGTACGATCCTGACAGAGGCACACGCTTTTGCACTAAAGTGCAGGTGGCGGCTTCCAAGGCGAGGACGGAGGGCAATTCCGTACTGGTGGAAGGTTCGCGCGAAGTTACCATCTTCCTCGTTAATGCAACCTCGTTTAACGGATATGATAAAGACCCTGCGAAAGAAGGCAAACCCTATCAGCAGATAGCCAATGCCAGGTTGAAGAGGCTGGCTGCTTTGCCCTACGAAACTCTGAGGGAAAAACATATCACAGACTACAAGACCATCTTCGACCGCGTGAAACTCTCTTTGGGAAAGGGCACGGCAGATTCCCGTTCCACAGAGGATGTCCTGAAGGAGTATGTGGATGAGAATGTCTTCAATCCTGCTCTGGAGGAACTGTATTTCCAGTATGGCAGATATCTGCTCATCTCTTGTTCTCGTACGCCCAATGTGCCAGCCAACCTGCAGGGGCTTTGGAACGAGAGCATCTTGCCGCCCTGGTCTTGCAACTATACTGCAAATATCAACTTGGAGGAGAACTATTGGCCTGCAGAGACGGCTGCCTTGCCCGAGATGCACAACTCTTTGTTCACCTTCCTGAAGGAGTTGCAAGGTTCTGGCGAACTTACGGCAAAGGCATATTATGGCGTTCAAAAAGGGTGGTGTATGGGTCATAACACAGATATTTGGGCGATGACTTGTCCTGTAGGACTGCATACAGGCGACCCTCAATGGGCAAACTGGAACATGGGCGGAGCCTGGTTGAGCACACACATTTGGGAGCATTATGCCTTCTCGCTCGACAAGGAGTTCCTTCTCGAGTACTATCCCGTCTTGAAGGGCGCCGCAGAGTTCTGTCTTGGGTGGCTTATCAGCACAAAGGATATGGGAGTTGAGGGTCCGGAATACCTCATTACTGCTCCCTGCACTTCACCTGAAAACGATTATGTCACACCTCAAGGCTATCACGGACGCTCCTTCTATGGCGGCTTTGCGGACTTGTCTATGGTTCGCGAATGTCTTGCGGATGCCAGAAATGCAGCCCTCGTGCTTGGCTTGGATAAGGATTTCATCAAAGAGGCGGACAAAGCCCTTTCTCGCTTGCAACCCTATAAGATAGGCAAGAAGGGAAACCTCCAGGAATGGTTCTACGATTGGGATGATGAAGATCCTCACCATCGTCACCAGAGTCATCTCTTTGGCGTCTATCCCGGGCATTGCCTGGATGATGGCGTGAACAGTGTGGAGGATATTCATCGAGCTGCTCACAAGACTTTGGAGATAAAAGGCGACCGTACTACTGGTTGGAGCACAGGTTGGCGCGTGAACCTCTATGCTCGTCTGCATGACGCAGGGAATGCCTATCACATTTTCCGCAAACTGCTCTCGTATGTGAGTCCTGACGGCTATCGAGGCCCTGATGCTCGAAGGGGCGGAGGCACTTATCCCAACCTTCTTGACGCTCATTCCCCTTTCCAGATAGATGGCAACTTCGGCGGTTGTGCAGGTGTGATAGAGATGCTTTTGCAGAGTGACTATGCCCTCAACGCAAAGGGCAAACCGACCGTCAGCATAGAGCTTTTGCCCGCTTTGCCTGCCAACTGGAAGGACGGAGCGCTGAGTGGAGCTTGCGCTCGAGGTGGAATAACTGTCGATATGGAGTGGAAAGGCCATCGTGTCACCTCTCTTAATCTCGTTACCAAACAGGCTTGCAAGGTCTCGCTCTTAGTGAACGGGAAGCAGCGAACCGTGAAGCTGAAGAAAGGAGAGAACATACTGCAGGCAAAAGACCTGTAGTTAAAATGAAAACGTATAGTGTGACGATCGCAATCATCTAGTGTGACGTTGGCGATTTACTAGTGTGACGTTTGCAATTTACTAGTGTGACGTTTGCGAACGACACGTGCCACGTTTGCAAACGTCACAGTATATGTTTTCAGACACGAAAGGTTAATAAAAAGAAAATCTTTCGATTTCCTTTTGTATATTGCTCGCTTCTTCGTATCTTTGCACCCGTGAAATTGATTATAGATATAGGAAACTCCGTCACTAAGATGGTTGCTTTCCGTGGTGATGAGCCTGTCGATGTGGTTCGGTCGGAGAGTGGCGAACTCTCAGGACTTGATGCGTTTGTGCAGAAACACGGTTTCCGCAGAGGCATTGTCGCTAGTGTTCGCAATCTTACAGAAAGCGAGGAAAAAGCACTTGCCAGCCTGCAGTTCCCAATCCTGCGTTTCTCTCCAGCCACTCCTGTTCCCATTACGAACCGCTATCGCACACCAGAGACGTTGGGCAGCGACCGTCTGGCAGCCGTCATAGGCGCCAGTTCGCTCAAACCAGGCAAGGACCTCCTCATCATCGATGCAGGCACTTGCATCACCTACGAAGTCATAGATGCTCGCGGCAACTATTGGGGCGGCAACATAGCGCCAGGCATGCAAATGCGTCTGAGAGCCCTGCACGAGTTTACAGCCCGTCTGCCCTTGGTGGATGCGGAAGGTGTGGTGCCTGGAATGGGCTATGATACAGAGACGGCCATCCGTAGTGGTGTGCTCAGAGGCATGAAGTATGAGATCGAAGGATACATTAAGTCCATGCGTTCCAAGTTCCCGCATCTGCTCGTTTTCCTGACAGGCGGAGACCACATCAATTTCGACACGAACATCAAGAACATTATTTTCTCGGACAAATATATTGTTCCGCGAGGACTCAACAAGATACTTGACTATAATGAAGACCAGATACAATAACCTTCTTTGCCTGATGTTGGCCTGCCTTTCCGTCGTGACCATGCAGGCTCAGATAAGCAGCACGAACTCCACATACTCGCGTTTCGGGCTCGGTCTGCTCAACGATCAGTCTAATGGCTTCAACAAGACGATGGGTGGTGCCGGCCTTGGTGTGCGCATCGGCAATCGCGTCAATACCGTCAACCCCGCTTCCTATTCCGCCATCGACTCGCTGAGTCTCATCCTCGATGTAGGCATGAGGGGCACTTTCGGACAAATGAAGCAGGGCTCGACTAAGGTAGGAGTGCAGAATGCATCAATCGATTACGTTCATGCAGGTATGCATATTGCTAAGCGACTCGGCCTTGCCATCGGTTTCATGCCCTATACGAGCATCGGATACGAGTTCTCTTCGCCGGAATCTCCAGTTGCAGTCAATCCCAATACGACACAGACAATTACCAACAGCAACCGTTATGAAGGCAGCGGCGGCTTGAACCAAGCATATATTGGCCTGGGTTGGAAAGTGTATCGCGGACTCTCTGTGGGCGCCAATCTCAGCTTCATGTGGGGAAAGTATAACCATTCGCTTATACCGGACTTCAAGGAAGATGGCGTAGGCAGCTCTACTGCATATAGCAGCACAATCAAGGACTATTCTGCTTTGCTGAAGACCTATAAGATTGACCTCGGCGTGCAATATCCGGTTCGTCTTTCACCTCAGGACTGGTTGAACCTTGGCGCATCCGTCGGCATCGGGCATAAGATTGCTCAAGACGCGTCCCTCCTGATCTATACGGAAAAAGGCGATACCACGAAATACACAGCTTCTTCTCCGTTCGACTTGCCATACTCCTTCGGTTTCGGCGTCTCTTGGCAACACAAGAACACGCTCTTGGTGGCTGCCGATGCGCACTACGAACGTTGGTCGGATTGCCGTATGCCCATCGAGACGGAGAGTGCCTTTGTCCCCATGAAAGGCTACTACAAGGACAGAACGAAGATTGCCGTCGGCACTCAATGGACTCCCGATCCATTTGGAAAATATTGGGAACGCATTCAATATCGTGCAGGTGTGAACTTCTCGACACCTTACCTCAAGGTCAACAACCATAATGGACCATACGAGCTCCGCATGGGTGTTGGTGCGGGATTGCCCATCACGAACAAGCATAATAACCGTTCTGTCGTCAATGTCGGCGTGCAATGGATGAGACGAGCGTCCGCAGCAAGTGGAATGATTACGGAGGACTACTTGCTCCTCAACCTCGGTGTGACGTTCAACGAACGCTGGTTCGTGAAGTATAAGATTAACTGATGAAACGTTTCCATACAGCCAGTCTTCTTCTCTCTTTCTTCCTGCTTCAGTTTTTCGCCTTTGGATGTTCCAAAGAAGTGGAGCATTTGGCAGAGCCCTTAGCAGCGAAGGATTCCCTCCTCTTCATGCATTCCACGGGCATAAACACGTTTATCAGCGACAGTGGCGTGATGAGGTATCACATGGTTGTCGAGGAGTGGGATATATACAATGGTAGCGGAGGAGAACCACCGACATGGAAGTTCATGAAGGGCATGCTTATGGAACGCTTCGATGAAAAGTTCCACATTGACCTCTTCGTGCAGTCGGATACTGCCTATCTGCACAGACAACAGCTTTGGGAACTGCGTGGAAGAGTTGTCGTGCGTAACGTAAATGGTGATGTTTTCCGTACGGAAGAGCTCTTTTGGGACTTGGACAAACACGAAATGTGGAATACGCAGTATATGCACATCACGACTCCCGAACGCGAACTGGAGGGTACGGAGTTTCACAGCAACGAGCAAATGACGCGCTACACTGTGTTCAACTCCATCGGTTCTTTCCCTGCGAAGGAAACAGAGGTTGCCGCTCCAGCATCGCCTCCAGAAAAGGGAAGGGGGAAATAGTTAACGGATAATTGTCATATCGCAAATGGAAATAGATTCATCAGTCATAGTTGCCACCATTGCTATCCTTATGCTTTCGGGCTTCTTTTCCGGAATGGAGATAGCATTTGTGTCGAGCAGCAAACTGCGTTTCGAGATGGATAGGGAGGAACAGGGTTTCTCGTCGCGTCTTATCGACACCTTTTATCGCCATCCCAATAGTTTTATTTCCACTCTTTTGATAGGAAATAATATTGCGCTGGTTGTTTATGGCATCCTGATGGCAAAGATAGTCAATGCTTTTATCCTTATTCCGTCGGGCATTCATCAGCCCGAAGGTGATTGTCCCAACGAAGCGCTCTGTCTGTTCCTGCAAACGATTATTGCCACATTCATAGTTCTTGTCACCGGCGAGTTCCTGCCAAAGACGCTCTTTCGCATCAATCCTAACCGGATGATGCGCATCTTCGCTCTGCCTGCTTACATATTCTATATAGTATTGTGGCCAATCAGCAAGTTCACAAGTTCACTCGGAAAGTTCCTGCTTTGGATGGTCGGGGAGAAAGTGAAGAACGCGAAAACAGAGAAGACCTTTACTCGAGAGGACTTGGACTACTTGATACAAAGCAATATTGACAAGGCAGGAGACGACGAGGAAATCGAGGATGAAGTGAAAATCTTCCAGAATGCGCTCGACTTCAGCTCGGTAAAAGTGCGCGACTGCATAGTGCCTCGAACTGAGATTGTAGCCGTTTCGACCGAAACCTCGCGGCAAGACTTGCTCACGCAGTTCGTGGAAAGCGGTCACAGCAAGATTATTGTTTACAAAGATGACATAGATAATATCGTTGGATACATTCATACGGTAGAGATGTTCGGTTTGGGTGCCGATGAAGATTGGACAGAACATGTGCGCGAAGTGCCAATCGTGCCGGAAACGATGAATGCCCAAAAACTGTTGGGCATCTTTATCAGTCAGAAACGTTCGCTTGCAGTTATTGTCGATGAGTTTGGCGGAACAAGCGGAATTGTCACGATGGAGGACCTCGTGGAGGAAATCTTCGGAGAGATAGAGGACGAGCACGACAGTAAGAACTATACTGCTCGACAGACTGCTCCAGGCGAGTATTTGCTTTCCGGACGGCTGGAAATAGCACAGGCAAATGAGTTGCTCGACCTTGATTTGCCGGAGAGTGATGATTACCTGACTGTGGGCGGACTCATTCTTCACGAGTTCCAGAACTTCCCCAAACTCAACGAACCTGTTCGGTTCGGACATTGGGAATTCAAAGTAACAAGGAAGACTACCACGAAGATTGAGCTTGTTCAGCTTCGCGTCCTTGATGAATGAGTTTTTTGTCACATTTCTGAGGTTAAATAGCGAAATATGCATGCGATTTGTATCCCGTATGCAAAAAATTACGCAAGAAAGTGCATATTATGCGCGAAAAGTTATGCTTGTTTGCATAAAAAGTTGTATCTTTGCACTCGCTAACCCTTAAAATGCAGATAATATTATGCAAGTGAAGCAGGACAAGAAGGCGAGGATGCAGGCAATCCGCAAGATTGTCAGCGTGAACAGCTTGGAGAGTCAGGAAGAGTTGCTCGCCGCATTGAAAGAAGAAGGCTTTGTCAGTACACAAACCACGCTGAGTCGCGACCTCAAACAGTTGCGTATCAGTAAAGTAAGAGTACGCAGCGGCCTTAGCGTTTATGCGTTGCCTCGTGAAGGCCAGTTCGAACCTGTGCCTACATTGGAAGAAATCAACCAGACGAAGTGGCGCCTTAATTTCTCTGGAAACCTTATGGTAGTACACACTCCTCCAGGTCATGCCAGTATGGTTGCCTATGATGTTGATAATATCAAGCACCCTGCATTCCTTGGTACGGTTGCAGGCGATGATACGGTTATCGTGGTGCTGGCCGAAGGTGTGGACAGG
The DNA here is from genome assembly GCA_902779315.1 of uncultured Bacteroidales bacterium. GTDB lineage: Bacteria > Bacteroidota > Bacteroidia > Bacteroidales > Bacteroidaceae > Physcousia. The sequence goes on along the minus strand of CACZBC010000016.1, from coordinate 3,361 downwards.
GAAGAAGCTGGGACGGTTGTTCGTGACTTGTTCCCCAAATTGACATAAAGACTCACTACACATTATTATATATATAAGGAGACATTTGATTAATGAAAGATGTAAAGCCTGAAGACATACGCGTGCTTGTAGCTGATGCCGAGCATGAAAAGTATGTCGATACAATTATAGAAACCATTCGCGAGGCTGCACGCAAGCGTGGGACTGGTATTGCCGAGCGAACTCACGACTATGTAGCTACAAAGATGCGCGAAGGCAAAGCGGTTCTGGCTTTGGATGGCGAGACTTTCGTGGGCTTCAGCTATATTGAGACGTGGGGCAACAAGCATTACGTCACCACTTCAGGCCTGATTGTCCATCCAGACTATCAGGGTTTGGGAGTGGCCAAACGCATTAAGGATTATACATTTACGCTGGCTCGTCTGCGTTGGCCTCATGCCAAGATATTCAGTTTGACGAGTGGCGATGCCGTCATGAAAATGAATACTGCCCTTGGTTATGTGCCTGTAAGTTTCAACCAACTTACCGATGATGATGCTTTCTGGCATGGTTGTCAGGGATGTATCAATCATGATATCCTCGAAGCGAAGAACCGTAAGTTCTGTGTTTGCACAGGTATGTTGTGGGACCCTGATAAACATAAGGGCGAGCCGACTTCCCTCGAAGTCATCAAGGATGTGATGAGAACGCTGGTTTTGCGTGGAATAGAATAAGAAACGACACAATAAATATATGGAAAAGAAGAAAGTAGTTGTCGCCTTTAGTGGCGGTTTGGATACCAGTTACACAGTTATGTATCTGGCTAAGGAAAAGGGTTACGAGGTCTATGCCGCTTGTGCCAATACGGGAGGCTTCAGTCCAGAGCAACTCAAGGCTAACGAAGAGAACGCCTACAAACTTGGAGCAAAGGAATATGTTACCCTCGATGTGACTCAGGAATACTACGAGAAGTCCTTGAAATACATGGTGTTCGGCAATGTCTTGCGTAATAACTGTTATCCCATCTCAGTAAGTAGCGAGCGTATCTTCCAGGCTTTGGCAATTGCGAGATATGCTAAGGAGATTGGCGCGACAGCCATCGCTCACGGTTCAACTGGGGCTGGAAACGACCAGATACGTTTCGATATGACTTTCCTGGTGATGTGTCCTGGTGTGGAAATCATTACTTTGACGCGAGATGGGAACCTTTCGCGACAGGAAGAGGTTGAATATCTCAACAAGAACGGCTACTTTGCCGACTTCACGAAACTCAAGTACAGCTATAACGTAGGCCTTTGGGGGACAAGCATTTGCGGGGGTGAAATCCTCGATTCAAAGCAGGGATTGCCTGAAAGCGCTTACCTGAAGCACCCCACAGAAGAGGGTCCTGAACTCCTGAAGATTGGCTTCGAGAAGGGCGAGATATGTTCCGTCAACGGAGAACACTTTTCGGATAAGATAAAAGCCATACAGAAAGTCGAAGAGATAGGTGCCCGTTATGGCATTGGTCGCGACTGTCATGTAGGCGATACCATCATCGGCATTAAGGGAAGGGTTGGCTTCGAGGCTGCTGCTCCCATGCTCATCATTGGTGCTCATCGTTATTTGGAGAAGTTCACCCTGTCGAAATGGCAACAATATTGGAAGGAACAAGTGGCGAACTGGTACGGCATGTTCCTGCACGAGAGCCAGTATCTGGAGCCGGTTATGCCGGATATCGAGGCTATGCTCCTGAGCAGTCAGAGAAACGTGACTGGCGAAGTGACGCTCGAACTCCGTCCTCTCTGCTTCCAGACGGTAGGTGTGGACAGTCCCAACGACTTGGTCAAGAACAAACTCGGCGAGTACGGAGAGACGGCAAAGGCTTGGACGAGCGAGGATGCGAAGGGCTTCATCAAGGTGACTTCAACGGCGCTTCGTGCATACTATCTGGCTCATCCGGACGAAAGGAAATAGGAGGATTTGTTCCTCGACAGGTTAAGTCGAAAAACGTGGCGTGGGTAAATCGCAATCATATAGTGTGACGATTGCAATCGTATAGTGTGACGTTTGCAATTATATAGTGTTACGATGGGCAACATAACGTGCCACGTTTTCAGACACACCTAAGGAAAAGATAAAACTATGGTAAGAATAGGGATTTTAGGAGCTGCAGGCTATACTGGTGGCGAACTGATAAGAGTGCTTTTGGGGCACCCTGAAGCGAAGATTGTCTTTGCCAATAGCGAATCGAATGCTGGCAATCTTGTCAGCGAGATTCACGAAGGATTGATTGGCGAGACTGACCTCCGTTTTACCTCGGAAATGCCTTTTGATGAGGTTGACCTCGTTTTCTTCTGTTTCGGACATGGGAAAAGCGAGCAATTCCTCAAGGAACACGAGATTCCGCAGAATGTCAAGATTATCGACTTGGCTCAGGACTTCCGTATTGCAGGCGAGCATGATTTCGTCTATGGACTGCCTGAAACGCATCTTTCGACAATAAAAGGCTGCCAACATCTCGCGAATCCTGGCTGCTTTGCCACTTGCATCCAACTCGCTATGCTGCCTGCTTTGAAGGCTGGCATCATTAGTGGAGACATCCATGTGAACGGCATTACAGGCAGTACTGGAGCAGGGCAGAAGCCAGGCAGTACAACTCATTTCTCTTGGCGAAACGACAACATTTCCGTCTACAAGACCTTCACGCACCAACATCTGCTGGAAATCAACCAGACGGTGCAGGAACTTTGTCCTGGTTACGAAGGTCGTGTGCTCTTCATTCCTCAGCGAGGATGCTTCACAAGAGGCATCTTCGTAACCGCTTATGCTAAGTGTGACCTCCCTCTCGAAGAGGTTCAACAGGTCTATGAGGACTATTACAAGGACGCTGCCTTCACGCATTTCGTCAGGAAGAGCCCTGATATGAAGCAAGTCGTAAACACCAATAAAGCTGTGGTTTACGTGGAGAAATACGAAGATCAACTGCTCATGATATCCTGCATAGACAACCTCCTGAAGGGAGCAGTCGGGCAGGCTGTACAGAATATGAACCTTATGTTTGGTCTCGACGAACGGATGGGACTGAACCTTAAAGCAAGTGCATTCTAAATGGAACTTTTTGATGTATATCCCCTCATGAATGTAACCATTGCTCGAGGCAAAGGTTGCAAGGTTTGGGACACAGAAGGACAGGAATATTTGGACCTTTATGGTGGTCATGCTGTCATTAGTGTTGGGCATAGTCACCCGCATTATGTAGAGGCTTTGACCAATCAACTTGGCAAACTCGGCTTTTACAGTAACTCTGTGCAAAACCCTTTACAAAAGGAGTTGGCGCATCGTCTGGGCAAAGTCAGCGGTTATGAAGATTACAGTCTCTTCCTCGTCAATAGCGGTGCGG
>CACZBC010000015.1 GCA_902779315.1 uncultured Bacteroidales bacterium | reverse complement strand
TTTCCGCCAGCCTCAGTACACAAGGTATTACACCTTCAAGGACTTTTGCCGCGAGGCTGCCGAGGAACTCCTCCTGGTAGTAAGCCTCTTAGAGAATGAAGAATGATTATCAATCACAAATCACAGTATCACAGTATCACAGTAAAAAAAAAAAGAAACCTTCTACATCGAAATCCCTTCTTATTATACTTATAACTTATTAATAATTAATTAATTATAATATAATATATATAAGTGAGGGATGTAGATACCTCTTAAAAAACTACTGTGATACTGTGATTGTGATAGCAGACAGTATTAACAAACTATTTAACTCCTTAAAAAGCAATGAATTATAATATCTTTGACAGCGTCGCTCCGGCGATGCCCAGCCCTTCCAAGGGCACAGAAATCTGCAAATTACTCCTCTCTCAGGCCTCAAAAGACATGCGTGAGACGCTTGTTCCGATGGCTATCCCTGCTCTTGCTGCACATTTGTCCGACGTAAAGTTTATGTATTCGGACAACAAATACTATGAACTTTGCGGCCAAATGGGGCATTTGATTGGTCCTTCGGGTATAGGCAAGGCTCAACTGACGCATCTTCTGGAGGCAATCATGAGACTGTTCCGCGAACACGACGAGAAGGAGTTCGAGAAACTTGCCAACTGGCAAAGACAAGTGAAGACTCGTGGCGCCAACAAGGAGAAGCCCGAGCGACCTGACGTAAGTTTTTGGTTTCCGCCAGCCGACCTCACAAATCCTGCTTTTATCCAGAATGCCATGGCGCTGGAGAAGTTGGGTGGAAGGACGCAGTACCTGAACCTTCCTGAGATTGAAATGGCTGACCGTATGTGCGGAGGCCACAAGCAGGTGAGCCAGACCATCCGTAACATTTACGACCGCCAGCGTGCAGGTGCTCTTCGCGCTACAGCTGATGGTGTAACTGGAAATCCGATTCTCCGAGTGAACATGACGTTCAGCTCCACTCCCGAGGCTGCTCGTTCGTTTTACAGGAAGGACATGACAAACGGATTCTTTAGCCGCATTCCCTTCGTTTACAAGGGGCGTGGAGAGCGTCAGGGCAAGATTCCTCGTCAGGGGAATTACGACGAAGAGTTCCTCCAGAAACTCGACCAGTACATCATGCGCCTGTCTGCTTGCAAAGGTCATTTCGTGGTGAAACCCATGAACAAGATGGCCGACCAGTTAGCGGAAGAAATGGCCAGCCTGGCTGACCTTGCGGATGATGATGTGCTCTTCGAACTCTCGCACAGAAGCATCTTTGCCGCTTGGAAGAAGGCTGCCACGCTTTGGATTCTGAACGACCAGACGTGGACGCGCTCCATCGGCGAGTTCATGAGGTGGTTCTGCTACTACGACCTTTGGTCGAAAGTCAAGGTCTTTGGCGATATGTTCAAGGGTACCGACACTCCGGCAGATGAGACAAAGAAAGGCCCACAAAATATGCTCGATAGCCTAGACGATGTTTTCAACGAGCAGCAACTTGTGGCCTTGCGTGAGAGCCTTGGTAAAAGCAAGGAAGGCACAAGGCATCTGCTCAGCTGTTGGAAATACCGCGGCTTCATCACCTATTCCGAGCAGACTGGACTGTACACGAAAACGGAAACATATTTGAAAGGAAATGGATAAGTTTGAACTTCAAAAGCTCCGCGACCTCCCGATTGAGGGGGTCGCAGAGCGACTCGGACTCCGTGTTGAGAGGCACAAAAGCCTCTGCCCTTTCCACGACGACCAGCACCCAAGTCTGACGTTCTCCGTCTCGAGGAACACGTTCCGCTGCTGGGCCTGCGGGGCACATGGTGGGACAATCGACCTGGCAGAGAAGATGCTTGGCTCTCCCTTCTTGGAGGCCTGCAAGTGGCTCGCGAACGAGCACAACGTCATCCTGACGGAATACAAGCCGAAGGAAACGAAGCCACAAAAGCCGTTCGACTCCTCGCGCTACTCTCGCTACTTCGAGCATCCGCTGGTGCCGCCTCACCTCGTGGCGCGACAAGCAAGGCATCCCCTGGCTCCAGATACCTTATTATAATAAGGAAGGCAAGCTCGTCGGCGTGCAGAATAGGAATCTACAGATCCCCTCTAACTCCCCCTTAAGGGGGAGAACGACAGAGAACAAAAGCCCCCTCCCTCACAGGGAGGGATGGGGTGGGTCTCTTCCCCGTTTCAAGTTCCCTGCTGGCTCCGAGTGCGGCATCTATAACCTGCCCATCCTGAACCTCCTGAAGCCAGGCGAACCGCTCTACATTACCGAAGGATGCTCCGACTGCTGGGCCCTCCTCTCCGCCGGCCAGAAAGCCATCGCCATCCCCTCAGCCACCCTTCTGAAGAAGAAAGACGCGGAGCAGTTGTTAAGGTTATCGTTAACGTTAAGGTTGAATCTCCACATGTACCCCGACCGCGACACTCCAGGCGAACGCCTCTTCCTCCAGCTCAGGGAAATCCTGCCGGGCCTGGAGCACCACCAGCTGCCTCCAGACTGCAAAGACTACTCAGATTACTATCTGAAATTAAAAATTAAAAATTGAAGGCTGCGATTAAGTGAGAGCAGAGCCAAACGGGTTTGAGCTATGCCGAGCGAGAGCAGTCTCGACGAAGTCAAGATTGAAAAATGAGACTCCAAAAAAACTTCGTTTTTGTGCGAAAATATTTGACAAAAAACTTGCATAATTCACGATAATTTCGTAACTTTGTGGTGGATTTAGAACAGAGGTTCAAGGCATCGAAAACAGGGCCCGTTTCCGCTGCATGAGCTGATGCTCAACAATCCACCACGAGTCTGCTCACGCTCGGGATAGCTCAAATCCGGATTTGGCTCTCCTCTCGCTAAAACGCAGACTTGTCAACGTGAAAGATGAGGGAACTACTGCAGGGTAAACTCGGATTTTCACACGTGATGTTTGCAAACTTCAAACGTGATGTTGGCCAACTTCAAACGCGATGTTTGAAACTTCACTAGGGATAACAAATTAAAATTTTAACCTTAAAAATCTAATGCTATGATCAATTATTCTATTGCAATCATGTCGTGCAAGCCTGGCACGAAGAAGACCGAGCAGACCTATTCCACCAAGGCATACGGAACGGCTCAGATTCACGAAGTCCTTGATCTGGACGCTTTCTGCAAGCACATTGCAGACCACAACTCGCCCTTCTCCAAGGGTACCGTGAAGGGCATTCTGACTGAGCCCGGACTGGAGTTCAAGAACCTCCGCAGCGTCGCCGAGTTCAACCTCGTACCCAGCCGAAAGGCCCAGGCCGACGCCATCGAAGTGATCAGGAACGAGGAGACTATTCAGGGGCTCGAGTAGTGCATAGTTCATAGTGCATAGTTCATAATTCATAGTTATGACTCGTGGAGAACTCAACTGCAATCCGCTGAATATTCGGCGGGTTGCAGGTACTACTTGGAAAGGTCAGCGGGCAGAGCAGACAGACCATGCTTTCGTTCAGTTTGAAACGATGGAATGGGGCATTCGCGCTGCTTTGAAACTCCTGAGAACCTATAGAGACAAGTACGCAGCAACCAGCATCAAAGAAATCATAACACGATGGGCACCTCCAACAGAAAACAAGACAGACGACTACATCGCCGCGGTGTGCAGGCTCACGAGCTTTGGCGGGAACGAAAGGCTCACCGAAAAAGAGTGGCCCGCGCTCATAAAAGCAATGGCCGTCATCGAAAGCCGCCTTTTGATATCCGACGAAACTATTGCTGCGGCAAAAGAATTGTTGAACCGATAACCACTAAAAATGTCATGAAAAACAAGAACATCTGGGAACTAATCCTGAAGGTCATTGTGGCTGCCATCACTGCAGCCCTGACCGCCATCACAACGACAAGTTGTATGGGCATGGGGCCAGTCTCGCTGCCTATGTAAAGCAAAAAGCAACAAAAGCAACATTGCGATTTGAGAGAGAGCAATATCAAAGCTTGTTTGGATATTGCCGAGCAGTAGCAATGTCAACGAAGTTAACAAGCCGATTTGAGAGAGGTTCTCTTTTAAGGGAATCTCTTTCTCTTAATCCTGATTAAGTGAAAATAAGCGAAGTTATTCGTATTTCTGCAAACGGATAACACGTACGACTTTGAATCGCTTTTCAGCAGCTCACACTGACCTCGATGCCGAGCGCTCGAATGCGATTTGCGATGGATTGCATCACTTCGCAGTCTGCCTTCTCCAGACCTGTTACAGGCGTCTCACGGTCAAGGGTGTAGAGCATGACTGAATGGGGTTTGATGCGAGCCAGCGCCTCGAGGTAGGGGGCGATATACTCTTCTCTGGTATTGTCGAGGTCGAGGCCTTTGTAGGTCCCCTTCATGAGCATCGTCTGGATGATGCAATGGCCCTGGAAGAGTTCGAGGCATGCGATTTGCTCTTCGACATCGTAGTGCCCTCCAGGCCGGTCTACAGTAGCGATATAATCGGGGTTGACTGTGTCGAGCTTCAGGATGTTGTTGTCGAAGTGCAGAAGCGCTTCGCGAATCTCAGGACGGCGAATCTGTGTGGCGTTCGATAGGATGCTCATCTTGGCGGAAGGGCATTCTCGGTCCCGGACCTCCCGCACTTTGCCGACTATCTCGGGGAAGTCAGGATGAAGGGTCGGCTCTCCGTTCCCGGCAAAGGTCAAGACGTCTGGAACAATCCCATCCTTTTGAAGTTCAATGAGTTTGCTTTCCAGTCCCCTGACCACTTCTTCGACGGTGGGCAGAGGGTTCTTTGTGCGGCGTTCTTTGTTCAAGCCGCATTCGCAATAGATGCAGTCGAAGCTGCACACTTTACCGCCTTTCGGCAGGAGATTGATGCCGAGAGATATGCCCAATCGACGGCTGTGAATGGGGCCGAAAATGGGGGAATCGTAGATGACTGTACTCATAACTTGTGCAAAGGTACAAGTTATAATTCAAAATTCAAAATTTATAAATTCAAAATTGAGAATTGAAAATTGAAAATTAAAAAATAAAAATGAAAAATTAAAAATTGAATGCTATGGGCAAAGAATTAAAAAAACATAATTATGAATTATGAATTATGAATTATGAATTAAAAAATCGTACTTTTGCAGCAGAAATGATACGTCGGGCTATCATAATGACTTTTGCTTTGCTCCTGAGCCCCTTTGTCTTTGCTCAGGAGGAGGAAGACGAGCTGCTGCCACAAGAGCCTGTCCACTACAAGCTCAAGCTGCAGCGATTCCGCTATGTGAAGCCTATCATCGAGAATGGCGATACGGTTTGGTGCTACCTTTTGCCTGAGCTTTGGGTCTATCCGCCGCTCAAGTTCAAGAGCGAAAAGCAACGAAAGGCCTACAATCGGCTCGTAGCAAACGTGAAAAAGGTGTTGCCCATCGCTCAAGAGGCCAACGCTCTGATTGCTGAGACCTACCAAGCGCTGGAGGCTCTCCCAACCAAAAAGGAGAAGAGTGCCCATATCAGTGCTGTGGAAAAGGAAATAAAGGAGATGTACACGCCTCGGATGAAGAAACTCACCTATTCGCAAGGCAAACTCCTCATCAAACTGGTGGATCGTGAATGCAATCAGTCTTCCTACGAAATCGTGCAGGCATTTCTCGGCCCGGCCAGGGCTGCTTTCTACCAAGTGTTTGCGTGGACTTTCCGGGCCAGCTTGAAGAAAGAGTATCGTCCTGAAGAAGAGGACAAACTCATAGAGCGTGTAGTTCGCCAAGTAGAAACGGGACAGATATAATGATGTACAGGCTGCTGTTTGTCTTTCTTCTCTTTTGCGCTTCGCCAGCCGCAGCTCAGCAAGCCGACGATGTGCTCGAGGCGGCTCGGCGCGTGAACAGCTATTTTATGTCGAAGTGGCCTGACCCAACCAAAGACACCTTTGTGGGCAGAAAACGTCCCAGCTCGCTCTGGACGCGTGGTGTGTACTACGAGGGACTGATGGCGCTCTGCAGCATAGACTATCAGCCGGATTATATCAGGTATGTCGATGAATGGGGCAATTACCATCATTGGACACCGCGAAACGGAACTCGGACTACGAATGCCGACGACCAATGCTGCATGCAGACCTACCTTGACCGCTATGAAATGACTGGCGAGAAGAAAATGCTGGACAGTTGTCAGGCAAACATGGAAAAGCAGATGGCCCAGCATCGGTGCGACTACTGGACGTGGATAGATGCCATACAGATGGCTATGCCGGCGTACTCAAAGATGTACAGCATCACTGGCGACTCGCGTTACATCCTCTTTGCCCGCGATTGCTACGAATGGTCGCGCAACATCTGTGGTGGTGGACTTTGGAATGGAAAGGAAGGTCTGTGGTGGCGCGACGCCAACTTCGTGCCTCCCTACAAGGAGAGCGACGGGCAGAACTGCTATTGGAGCCGAGGCAACGGATGGGTGGTGGCGGCTTATGTCAAGACCATCGAGGACATAGAGAAGACCACGGGCTACAGCGAGAATCAGGAGGTTTATGCTTTCTGCAAAGAGCTGAAGGCAGACTATCTGGCGATGATGAAAGCCCTGCTGAAGTGTCAGCGCGAGGATGGCTTCTGGAACGTCAGTCTGAAGTCACCAGTCACATTCGGCGGTCCTGAAACGTCTGGCACAGCCCTCTTCCTGATGGGAATGGCTTGGGGCGTAAGGAACGGCTTGCTGCCGACGGACGAATATCGTCCAGCCATCGACAAAGCATGGAACGCTATCGCCACTAATGCAATACATCCGAACGGCTTCATCGGTTTCATACAAGGCACAGGTAAGGAGCCGAAGGACGGGCAACCTGTGACATACACCAAGGTTCCCGACTTTGAGGACTACGGAGCGGGTTGCGTGTTGCTGGCCGCTGTGGAGTACTATAAATTGATAAAGGAGAACACTTCGCAGGCAGGTGCTCGATGGTGGTGGCTGGGTTCGGCTGTCACAGAGCCGGGACTGCGTTGGCAGATGCAACAGATGGCATCTCACGGCATCCGAACCCTGGAGATAACGCCTCTGTATGGCGTACAAGGCAACGACGCCAACAACATCCCCTTCCTTTCTCCAAAGTGGATGAAGATGCTGGACTTTACCATCCGCGAAGGCAAACGACAAGGCATACAGATAGACATGAACCTCGGAACAGGGTGGCCTTTCGGTTCTCCAGAAACGCCTCTCTCCGAAGCGGCCTGCAAGCTCGTGGTAGTCGATACGCTCGTTGACAGCAAACAAGCCAAAAGCATCGTCTTGCTTGCTCCAAAGAAAGAGCAACCATACGCCCGCCTGATAGTGCAAAAGGACTATAAGAGTAAGGTGAAAGGCAAGCGCAGAGTCATCGCCCTCTATGAAAGCCGCACACGGCAAAAAGTGAAAAGGGCTGCTCCAGGTGGTGAGGGATACGTCATAGACCACTTCGACTCGGTAGCTGTGGCTCATTATCTGGCGCGCTTTGACCGAGCCTTCAAGGCCTCCGGCGCATCTCTGCCGGCCACTTTCTTCAATGATTCCTACGAGGTGTTCGGTGCGGATTGGACGCCAACGCTGCTCAGCGAGTTCCATGCTCGTCGAGGCTACAGGCTGGAGGACAAGTTGCAGGAGTTTGTCGATGGCGACGCTCAAGTCATCAGCGACTATCGCGAGACGCTCTCCGACCTTCTGCTGAAGAACTTCACAGAGCAATGGGTGAGGTGGAGTCACGAGCGCGGTGTGAAGGTGCGGAACCAGGCGCACGGTTCGCCAGCAAACCTCATCGACATTTATGCTGCAGTTGACATTCCGGAGATAGAAGGCTTTGGCCTTTCCGACTTCGGTATCAAGGGCTTGCGCACCGACCCAGGTATGACGCGCAAGAACTTCTCCGACCTCTCGATGCTGAAGTATGCCTCTTCCGCTGCCCACATTACAGGCAAGAGGTTAGTGTCGAGCGAGACGTTCACATGGTTGACGGAGCACTTCCGCACCTCCCTCTCGCAGATGAAGCCCGACCTCGACCTGATGTTCTGTGCCGGTGTGAACAGGATGTTCTTTCATGGTGCGTGCTATTCTCCGAAAGACGACCCGTGGCCAGGCTGGCGCTTCTATGCTTCGGTCGATATGTCGCCCACCAACTCCATCTGGCGCGACGCATCGATGCTGACCGGCTATATCGATTATTGTCAGCAACGTCTGCAAGAAGGAGAGCCCGACAATGATTTCATCGTGCTGTTGCCCGTGAGGAACATGTGGCGGACGAACCTCAAGAATAGGCTGATGCTGTTCGAGATAAACTCAATGGACAAGAAGGCACCCGAGTTCATCGCTTCGATAATGAAGATTGACTCCCTGGGTTACGACTGCGACTATATCTCTGAGAATTATCTGCTCAGCACATTCTTCCGTGACGGCAAACTCGAGACGGCGGCTGGGACACGTTACGCTGCACTCATCCTTCCGCCGGGCTGCATCCTCAGCAAGGCCGCGCAGAAGCATTTGGAGCGGTTGAAGCATCAGGGTGCACACATTATATATAATATTGAAGAGCATGAACTGGCAAAATATGCAAAGGCAGAAGAACTGCGAACTGCGCTCCACATGAAAATGATACGCCGCAGGGTAGGCGACGGCTATCGCTATTTTGTGTCGAACCTTACGCCAAATGATGTAGAGAGAGAGGTAGCTCTTGCTGCGACAGGCAGCAAAGTCAGCGTCTCGCTCCGTAGTGGGGAGAGTTGCTTCATCGATGCTTTGCTTGACGGTAAAGCCACGGTGGCTTATCCGGCCGGTGAGTTGCAGCCCGGTCGTGGGCGAACAGAAAGGAGAGAGGCAGCGCTCCTTGCTGACCTGACGGGCAACAAGTGGTCGCTCCGTTTCATAGAGTCGCAGCCTACCTTTGATGAAGAAATAACCCTCGACGGGCTCAAGACGTGGGAGGCTTTGCCCTATGATAGCCTAAGCACACTCATGGGCACGGGTGTTTACGAAACAACGTTCAGCCTCTCTGCCGCCGATGTCGCGAAGGGGAGCTACCAACTTGATCTAGGTGATGTGAGAGAGTCAGCACGCGTCTATATCAACGGCACCTATGTGGGCTGTGCTTGGTGCGTGCCGTTCACGCTGGACTTCGACGGCTTGCTCCGCGAGGGCGAGAACTCCATCCGCATCGAGGTGACGAACCTTCCCGCCAACCGCATCGCGGAGTACGACCGACAGGGCATCAAGTGGCGCAAATTCAACGAGATAAATGTGGTGGACATCAACTACAAACGTACCACCTACGCAGGCTGGATACCTATGCCATCGGGTCTGAACTCGTATGTGAGAATATACACATTGAAACCATGAAAAGGATATTTATTCTGTTGTTCATATTGACATTTGCCTTAGCTAATAATGCAAAGCCCAAAAGACAGCAGGTTTTATGGCCTGACGGTAGTCAGATGGACGCTTTCTTCCAGGATACAAAGAAAGTGGACGTTGAGGCGCTTGGCAAGCAATACGTGATAACAGACTACGGCGTAAAGAAGGACTCAACGCTCGTGCAGACAAAAGCTATACAGGCCGTGATAGATCTATGCGCCAGTGAGGGCGGCGGTGTAATCGTGATTCCCGATGGAACGTTCCTTTCCGGGTCGCTCTTCTTCAAGCAAGGCACCCATCTTTACGTCAAGGGAAGGCTGAAAGGTTCGGACCGCATACGCGATTTCCGACTGCTTGAGACGCGTATGGAAGGGCAGACGTTGCAGTACTTTGCTGCCCTCATCAATGCCGACGGACTGGACGGCTTCTGCATCACAGGCGACGGAGCGAAGACCGACTGGGCGGAGACACCGAACGAACTGGGCTTCACTTCGCAGCAGAGTTGCATCGATGGCAATGGCTTCATGTACTGGGAGGAGTTCTGGCTGAGGCGGATGTACAACAAGGCCTGCACCAACCTCGAGGCCATGCGCCCCAGGCTTGTGTATCTGTCGAACTGCAAGAACGTAACGGTTCAGGACGTCAACCTCATCAACTCGCCCTTCTGGACCAACCACCTCTACCGTTGCGAGCGAGTCCGCTACCTCGACAACTTCATCTACGCACCAACGAAAGGTGTCATCCCGCCCGACGACACCAAGCAGCACGGTGCCCCATCGAGCGATGCCATCGACCTCGATGTGTGCCACGATGTATTGGTGCACGGCTGCTACATGCAGGTGAACGACGATGCCGTGGTGATAAAGGGCGGCAAAGGTACGTGGGCAGACAAGGCCCCAGAAAATGGTCCCGTGTATAATGTGCTGGTGAAGCAGTGTCGCTACGGAAAGGCGCACGGATGTCTGACGCTCGGCTCGGAGTCGGTACACGACTGGAACATCGTGCTCTCCGACATAACGGTCAGAGGTGTTAACCGTGTGCTTTGGCTGAAGATGCGTCCTGACACGCCCCAGCACTACGAGAAAATACGCATAGAGAACGTCACGGGCTCGTGCTCCTCCTTCCTCGTGGTACGCCCCTGGACGCAGTTCTTCCAGCCAGGTGACCGGGAAGACATGCCGCTCTCCATGTGCAACAACATCACATTCAAGGACATCGTTGTCGACACACAGGATTTCTTCGACGTAGGAACATCGGACAAATACAAACTCCTGAACTTCACCTTCGACAATTGTAAGGTGCGCGACAAGAAGCAGTCGTTCGACCCGACGATGATAGAAGGCTGCGTGACCAGGAAATTATATATCAACGGAGTAGAAAAGTAACGAACCATGAAGAAGACAAAGGCTATCATCCTGCTGACGTGGGTGCTCTCAATCGTCGGCATTACGCAGATATCATCCCAGACCATCAACTTGAGCGGTAAATGGAAGTTCCGTTCCGAACGCGAGCAAGGCACGGTGACGCTGCCTGGCTCTATGCTGACCAACGGCAAGGGCGACCCTCTGAGCGTCAACACGCGATGGACCTGCTCGCTCTACGACTCCAGCTTCTTCTTCAATCCATACATGGAGAAATACCGCGTGGAGGGGAAGATGAAGTACCCTTTCTTCCTGACTCCCGAGCGCCACTACGTAGGCAATGCCTGGTACGAGCGTACGGTGGACGTTCCTGCGTCGTGGACCGGTCGGCCTGTGACACTTTACCTTGAACGCCCACATATCGAGACGACAGTAGCGGTCAACGGACATGAGGTGGGGCACCAGATGTCGCTCTCCGTACCGCATCAATTCGACCTCACACCTTATATAAAATATGGCGCCCAGAACACGTTGAGCATCAAAGTGTACAACGGTATTGAGAATGTCAGTGTGGGACAGGACTCCCACTCCGTGACGGACCAGACGCAAGGCAACTGGAACGGTATCGTTGGCAGGATAGAGCTGCAGGCGGGGCCAGCCATCTGGCGCAAGCGCGTGCTTCCCCACCTCGAGGATGGCACGATAGACATCATCATCAACGACTCCACCTACCGCCTCGCCTTAGGTGAGGACACCCTGCGCTGGGACGAGTTTCACCCGCAACTCTACACGCGGACGGTCACCTACCAGGGCGTACCCGTCAGCGTGACTTTCGGACTGCGTGAGATACGTGCCCGGGGACAGCAACTCTACATCAACGGACGTCCGCTCTTCCTGCGTGGTACGGTGGGCAACTGCACGTTCCCCGAGACGGGCTATCCGCCTACAGACGAAGCGTCGTGGGAGAGGGTGCTCCGCAAGTGCAAGGAGTACGGGCTCAACCATATTCGCTTCCATTCCTATTGCCCGCCGGAAGCGGCTTTCTGCGTGGCCGACCGGCTGGGTATCTACCTACAGCCTGAAGGTCCATCCTGGCCTAACCACGGTGTGAGGCTGCGCAGAGGGATGCCCATCGACCAGTATCTTTTGGACGAAGGATTGAGAATCATCGATGCCTACGGAAATCATCCGTCGTTTTGCATGATGGCGGCAGGCAACGAACCTGCCGGAGACTGGATGCCGTACTGCCAGAACTGGGTGAAGACGATGCGGGAGTACGACTCCAACCGCATCTACTGTGCTGCCTGCGTGGGCGGTGGCTGGGCTTGGGAAGAGGGGTCGGACTATCATGTCAAGTCTGGAGCAAGAGGTCTGGACTGGGATAAGCGAGCGCCGCACAGCGACGACGACTACTATCAGCTGCTGCAGTATCCCGTCAACTACAAGAAGGAGGAACCCAACACAGACCCGGTCGTGGCTCATGAAGTGGGACAATGGTGCGTCTTCCCTGACTTCAAAGAGATGCCGCAGTACACGGGCGTCTACAAAGCCCGCAACTTCGAGATTTTCCAGGACCTGCTGCGCGACAATGGCATGGCCGCGCAGGCAGAGCGCTTCCTCATGGCCAGCGGACATCTGCAGGTGCTTTGCTACAAGTATGATATAGAACGCAACCTGCGTACCAAGGACTACAGCGGCTTCCAGTTGCTCGGACTGAACGACTACAGCGGACAGGGGACGGCACTCGTGGGGCCGCTGAATGTGCATTGGCGCGAGAAGGGTTATTGCAACAAGGGGGATTGGACGGAGTTCTGCTCGCCCATCGTCCCTCTGGCCAAGTTCCCTCGCTTTGTCTTTACCAGCGACGAGACACTGCGCGTTCCCATCGAGGTCTATAATGCATCAGAGAGAGCAATCGCGGATGCCAAGGCTGTCTGGTACATCGCCGAGGCCTCCGGCTCGCTGCCCGCAACAACCATCCCCATCGGCAAGAACACCGAGTTGGGCACCGTAGAGTTTCCCTTGACACAATACACGAAACCTACCAAGTTGACGCTGACGGTCAGCCTCTCGGACAAGGTAAGAAACCATTGGGACTTCTGGGTCTATCCCAAGCAACTGCCTGAGCTCTCCGCCCTTAGCGCTCAGACTTCTTTCTACGAAACCGACACACTGGATGCCAAGGCGCTGCAAGTGTTGAAGCAGGGCGGCGATGTACTGCTGACAGCAGCTGGAAAGATTCGCTATGGTAATGATGTTGTCCACAGTTTTTTGCCTGTCTTTTGGAACACGTCGTGGTTCAAGATGCGTCCGCCGCACACCACAGGAGCCTACATACAAAGCAGTCATCCCGTGTTCCGCGAGTTTCCCACCGACGATTGGCAGAATCTGAACTGGTGGGAACTGGTCAACCGCACACAGGTCATCAACCTAAAGGAGTTCCCTGCAGAGTTTCAGCCCATTGTGCAGCCTATCGACACATGGCATGTATCGCGCAAGTTGGGAATGCTGCTTGAGGTGAAAGTGCTGAAGGGGCGCCTGCTGCTGACCACGTTGCCCATCGGTCGAGACACTCCCGTATGCCGTCAATTGCGATACTCTATCTTGAAATATATGACAAGTAAAGATTTCCAACCCAACACGAAGGTTGAGTTGGAAATCATTCGTCACCTCTTTGAATGCGAAGCACCCCCGGTGAACATGTTTACGAAGGATGCCCCCGACGAGCTCAAAGGCAAGACGAAGGGCAACTAGGGGGTATTAAATCATTTGTTGAGGGTCCAGGAGAAGCCGTCCTTCGTGTCCTTCACCTCAAAGCCGAGGGCGGCGAGGTCATCGCGTATCTTGTCGCTCAAGGCCCAGTTCTTCTCGGCTTTTGCTGCCTGACGTTGCTCGAGGAGCATGTTCACGACAGCTCCGTAAGCCTCTTCGCGTGCCTTGTTGCTCACGCCAGTGTCCTGCTTGAGACCGAGGATGTCGGTTGTGAACGTCTCCATGAGTTGGAGCAGTGCTTGTGCCACTTCGGCAGTGATGCTAGCCTTCTTGTCCGTCAGTGTGTTGATGATGCGGCAAGCATCGAACAGGTGGCTGATGACGATGGGCGAGTTCAGGTCATCGTTCATCGCGTCGTAGAGTTTCTCGCGGAGTTCCTCGACGTACTTCATCTCGACCTGCGGCTGTCCCTTTACCTTCTGTCCCTCCTGAAGGCGGCGCAGGTTCTTCAGTCCGTCCATCAGTCGGGCCAGTCCCTTCTCTGCAGCTTGAAGTGCCTCGTTGCCGAAGTCCACCGTCGAACGATAGTGGGCTTGCAAGATGAAGAAGCGGATGGTCATCGGCGTGTAAGCCTGACTGAGCAGCGGATGGTCGCCCGTGAAGAACTGTGGCAGGGTGATGAAGTTGTTGTACGACTTACCCATCTTCTTGCCGTCAATCGTGATCATGTTGTTGTGCATCCAATAGTGGACCATCTGGCTGCCCTGACTGGCGACGGCTTGAGCTATCTCGCATTCGTGGTGCGGGAAGATGAGGTCCATGCCTCCGCCGTGGATGTCGAAGTGATCACCCAAGTACTTACGTCCCATTGCCGTGCACTCGCAGTGCCATCCGGGGAAGCCATCGCTCCAAGGCGACGGCCAGCGCATGATGTGTTCGGGCTGTGCGGCCTTCCAAAGGGCAAAGTCCGCCTGGTTGTGCTTCTCGCCGACTCCGGCCAGTTCGCGGCTTGCGTCCTTGATGTTCTCAAGGTCACGTCCCGAAAGAATGCCCCAGTGGTGGTACTTGTTGTACTTCTCAATATCGAAGTAGATGCTACCATTGCTCTCGTAAGCGTAGCCGTTGTCGAGGATTTGCTTGACGAGCTGCTGCTGCTCGATGATGTGACCCGTGGCATGTGGCTCGATGCTCGGTGGTAGGCAACCAAGTGCGTCCATCGCCTCGTGAAAGCGATTCGTGTAGTATTGCGCTACTTCCATCGGCTCGAGTTGTTCCAGCCGTGCCTTCTTGGCAATCTTGTCCTCGCCCTCATCTGCATCGTGTTCCAAATGACCGACATCCGTGATGTTTCGCACATAACGGACCTTGTAGCCAATATGCTGCAAGTAGCGGAAGAGGAGGTCGAAGGTGATGGCAGGTCTGGCGTGTCCGAGGTGTGCGTCACCATAGACTGTCGGGCCGCAGACGTACATGCCTACGCGTCCCGGATTGAGCGGTTTGAAGAGTTCTTTCTGCCGGCTCAGGGTATTATAAATAAGGAGTGGTTGTTCCATTAATGTTCAATTATCAATTTTCAACTTTCAATTGACTCTCCGTACTCCAGTTCGCCATCCACAACCCAGCGGAGGTCTTCGGGGTCGAATTCGCCCATTTTATCCTTTTTGGCTTGCTTGGCAACGTACTTGGCCACTTCCTCTACATCAATGTCAATGTCCTCGTCGCCACTGTGCTTGTCGAGGAGGTCAACATAATATTCGCCAATCACATCAATAAAATAGTAGAGTTCTTCTTCCGTGAACTTGTCCTTGAGTTCTTGTGGCAAGTAGTTCTGTATGTATTCGACTGTTTTGCGGTCGTCCTCAGCATCGAGGAGAAGGTCTTCTTCAAAGCTTCCCATAATGCATATAGATTAGTGGTTAGCGTTTAGAGCATTGCTTTTATCTTCTCTTCGAGAGCGGGCTTAGGTACAAGACCTACGCTGCGGTCCACTTCCTTGCCGTCCTTGATGAAGACAACGGTAGGGATGTTGCGAACGCCGAAACGCATAGCCAGATCTTCGTCCTCTTCTACATCGCATTTGCCAATGATGGCAATGCCATCGTAGTCTTTTGCTAATTCTTCAATAACGGGGGCAAGACGCTTGCAAGGGCCGCACCAGGTTGCCCAAAAATCCAATACGAGAGGCTTGCCTGTTGCAACTAAAGCCTCGAAATTGTTTGTGTTGATTACTTGTGCCATAATTTTTATATTATTATTGGTTAATCGAATATGAAAGCGCAGGGCTGGTTTCAATGTCGTTCAAGAATTGCCGCGTTACCTTGATGCAGTACTTGCGTGATTTCATGCGAAGTTTGTTGTGAGGATTGGTGGCATCGACGAAGACCAGTCGTAAAGCTGTGTTACCATTGTTCTCCCTTGCATAAGCAGAAAGCATCTCCACATCGTCTTTGCTCAAAGCGTCAATGTTAACGGTGACTGTAATCTGCTCTATCACTTTGTCACTAGCGTCGGCAAGCCAATCGATGTGGCCGATGCGAAGTTCATACTCGCCATCGCGGAATAGATGCTTCTCGACGGTGCCGCTGATGAGAACAGAACGGTCGACGCAAAGATAATTTCCCCACTTCACCCAATTGTCGCCGTAAAGAATGATTTCGCCAGTACCACTGAAATCTTCGATGGTTGCTACGCCGTAAGGTTTTCCGTTTTTCGATGTGCCAGAACGAATCTCTGTGACGATGCCACCCAGTCGAACGCTTTGACCGGCAAAGGGTGTGAGGTCATCCATCTGTGCCAACTTCAGATTGCAGACATTCTGCAGGATCACATAGTATTCGTCGAGTGGATGAGCAGAGAGGTAGATGCCCACCAACGAACGCTCTTTGTTGAGGCGTTCCAAAGCAGTCCATTCCTCTGCTTCTGGTATCGCGGGCTTCTTCAACTCGATGTCATCCATCCCAAAGAGCGAGAACTGTGCTTCGTTTTGAGTTTGCTGGAATTGTTGTCCGTAACGCATAAGCAGGTCGGTGAAGACGTCGCCCTTTTGATTCATAGCAACAATTTGTTCGCGACGAATGTCTCCTGCAATCGTGTCGAAAGCTCCGCTCAAGGCAAGACATTCCATTCCGTTGCGCTTGATGGCAGAGAGATTGACGCGTTCAGCAAAGTTGAAGATGTCCTTGAAGGGTCCGTTCTTCTCTCTCTCATCTACGATGGCTTGCACAGCAGCTTCGCCAAGTCCTTTGATGGCGGTCAAGCCATAACGGATCTGCTGACGGTCGTTGACGCCAAAGTCAAGGTGTGACTCGTTAACATCCGGCCCCAGCACTTCAATCTTCATTGCGTGACATTCTTCAAGCAACTTGGTTACTTCCTTCACATCATCTTTGCCTCGCGTCAGCAAAGCAGCCATGAACTCAGCAGGATAATGGGCTTTCATGTAAGCGGTCTGATAGGAAACCCACGAGTAGCAAGCTGCATGAGACTTGTTGAAAGCGTATGAAGCGAACTTTTCCCAGTCGGCCCAAATCTTTTCGAGCACCTTCGGGTCATGTCCGTTCTTGGTGCCGCCTTCGATGAACTTGGGCTTCATCTGGTCCACGATGTCCTTCTTCTTCTTACCCATTGCCTTACGGAGGGCATCGCTCTCGCCTCTAGTGAAATTGGCAAGCTTGCGAGCAAGCAACATGACTTGCTCCTGATAGACCGTGATGCCGTAAGTGTCGCGAAGGTATTCTTCGCAAGCGGGGAGATCATACGTGATGTCTTCCAACCCGTTCTTGCGTCTGATGAACTGCGGAATATAATCCATAGGTCCGGGTCTGTAGAGGGCATTCATGGCGATGAGGTCCTCGAAGACTGTGGGATGCAGTTCCTTCAAGTACTTTCGCATGCCTGCAGACTCGAACTGGAATGTTCCGACTGTTCTGCCTTCCTGATATAATTTATATGTAAGCGGGTCGTCGATGGGGATGTTGTCAATGTCGATATCTATGCCGTGAGCCTCTTTGACGATTCGACACGCTTCCTTCAGTTGCGACAGAGTCTTCAAGCCGAGGAAGTCCATCTTGATGAGGCCTGTGCTTTCGATGACGTGACCATCGTATTGGGTAACTGCGGTCTTGCGGTCGGGGAAATCCGGATCGTCGGCTGTCGAGACAGGAACGTGGTCGCTGATCGGGTCACGGCAAATGATGAAACCGCAAGCATGGATGCCTGTATTGCGAACTGTTCCCTCGAGCTTTAGTGCGTACTTGATGGTATCCGCTTCCTTTGGGTCTTTCGAGTATTTGGCTTCCCTCAGTTCGGGAGTCGCTTCGATATAATTCTCCAATGTCGGTTTCTTTCCTTCCGGCAGTCGATCCGGCATAGCTTTGCACCAAGCGTTAACTATAGAGAGGGGAACCTTCTCAACTCGGCCGACGTCCTTGATGCTACTCTTGGCCGCCATCGCACCATAAGTGATGATGTGGGCACAATTCTCCGCTCCATATTTGTCCATAACCCATTGCAGGACCTTTCCTCTGCCGTCGTCGTCAAAGTCGGTATCAATATCGGGTAGGGAGATACGGTCGGGATTGAGGAAACGCTCGAACAGGAGGTCGTACTTGAGCGGGTCGAGACGTGTGATGCCGAGGCAGTATGCAACGACCGATCCGGCTGCCGAACCTCGACCAGGTCCTACCCAAACGCCCAACTCGTTTCTTGCGCTATTGATGAAGTCCTGCACGATGAGGAAGTAACCAGGGAAGCCCATCGTCTTCATGATGTGAAGCTCGAAGCGAATGCGCTCGTCCAATTCCTTTGAAAGAGGTGTTCCGTAGAGACGAGCGGCACCTTCGTAAGCGAGTTTCGCAAGGTAGTCCGCCTCGAACTTTATGCGGTAGAGTTTGTCGATGCCGCCAAGCTTCTCAATCTTCTTTTCTGCCTCATCTTTTGGCAAGGGGTTCTCGCCGTTCTCGTCGCAGGTGAATTCCTTGAAGAGGTCTTCCTTTGTATACTTTTGTCTCCAAAGTTCTTCGGTGCCGAAATCTTCTGGGATGGGGAAGAAGGGCATGATGGGGTTCGACTCGAGGTCGTATGTTTCCACCTTGTCCAGAATCTCGCAAGTGTTGGCCAATGCTTCAGGAATGTCGCTGAAGACGGCATTCATCTCTGCCTTCGTCTTGAACCATTCCTGTTTGCTATAGCGCATGCGATTGGGGTCGTTGAGGTCTCTTCCAGTAGATAGGCAGAGGAGCAGGTCGTGGGCTTCCGCATCGTCTTCGTTGAGGAAGTGCGAGTCGTTGGAGCAGATGAGCTTTATGCCGTGCTTCTTTGCCAAGTCGATGAGGACGGGATTGACGCGTTTCTGCACTTCGTAGGTTTCGCGATTGGCCTCTTGTGTAGGGTTGGTCACTTCATGACGCTGCAGTTCGATGTAGTAGTCGTCGCCCCAAATGTCGTGGAACCACTTGACTGCTTCCTCTGCACCCTTGAGGTCGCCGTTCTGAATCTTCCTTGGAATTTCGCCGCCAATGCAGGCTGAACAGATGATGAGGCCTTCGTGGAACAGTTCCAGGTCCTTGTGATCGGTTCTGGGTCGCATGTAGAATCCGTCCACCCAAGAGCGTGAAACGAGTTTGATGAGGTTGTGATAGCCCGTCAGATTCTTGGCAAGGACGATGAGATGCCAGCCCGACTGATTCTCTTTGCCTTCCTTTATGCTCTTGTCGCCGTTCCTGGCCACATACATTTCGCAGCCGAAGATGGGCTTGAAGGGTTCCAGCCCGTCCTTTTTCCTCTGCTTGTTGACATCCATGCAGTAGTCGTACAGTTCCTTCACACCGAACATATTGCCGTGATCGGTTAGTGCCAAACCACGCATTCCATCGGCAACGGCCTTATCCACCATGCCTTTGATGGACGATTGTCCGTCGAGCAAAGAATATTGCGAGTGAACGTGTAAGTGTACGAAGTCCTCCATGATGATCAATAATATATAAGAGATGGCGAAGTTAGTGCTTTTTTTTGTATCGGACAAGAGAATGACATCTTTTTTCTTTACAAGTGAAGAAAAACGTCTCTTTTGCCCTTGTCATTTCAAAAATTATTGCTAACTTTGAGGCGCACTATGTGAAAAAACTATGGGCAAAAGGCTAAGAAAACTGAAAAAGATACGTCTTCATCACGAAGGAAAGAACACTCTTCTGTGGAGTGCAATCGTGCTTGGGGTACTCAATTTCGCTATATTACACATCTTCGACTCGCGTCTTCCGTTCGATATCTGCATAACCATCAGCGCTATCCTTTATGGCATTCTGCTGAACTTCTTCCAATGTCCCATCCGAACCTTCGAGAACGAGACGGAGGGAATCGTTGTGGCTCCTGCAGACGGAAAGGTTGTCGTGGTGGAAGAAACGGAGGAAAACGAGTATTTCCACGACCGTCGTATCATGGTGAGCATCTTCATGAGTCTGTTCAACGTGCATGCCAACTGGATTCCCGTGGATGGAACGGTTAAGGAGGTAAGGCATTACGACGGCAATTTCCACAAGGCTTGGCTGCCGAAGGCAAGCGAAGAGAACGAGAGGAGCACCGTCGTCATCGAGACACCCGACGGAACGGAGATTCTGCTTCGTCAGGTAGCCGGAGCGATGGCTCGGCGCATCGTCACCTATCCCTCTGTGGGAGAGGACTGTTATGTGGACGAACATCTTGGCTTCATCAAGTTCGGCTCTCGAGTTGACCTGTATCTGCCTCTTGGAACGGAGATTCTGGTGAAGCTCAACCAAAAGACTGTCGGTAACGAAACCGTGATTGCAAAACTGAAAAACCTCACTCCAGATGATTAAACGACACATTCCGAATTCCCTTACTTGCTGCAATCTCATATCAGGTTGCGTGGCAACAGGTTGTGCTTTCTACGGACAGTACCAGTATGCCGTGTTGATGATTGTCATCGGAGCCGTGTTTGATTTCTTCGATGGAATGGTGGCAAGAGCCCTCGGCGTGTCGTCTCCGATAGGGAAGGAGCTCGATTCGTTGGCCGATGTAGTCACCTTTGGTGTGGCTCCAAGCGCTATCATCTTCTATCTTTTCCACGAAGTGCACATGCCCGAAATGTTGATGCCGATAAAGAATCTGCTGCCTTATACTGCCTTTCTGATGGCCGCATTTTCGGCTTTGAGACTGGCAAAGTTCAATCTTGACGAACGTCAGAGCCAGCAATTCATCGGACTTCCAACTCCCGCAAATGCCCTCTTTTGGGGAAGTCTCGTTTTGGGAGAACACGCATTCCTCGTCTCGCTGAAGTTCAACGCAGTCTTCCTGTTCCTCTTCATGCTGCTCTTCTGCATGCTTCTGGTTTGCGAAGTGCCGATGTTGGCGTTGAAATTCAAGAACTTCAGCTGGCAGGACAACAAGGAGCGCTATGTTTTCCTCCTTGGATGCTTGCCTCTGTTATTGCTCGGAACCTCGGCTCTCGCCGCTATTATAATATGGTATGTAGTGGTTTCGATTGCCTTTCCGAAGTTCGTCAAAAGTTAAAAAAGAAAACGTCCCCAGTGACGTTTGCAAATGACTAGTGTGACGATTGCGTTTAACTAGTGTGACGTTTGCGTTTAACTAGTGTGACAATTGCAATTTACTAGTGTGACGTTTGGCAACTTCACTGCAGAACTTTTGGAGCCTCTACTTTTTCGCGTTCTCCTTTATGAGGCCGTGACGGTAAGCGTGAAGCAATTGCCGCAGTTCCTTAATCTGTTCCTGTAGTTGACGACCTTTGTCTGTATCGCGAACACGAATGCGTCTGCCCATCATCTCGACGATTTGCGTGCTGCTCTTAATGTCTGTTCCTTTTGCAACGGCATCTTGCGTGCTTGTAAATGGCTCGTGCTGAATGAGTTGGAAACCTCGGCTGTGATAGACGAGCGTATAGCCTGCAATACCGGTTGTGTGATGATAAGACTTGGCAAAGCCCCCGTCGATAACCATCAGCATACCGTCTGCTTTGATGGGGTTCTCACCCTGACTGGCATGAACAGGAACATGACCATTAATGATGTGGCGGGTCTCTCCTTCAACTCCGAAACTGTCCAGGATGCGAGTACAAACGGCAGGATCTTCTCGAAGCTGATAGTAGGCGCCTTTTTCTTCGTGATGTGTGGCTGGATCGGCGAGGAAATATCGCTCGAATGTCGTCATACGACTCTTGTCGAAGAGTGGACTGTCTGGTCCGCACCAAAGATACCAGAAGAAATCTCTCGCTTCGAGTCTTTGCTCTCGAGGTGTGTCGTGCTGGAATGCAGTACGCATTTTCAGCTCGATTATCTGCATCAAATCGCGACCTTGATACGCCTTTCCGTCAATCTTGACTTGTCGCAAACTCCCGTCAGCATTGAGAGGAACGGAAGCATGATAGAGGAGATTACTGTTGCAGACAGTATACATCGACCCATGACTGAAGAGTAGTCGGATATGTTTCTGAAGCTTTTCGGAAATACGGAAGGAGTGGTGGAGCCTTTTGACGAGTTCCTCTTCCTCAGCAGTCAGTTTGTATGGGTCGTTTTTGTCAAGAGTGGGGAAGAAGGTGTCGAGCAAAGGATAGTCTTTTCCGTCGAAACGATAGGTTCCTTTGCTAAGGTCGATGTTCTGGAGAGTGCCTCGTCTGTCGATATTCCATTCAGGATGCTGCTTGATGAGTTGTCCTTCGAGTTTGAACTGAATGACGGAAATCGCTTTGTGCATCTGAGCTATGAGGCGAAGTCGCTTCTCGTCGACCTTCCCGTCTTCAGGTCTTCCAAGAGGTTGGAACTGCAGGCAAGGATCGTCGGCATAGGTTTCCATCGCAAATGTGGCAAGCGGAAGGAGGTTGATTCCGTAGCCTTCCTCGAGTGTAGCCATGTTTGCGAAACGCAACGAAAGACGCAAAACGATGGCGATACAAGCGTCACAACCTGCAGCGGCACCCATCCAAAGTGCATCATGATTGCCCCACTGCAGGTCGAAGTTCTCGCGAGTGAGCAGATAATCCATAATGATGTGGGCTCCAGGACCACGGTCAAAGATGTCGCCAAGAATGTGAAGTTGGTCGATGCTCAACTTGTGGATGACATTACAGATAGCGACAATGAAGTTGCGAGCCTGCCCTATCTGTACGATTGTCTCAATGATTCTCTGCACATAGGCATCCTTGTCTTCGTCGTTTGGGCTTTCGTGAAGGAGCTCCTCGATGATGTAGGCGAACTGTTTTGGAAGGGCTTTGCGGACCTTGCTTCGAGTGTACTTGCTGCTTACGGACTGACAAACCTGGATGAGCTGCAAGAGTGTTTGAGCATAGAAGCCAGACAAGTCCTCGTCTGTGCTTTCCTCTATCATTTCGAGACGCTTTTCAGGATAGTAGATGAGGGTGCAGAGATCGTGCATCACATCTTTTGGTAGTGTGCCGTCGAACAGGTCGTGAACCTTTCTCTTGATGTTTCCGCTGGCATTCCTGAGGATATGCAGAAAGGCTTCATGCTCGCCATGAATGTCGGCGACGAAGTGTTCTGTACCTTTCGGCAAACTGAGGATTGCCTCAAGATTAATGATTTCCGTGCTTGCACTCTCGCTGTTGGGAAACGTTTGGGCGAGGAGTTGCAGCAAACGCATATCGGCATTGTTTGTCATATCCTGTTCAATTCTTTCGCTCCTTCAAGCCGAAACTTTCCAGAACATTGATGATGAAGTCGCCAAGTTTCTCGCATTCCGAAATGAGATCCATGTAGAAGACGCCTATCTGATAGTCGTAAAGCTTGTTGTTAACATCGATGATGTTCTGGTATTTAAGTTGGTCGCGATAGTTGTTTATCTCGTTCTCCGTGTTATAGTTCTTGTTGAGGTCGATGTGCCGATGTTCGCCCAGATTGACTGCAACCTGCATTTCGGCAAGGGCTTCACCGACAAGTCCCATCATATTATGTATGTGTTGGTATTGTGTTTCAGTGAAATCTTCGTTGGCATACTGGCGTTTGTTTTTCATGGTTCGAGCCATGTTGAAGCACGAGTCGCCTATACTTTCCAGTTCGGAGCAGACACGCATCATCTTTTGGATGTCCATCTTCGATTCCACGCTAAGCCGTCCTTCGCTTACTTCCGTCAGATAATCGGCAATTTCTATCTCCATTCGGTCCGTTATGCTTTCGTATTTCTCGATGCGCGAATAGAGTTTGTTGAATTCCTCGCCTTTTGTGGTATGCAAGAGGTCTTGCACCATTCCGTACATCCTCAGCAAACGTGTAATGAAGACATTAACCTCTTTCCTGGCTTCGAGGATAGAAAGTTCTGCTGTCGAAAGCAGACCTCCACCAATATACTTGAGCTTCATCTCGTCGTCCTCGTGTTCTCCTTCGCGTTGAGGCACTAGAAGACATACGACTTTCTCCATGGGTTTGATAAACCAGATGAGGATGAGCACATTACAAACGTTGAAAGCTGTGTGGAAGGCGGCAAGGGCGGCGTTGAGCGTCACCATGTCTTGTTGCTTGGCATGCGGGTCGCAACCTACCAGTTGACATACAAAGCCGACAAAGTACTTGTAGATGCAGAGCACCCATATCACGCCGAAAAGGTTGAAAATGAGGTGGGCGCGAGCCGCTCTTTGTGCCTGAACGCTTGCACTCATAGCGACAACATTACTCGTTATGGTCGTACCGATGTTCTCGCCCATTACCAGCGCAATGCCCATATCTATGGGAAGTGCGCCAGTGGAACACAGCGTCATCGTTATCGCCATGATTGCTGCGGAGCTTTGGACAGCGCAAGTCAGGAGTCCGCCAATGAAGAGGAAGAGGAAGTAGCTGCCGTATCCCCATCCTGAAAGGCCGGAAAGGAAGTTCAGCAGGCGTTCGTTGTGGCCCAAGTCCATCTCGATGGCATTTGTTTTCAATGTGCTGAGGCCCAAGAGCATGAGTGCCAAACCCATCAGGAACTCACCTGTATTGATGCTTCGCTTCGTATAGATGAGGGCGATTGCAATAATGATGGCGCTATAAACGACGAGCCGCATGTCGAAGGATCCCAGCACCATAATCCAGGCAGTTGCTGTCGTACCGATGTTTGCGCCCATAATGACGCTGATGGCTTGCGAGAGTGTGAGCAAGCCAGCACTGACGAAGCTGACCGTCATGACGGTGGTTGCCGTCGAGGACTGGATGGAGGTTGTGATGAAGGCACCAGTCAGAAGGCCTGTGAAGCGGTTTGTCGTCATCGTGCCCAAGACGTTGGAGAGCTTGCTGCCTGCCATTTTCTGCAGTCCTTCGCTCATCACTTTCATGCCATACATCAGGAGAGCTACGCAGCCAATCAGTATCAAGAATTCCATAATGAAGTGTTTTTGTTGCTATCTGCTTGTTTCGTTTTGTATGCGAAGGGTAAGGCCGATGAAGTCTTCGACGCTGAGCTGTTCTGGTCTTAGCGTCATAATGGGGTCGGCCAGGAGTGCTGTGAAATCTGGTTTGACCTCGCTTTCGTTCTCGATTTGTGCGAGAAGGGGCCTGATGTTGTTGCGAAGGGTCTTGCGTCTTTGGTTGAATGTTGTCTTGACCAGCCTTTTGAAGAGTTTTTCGTCGCAGCCCAAGTCGGTCGTTTTGTTACGGGTGAGCCGGATGACTGCACTACGAACTTTTGGCGGGGGATTGAAGACGCCAGGTTCCACAGTGAAGAGATATTCCACATCATACCAGGCTTGAATGAGGACGCTCAGTATGCCGTAGGTCTTGTTGCCTGGTTTTGCCGCCATTCTTTCCGCCACTTCTTTCTGAATCATGCCTGTGCAACAGGGAATCAAATCCTTGTAATCGAGCATCTTGAAGAAGATTTGGCTGGAGATGTTATAGGGGTAGTTGCCAGTCAGGACGAATGGCGAGCCTTGGAAAGTCCTTTCGAGATGCATCTTCAGGAAGTCGTCTTCGATGATGTTGTCTTCGAGGTCAGGATAGTTTTTGCGGAGATATTCCACGCTTTCATAGTCTATCTCGACCACTTTGACCAGTCGCGGCTTCTGAACAAGGTACTGAGTCATCACTCCCATGCCTGGTCCGACTTCCAAGATGGGCAGTTCTGGGCAGGCATCGACTGTGTCGGCAATGCGCGAAGCTATGCTCAAATCGGTCAAAAAGTGCTGTCCGAGGAACTTTTTTGGCTTTACAGTTCTCATTCTCCTTAATTCTTCGTACTTTTGCACTGCAAAGATAAGAAAAAAAGTTGATTTAAGTCGTGCAAAGGGTAAGAAAGTTTCTCAAAATAGGTGTGCCTTTGGTTTTGGCTGCAGGCATATTGTGGTGGATGTATCGTGGCATTCGCTGGGAAGAGCTTGTGGACGCCCTTTCGCAGAAGATGTCGTGGACTTGGATGCTTCTCAGCCTGCCATTCGGCATTCTGGCACAGGTTTTGCGAGCTGTGAGATGGCGTCAGGTTTTGGCTCCAGCAGGGGAAAAGCCGCGACTTTCCACTTGCGTTCATGCCGTTTTCCTCAGTTACGCCAGCAGTCTTGTTGTGCCAAGAGTGGGGGAAGTGCTGAGGTGTGGAGTCTTGAAGCGTTATGAGGGGACGAATTTCACTTGCCTGGTTGGAACTGTTGTGACGGAGAGGATTATCGACACATTACTTATATTGGTGCTTTCCCTCTTGACATTCCTGACTCAAATACCTGTTTTCCTGGACTTTTTCCAGCAGACAGGGGTTTCGATGGGTGGTTTGCTTGGTCAGTTCTCTTTGGCAGGTTGGATTGTGACTGCAGTTTGCGGACTTCTGGCCCTTGTCTGCATCGTCTTGGTTTCCAGGCGTTTCCGTATCCTTTCAAGAACGACATCTGTGCTTTCGGACTTGAAGAACGGCTTGCTTTCTGTTAGGGAGGTGGAGAATCCGCTGCTCTTCATCGTCTATTCGGTAGGCATTTGGGTGAGCTATTTCCTGCACTTCTACCTGACTTTCTTCTGTTTCGACTTTACAGCAGGACTTGGTCTTTTGGCCGCTCTCGTGGCTTTCGTGGTCGGCACCTTTGCCGTATTGGTTCCCACACCAAACGGGGCTGGATCCTGGCACTTTGCAGTCAAGACGGTTTTGGTGCTTTATGGAGTGGGACAGACTGATGCCGCACTCTTTGTCCTCATCGTCCATACCCTCCAGACCCTGCTTGTAGCCCTGCTTGGAGTGTGGTCTTCCGTCGCCCTTGCCTTGAGGAAAAGCAGGACCAGCTAGGGAGCGTTCTAAAACGACTAGTGTGAAGTTTGCGATTTACTAGTGTGACGATTGCATTTGTATAGTGTTATGATTGCAATCGTATAGTGCGACGATTGGGAACGCAACTGGTGACGTTTTGAATCGTAACTGCCTTTTTTTTACAAAAACCTTGTGTATGTTGCAAAGAATCGCTAACTTTGCCTGCCGATATTATATTAAATAGGTAAAGTATTAACCAATTGCAATAACAAAATGAAAGAGTTTTTCAAGTACGTTCTGGCCACGATCGTAGGTATCATCCTGACCAGCATCATCTTCACAGTCATTACAATTGTCTCCCTTGCAGGTATGGTTGCCAGCGAAGGAGCTACCAGTTCCGTTCCCAAGAACGCTGTTCTCCGCTTCAAACTGCAGGGCGAAGTTGTGGACAGAGCTGGCGAAGGCAGTCCTTTTGACATCATCAGTCAGGGCGAAGACTTCACTATCGGCCTCGATCAGGCTCTCGACGCCTTGAAGAAAGCCGCTAAGAACGACCGTGTGAAGGGCATCTACCTCGAAGCAGGCTCGTTTGGCGCTTATCCTGCCGACCTGCAGGAACTGCGTCGTGCACTTGTCGAGTTCAAGGAGTCAGGCAAATGGATTGTGGCTTATGGCGACAATTATTCTCGCGCAGCCTACTATCTGTGCTCCGTTGCAGACGAGGTCTACCTCAATCCTATCGGCTCGATCGACTGGAGCGGAATGTCGAGCCAGCCCATCTTCTACACCGGTCTGATGAAGAAACTCGGTGTGAAGATGCAAGTCTTCAAGGTCGGAACCTACAAGAGCGCAGTAGAACCCTACATCAACACAGAGATGAGTGATGCGAATCGCGAGCAGGTGATGAGTTATCTGGGCAGCATCTGGAACAATATGCTCAAGGATGTTGCCAAGAGTAGAAAGCTCGAAGTGGACGCCCTCAATGCCCTCGCAGATACGACAGTCATTCTTTGTGAGGCAAAAACCTACGTCGACAACAAGCTTGCAGACAAGCTCGCTTACCTGAGCGACGTGAAAGAAGCCCTGAAGACGCGTCTCGAACTTGGCGAAGACGACGACCTGAACTTCACAACCATCGCTGATGTGGCTGCCGCAGACGACCTCGGAAAGAAGGTCGACGATGAGGTTGCAGTCTATTATGCTTATGGAGAAATCAATGACAGCCAGGGTTTCGGATTCAGTCAGGAACACCAAATCACCACGAAAGCAACCATAACCGACCTGCAGAAACTGCGCAAGGATAAGGACGTGAAAGCCGTCGTCATCCGAGTTAACAGCCCTGGCGGCTCAGCTTTCGCAAGCGAACAGATCTGGCACGAAATCCAACTCTTGCGCGCAGAAAAACCAGTCGTCATCAGTATGGGTGGTTTGGCAGCAAGCGGAGGCTATTACATCAGCTGCGGAGCCAACAAGATCTTTGCCGAGCCTATGACTTTAACAGGCAGTATCGGCATCTTCGGCATGATTCCTGATGCAAGTGAATTGCTCACTCAAAAGCTTGGCCTTACCTTCGACGTAGTGAAAACCAATGCTATGAGCGACTTCGGATCGCTGACTCGTCCCTTTAACGCAAACGAAGCTGCCAAGATGCAGAACTACATCAACAACGGCTACGAACTCTTCACAGGCAGAGTTGCAGGTGGTCGTGGAATGGCTCAGGACAGCGTGAAGGCCATTGCAGAAGGTCGTGTTTGGACTGGTGAACAGGCCTTGAAGATCGGTCTTGTCGACCAGTTGGGCAACCTCGATGACGCCATCAAAGCCGCTTCCGAACTCGCAGAGTTAAAGGACTATACTGTTGGACGCTACCCAAGCCCAGAACCTTGGTATGTATCTTTGCTCGACAAGGGTAAGAACGACTATCTCGAGGGACAGCTCAGAGCCGCTCTTGGCGAGTATTATCCCGCCTTTGCCCTCGTTCGCCGAATTGGAAAGATGAACCCAGTTCAGGCTCGCATGCCGTTTGATCCGAACATAAAGTAAGCTTCTCGGCAAAACTATGGAAGGTGATATGACACAGATACGCAGGTGGCTGAAGCCCCTCAGCTGGTTTTACGGGCTGGGGGTCGACACCAGAAACGCCCTCTTCGACATGGGTGTGCTGCCTTCTGTGTCGTATGACATTCCAATAATCAATGTCGGAAACATCACTGTAGGCGGCACAGGAAAGACCCCAACAGTGGAATACCTCATCCGACTGCTTGCCGGCCAATATCGTGTGGCAGTCCTCAGCAGAGGTTACAAGCGCAGGACGAAGGGCTACATCCTTTCCACAAAGGCTTCCACAATGGAGGAAATAGGCGATGAACCTTGGCAGATAAAGCAAAAGTTCCCTGATATATATGTTGCCGTAGATGCCAACAGAAGACGGGGAATAGAGCGACTGATGAAGGATGAGGCTACGAAAGATGTGGAGGTCATACTCCTCGACGACGCCTATCAGCACAGATATGTGAAGGCAGGACACAACATCTTGCTCGTCGACTATCATCGCATCATTTCCGACGACTGCCTCCTTCCTGCAGGAAGACTGCGCGAAAGGGCTTCTTCCAGCAATCGTGCCTCGACAATAATCGTCACTAAATGCCCCCAGCACATCAATGCGATGGGTTTCCGAGTCATCCTTTCGTCGCTGAATATCAGGCCTTATCAGCAATTGTTCTTCAGCACCTTCACTTACGAGACGATGTATCAGTTGTGGGGTGACGGCTCGCTCGAACCGGATACGCTGAGGAAGGACAACACCCACGTACTCCTCCTGACCGGAATAGGCAACCCTCGTCAGATGGAACAGGACGTCAGAAGGTACGTCCAACACATCTCTCCTCTCACTTTTCCAGACCATCATTACTTCTCTCAGCGAGATGTGGAGACCATCAATCAAGCATTGAAGGACCTTCCGCAACCGCATATCATCATCACTACGGAGAAGGATGCGGCCCGACTTCTGCACTTGCAAGGTCTGACGGAAGAAGTGAAGCAGAGTACTTATGTGCTCCCAATCGGGATAAGCATTATGCGGAATGAAAAGGAAAAGTTAGATAAAACAATCAAAGACTATGTACGAGAAAATAAAAGAAACAGCAGAATGGCTCCGCAATAGGATGCCGAATGCTCCCACGACGGCAATCGTTCTTGGTACAGGATTGGGCCAGCTTGCTCAACGCATCGAGCGACTCCTGTCCATTCCCTACGCGGAAATCCCCAATTTCCCCGTTTCCACCGTTGAAGGTCACGCAGGAGAACTCATCTTCGGGCGTCTTGGAGGAGTCGATGTGATGGCTATGGAAGGCCGTTTCCACTACTATGAAGGCTACACGATGCAGCAAGTGACTTTTCCCATACGAGTCATGTATGAGTTGGGCATCAAGACGCTCTTTGTCAGCAATGCTGCCGGAGGAACCAATCCGGACTTCCAAATCGGCGATCTCATGATTATAACCGACCAAATCAACTTCATGCCGGAGAATCCCTTGCACGGCAAGAACATCCCTACAGGACCGCGTTTCCCCGATATGAGCGAGGCTTACAGTCACGAACTCATTGCCAAAGCCGACGAGATTGCCGCTAAACATGGCATCAAGGTGCAGCATGGTGTCTATCTCGCAACTCAAGGTCCGACCTACGAAACGCCTTCAGAATACCGCATGTTTGCGCGTTGGGGAGCCGATGCAGTAGGTATGAGTACGGTTCCTGAAGTGATAGTTGCCAATCATTGTGGTATCAAAGTCTTTGGTATGAGCATCATCACCGATTTGGGCGGAACGGCAGTTCCTGTCAAAGTCACGCACGAAGAGGTGCAGAGGGCTGCTCAAGCCGTCCAACCTCTCATGGCAACCATCATGGAGGAAATGGTTAAGACAGTTTAGAGTTAAAGGTTTAGAGTTTGGAGAAGAAGGGTTATGGAGATATCGGAACTGGGCGAATTCGGCCTTATCGAACGCCTCGCAAAAGACATAAAAACGAAGAACGAGTCCACCATCAAGGGCATAGGGGACGATTGTGCCATCCTCGCTCCGACAGAGGGGATGCGAACTGTCGTCACGACCGACCTTCTGATGGAGGGTGTGCACTTTGACCTCACCTATGTTCCCTTGCGACACCTTGGTTATAAGGCAGTTATGGTCAATCTCAGCGACATCTTCGCGATGAATGCAAGGCCGAAACAATTGACCGTAAGTCTCGCCATCTCGAGCAAGTTCAAAGTGGAAGATATCGAAGAAATCTATGCTGGAATGAGGTTGGCTTGTGAGAAGTGGGGTGTTGACATTGTGGGTGGAGACACGACTGCCAGCCTGACTGGCCTCGCCATCAGTATTACGGCGATAGGCGAGGCTCGAAGCGAGGACTTGGTTCTCCGTAGTGGAGCGAAGCCGACCGACCTGATCTGTGTTAGCGGAAACTTGGGTGCGGCCTATATGGGCTTGCAACTTTTGGAGAGGGAGAAGGTCATCTATAACGACCAGGTTGAGCAGGCCCGCAAGAGTGGCAGCAAGGAACAGATGGAACTTCTGCGCGAAGCCCAGCCCGACTTTAGCGGAAGGGAGTACATACTGGAGCGACAACTCAAACCTGAGGCAAGAGGGGACATCATCGAGGCGCTCCAAAAGGCCGGAATTCACCCTACAAGTATGATGGACATCAGCGACGGGTTGAGTAGCGAACTGATGCATATCTGCAAGCAAAGCCAGACTGGTTGCCGCATCTACGAGGAGAGACTGCCCCTTGACTACCAGACTGCCGCGATGGCCGAGGAGCTGAACATGAACGTCAGCACTTGTGCCCTCAACGGAGGAGAAGACTACGAGTTGGTTTTCACAGTTCCTCTCGCCATGAACGATGCCGTTTCGGCTCTCGAAGACATTCGCGTGATAGGCTATATTACGGAGCCGGAGAAGGGCCAGGCCCTCATCTCGAGAGACGGTGGAGAACATGAGCTCAAGGCTCAAGGTTGGAACCCCTTGAAATCGTAGCACGCCTAGTTCTCAAACGTGGCACTATACGATTGCAATCGTCACACTAGTAAATCGCAAACGTCACACTATACGATTGCAATCGTCACTGTAGTCGTTTACAAACATGGCCGGTAGAGTTTGTAAACATCCTTGCCTGCGTATTTTGAGAAAAAATGTTTTGCAATTATTTGTCCTTTTCCTTGAAAATTTGTACTTTTGTCGCTTGTAAGAGGAAAAGGCTTTTATGAGAAGTATCACATCACGCCGAATATGTTTGATTGCCCTGGCTCTCGCTTTGTGTTGGCCAGCCGAGGGAGCTATGCGGAAACGCAAAGTGAGGCTCTCCCGCAATCCGGATTCGCTGGTGGTGGCAACCCCTTCACCTGAAATGCGTGCCTCCAGGAAGATGAGCACCTCGGCCTTCCCCGTACAGATAACCGTTACGGGAAGAGTCGTGCAGATACAGAGCGACCGTAATCAGCTCTTGCCCATCTACAACCAGAACGGCGTTCTCTATCTCACAGCACGCCTCAACAAAGGCAAGAACTGGCTTGGAGGACTGCCTCGAGGACGTTACTTCATCAATAACAGGCCGATAACTATCAACTGATGGACAAGGTAATCAGGGAAATCGACATTGACCAGATCGTCAGAGAACGAGCAGGCAAACGGGCCAAATACATCCCAAAGTGGCTCACAAGGTTGCTTGCGCGAGTCATCCACCAAGACTTCATCAACGCTTATCTGCGCCAAGGAAGGGTGGGAGTCGACTTCTGTCGAGGCGTTCCCGACTATGTCGGCGTCAAAGTAGACGTTGTAGGGAAGGAGAACCTTCCCGATGACGGACGAAAATACACCTTCGTCAGCAACCATCCCCTTGGGGCAGTCGACGGCGTCACACTCGGCTGGATCATCGGCGAACACTACGACGGCAAGATAAAATACCTGGTGAACGACCTCCTCATGAACCTCGAGGGACTGGCGCCACTATGCGTTCCCATTAACAAGATAGGCAAGCAGGCACGTTCGTTCCCAGCCATGGTGGAGCAGACCTTTGCCAGCGATTGCCACGTCATCATGTTCCCCGCAGGACTTTGCAGCAGGAAACAAGACGACGGAACCATTCGCGACCTGCCCTGGAACAAGGCATTCGTCACGAAAAGCGTGCAACACCAGCGCGACATCGTGCCCATCCACTTCGAAGGACAGAACAGCAATCGCTTCTACAACGTGGCACGATGGTGCAAACGGCTGCATCTGCCCAACTTCGCGATGGCCCTCCTGCCAGACGAAATGTACCGAAGCCGAGGCAGTCACTACGTCGTTCGCATCGGTAAACCCATACCCTGGCAAACATTCGATTCGTCGAAAACACCAATCGAATGGGGCAGATGGGTACAAGACAGAGT
Organism: uncultured Bacteroidales bacterium; assembly: GCA_902779315.1. Taxonomy (GTDB): domain Bacteria; phylum Bacteroidota; class Bacteroidia; order Bacteroidales; family Bacteroidaceae; genus Physcousia. Next base: position 14,513 of record CACZBC010000015.1, on the reverse strand, counting down.
ATATGAAATCTAACGGAATACAAGGAAGTCAATGGAAGAAAACAAGAAAATGGAGCCCATAGCAGCCCCAATCCCAGCAGAAGTGCTGAAGTCGGAGCTCACGCTGGACAAACGTTTGCGCATGACAAACAAGAGCGGCAACGAAGTCTATGTCGTAACTTGGCACGACGCCCCGCATGTCGTACGCGAGATAGGACGTCTTCGCGAAATAGCATTCCGGGCTGCAGGAGGTGGAACGGGAAAGAGTTTTGACCTCGACGAGTTCGACACCTGCGACAACTGCTATAAGCAAATCCTTGTATGGGACCCCGAAACGGAGGAGATCGTAGGCGGCTACCGCTACATTCTCGGCAAAGACTGGAAGATAGCCCCTGACGGCCAGCCCATCCTGGCTACCAGTCATATGTTCCGCTTCTCGGAACGTTTCATGAAGGACTACGCTCCTTGGACTATCGAACTGGGCCGCAGCTTCGTCACAGTCGAGTACCAAAGCACACTTCGAGGCAGGAAAGGCATCTTCGCACTTGATAATCTTTGGGACGGACTCGGCGCAATTGTCGTCATAGAGCCAACCATACGATACCTCTTCGGCAAGTTCACCATGTATCCAAGCTACGATCGAATGGCGCGAGACATGATTCTCTACTTCCTCAACAAGCACTTCCCCGACCCCGACAACCTGATATATCCCATGAAGCCCCTCAAGTTCTGGCACGATCCGGAACAGTTCAAGACACTCTTCACCGAGGATGACTTCAAGGCGGACTATCGTATCCTCAATCACGAAGTGCGTGCTTTGGGTTACAACATACCGCCTCTCGTGAACGCGTACATGGGGCTGAGTCCCACCATGAAACTCTTCGGCACCGCCATAAACGATGGATTCGGCGATGTGGAGGAAACCGGAATACTCATCGCAGTAGATGAAATCCTTCAGGAGAAACGCATGCGTCACATCGACACCTTCGCCGCAGAGCATCCCGAACTGGTGAAAATAACGAGTGGTGCCAATCGTATCTTCTATAAACCTGCAGACAAGTAGAGGCACTCACCATGATGGAAGAGATGATGAAATGGGAAAAGTTGCTTTCGAGCAAACGCCTCGGACAAGAGGATATGCAAAAGAGAAGCGACGACCGTACAGAGTTTCAGCGCGATTATGACCGTCTGATCTTCTCTGCTCCCTTCCGACGGCTGCAAAACAAAACGCAGGTTTTCCCTCTGCCAGGCAGCATATTCGTGCATAACCGCCTCACTCATAGCCTCGAGGTGAGTAGTGTGGGACGAAGTCTGGGCAACGACATCAGTCGCCTTATCCTGCAAAAACACCCCGAACTCTACAGCACACACTTTACCGAACTAGGCAATATCGTCTCTGCAGCCTGCCTCGCTCACGACTTGGGAAACCCTCCTTTCGGCCATAGCGGCGAGAAAGCGATAGGAACTTACTTTAGTGAAGGGAACGGACAGTTCCTGAAGGATTACATATGTCCTGAGACAGGTGACGGACTTTCGCCGCAAGAGTGGGAGGACATCATACACTTCGAGGGCAATGCCAACGCGTTTCGTTTGCTTACGCACCATTTCAAGGGACGTCGCAAAGGCGGTTTCGTGATGACTTACAGCACGTTGGCAAGTATCGTCAAGTATCCCTTCTCGTCCGATTTGGCAGGCGACAAACGCAAGTTCGGTTTCTTCCGTAGTGAAGTGGAGGACTATGAACGTATCGCCAAGGAACTCGGCATCTTGAAGCGTCCCTCTCCAAAAGGTTCGATTTGTTACGCACGCCATCCTCTCGTCTACCTTGTTGAGGCTGCAGACGACATCTGTTATGAAGTGATGGACATCGAGGATGCACACAAGCTCAAACTCCTGACGACCGAAGAGACAAAGCGGCTCTTTCTCGCTTACTTCTCCAAAGAACAGCAGAAGCACATTAAGGAGCGCATGAATCAGCTTGTGGATGATGTCAACGAGCAGGTCGTCTACCTCCGTTCCTGCGTCATCAATTGTTTGGAACAGCAGTGTGTCCGTGTCTTCATAGAGAACGAAAACGCCATTCTGGGCGGCACCTTCGAGGGTTCTCTCATAGAGCATATGGAGGAACTTCCGCGTAAAGCATACGAACAATGCGAGCGAATCGCCTACAAGAAGATTTATCATTGCAAGGATGTGGTAGACATAGAGATTGCCGGCTACAAGGTAATCACTACGCTTACCGACTTGATGGTACAGGCGGCAACACATTCCGACCGTGCTTTCTCGCAGCTACTCATCAATCGTGTCAGCACACAATACGACATTCTGGCACCTACATTATATGAAAGAATCATGGCTGTGTTGGATTATATCTCGGGAATGACCGATGTCTTTGCAATCGATCTTTACCGGAAGATCAATGGAATGAGTCTGCCCGACGTATAAACAGGAGAGCCATAACAGTATTAAAGTCGCGATAAAACCAAAAGATATGAAAGTCCAAATAATCAATCGTAGTCATCATCCGTTGCCTCAGTATGCAACGCCACAGTCTGCAGGAGTTGATCTCCGTGCCAATATTGAAGCTCCTATCGAGCTGCGGCCCATGGAACGCCGTCTTGTGCCTACAGGTATCTTTATGGCTTTGCCTCCAGGTTACGAGGCACAGGTTCGTCCTCGAAGCGGTTTGGCCATCAAGCACGGCATTACTGTGCTCAACACTCCTGGCACAATCGATGCAGATTATCGTGGCGAGGTGTGTGTCATTCTTGTTAATCTGTCGGATGAACCTTTTGTTATTGCCGATGGAGAACGTATCGCGCAAATGGTTATAGCACGTCACGAACAGGCAGAATGGCAGGAAGTGGAGGTTCTTTCCGAGACGGAACGTGGTGCTGGAGGCTTCGGACATAGCGGAACAAAGTAGGAAAATCCAGTGAGACACCTCTCTTTCATACTTGTCCTTCTGTTCGGCACGCTTGGAGTTAAAGCGCAGGCCAACTTCGACTATTACTATTTGGAAGCGGAGAAATGCCGCCTTGCAGAAGACTATTCGTCGGCGTTGGACCTCTATCGGCATTGTCTTGACATCAATCCGGAAGCTCCAGAGGCGCTCTATAACATAGGTTTGTTGTACCTTTATATGCGTTCGGACAGCATCGGAACGTCTTACATAAGGCATGCATGCGAGAGGGATACAAACAATCCCTACTATTTGGAGACGCTCGCAGCACTCTATCTCAACAAGCGTGATGCGGAATCAGCCATTCCTGTGCTGGAGAAGATGGCGTCTTTGCAGTCGCGACGCAGCGATATCCTTTCGCAGTTGGCGTCACTTTACAGTACTGTGGGTGATAGCGACAAAGCTATCGGAGCCCTCAATCGCATTGAGTTGCTCGAAGGCGTCAGTCCTCAGGTGACCGTAGAGAAGTTCAGGCTGTACAAAGAAAAAGGGCAGTTAGACTCGGCTTTCGTGCAGTTGCAGGCTCTTTGCGAAGAGTCTCCTCACGACATGAACTTGCGTGTCATTGTGGGCAACCAGTACATGCAGGCAGGCGACACAGTCAAGGCCCTTGAAATCTACGATGAGGTGCGACGGCAGGAACCGGCCAACACCGGTCTTCAGCTTGCCATGTTGGACTATTATCGCGATAGTGGACAAGACGAACGCTACAATAAGGTGCGCGACTCATTGTTGTTCTGTCCCGATTCTCCTACGCAACTTCGTACAATCATGTTGCAGTCGTATATTTCCGATGTACAGCGCGACTCGACATATGCGCCTCGACTTGTTGCCGCTTTTGACACTTTGCTTGCCCGTCCGCAACAAGATGCCCAGGTTCTTATCATGAAAGCGGCTTATCAGGTTTACAGCAAACAACCCCAAGAGGCTCTTTGCCAGACGATGCGACAAGTGCTCGAAGTGGAGCCGGGCAATGAAACAGCCCTTCGCGAGCTGCTGCAATACTATGCGGAACAGAACGATGAAAAGGGTGTTGAGGACATCAGCCGGCGAGGTCTTAACTATCATCCCGAGGAGATAGCCTATGCCTATTACCTGGGTATGGCGCTTGCCGAGCAGAAGAAACTCACGGATGCTGCAGACGTTTTGCAGCAGGGACTTCGCGTCAGGACTGAGTTCGTGTCGGAGCGCCTGGTGTCGAATGTGTTCGGAGTGCTTGGCGACATTTACTACCAACAAGGGAAAGAGACGGAGGCCTTTGCGGCTTACGACTCGGCGCTCGTCTATATGGAGGACAATATCATGTGCCTCAACAACTATGCCTACTACCTTAGTTTGAAAGGCGAGCAGCTTGATCGTGCTGAAGAGATGAGTTATCGCACCATTCGTCAGGAACCGGAAAACATCACTTACCTCGACACGTATGCCTGGATTCTTTTCATGAAAGGCGATTATGCCCATGCAAGGACGTATATGGACAAGGTTGTCGATCCGAAACTGACTGACGAGGAGCTGCTTTCCAACGAGCGGCTTTTGGGCAATCTTATCGAGCATGCGGGAGATGTCTATGCCAATTGCGGCGAACAGGAAACGGCTTTGCGGCTCTGGAAACTTGCCAAACAAAAGGACGACAACACCTGCACACCATTGCTTCGTAAGAAGATTAAACGAAAAAAGTATTTCAAATAGGTCAACCCTATGAAAATAATCATACGATTCTCCGTGCTGATGCTCTGCATTCTGCTTGCGTCTTGCAGAAGCAAGAAAGAGGTTGTTTCCACCACGACAACTGTGTCAGACAATACGACAATAGGCGTACCTCCCTCTCAAGGCAACAAACAACCCGCCGATGCCAAGCAACAGGAGGAGACGTGCGTTACGGCAAAAGTCCGTCTGGAACTCGCTTCGAATGGGAAAAGCACTTCTGTCGGCGGAATGTTGCGTATGAAGAGGAATGATGTCATTCAGCTCTCCCTCGTCACTTTCGGCGTACTCGAGGTGGCACGCATCGAGATGACGCCAGACTACTTCTTGCTCGTCGACAAGATGGGAAGGCAATACGTCAAAGCGTCATACAATGATGTGTCATTCCTGAGGGATGCCGATGTCGATTTCTATACGATTCAATCCTACTTCTGGAACGAGCAAACCTCCAACTACTCGGGTTGGGAACGCTCGAACTTCGTGACTGTCGGGGGCAGAAGCCTTCCCACGAAGCATCTCATCACGATTCCCGCCCGAAACAAGACCATTAAGGCAAACCTCTCGCTCTCTAATCTCAATACCGATTCGAATTGGGAGAAGCGGACACAAATCTCGTCGCGCTACTCGAAGGTGTCTGTCGATGAGCTTTGGACACGCATTATGAATTTGACGTTATAAACCCCTTCGCAAGTATGATGAAGAAGCTCTTTGTCCTGTTTTTCAGTCTTATCCTGGCTTTGCCTCTTGCCGCTCAGAACAGCAAGAAGGTGAAGGATTTGAAGCAGCAGCAGTCGAGACTGAAGACCGAACTGCAGAAATCCAAGACGCAGCTTGACAATACGAGGAAACAAGTCAAGACAGGACAGCAGAATGTGGAATTCCTGGGAGTGCAGATGAGCAATCGACTCACTCGCATCCATCAGCTCGAAAAGGAGCTCGACGACCTCGAATCCGACATCATTCGCTTGCAAAAGAACATAACGGAACTCGACGGAGAGGTTCGCCGCCGCCGTCAGCACCTCAAGGCTGCCGTCCGATATGCCCGTACTCAGCGCGAGAGCAACGACCCCATCGTGTTTGTCCTTTCGGCGAAGACCATCAGCCAGATGTACAGAAGGGCGCGTTTTGCCCGCGAGTATGCCCGTTATCAGCAGAACATAGGCGAGCAGATTCTTCAGAAACAGGCAGAGCTCCTGGATGCGCAGAATCTTCTTCTTTCCGCCAAAAGCCAGAAGAATGGCGTCCTGCACGAAGTCATGTTGCAGCGCAAGGACCTGAATGCCCAGCAAGTTCAGGAGCGACAGAAGGTTGCGGGACTGAAGAAGAAGGAGAGCGGACTGCAGGGAAAAGTGGCGGAACAGCAGAAACAACTGGCGGCTCTCGACAAGAAGATTGAGCAGGTCATAGCCTACGAAATAGAGCAGGCCCGCAAAAAGGCGGAGGAAGAGGCCCGCAAGAAGGCTGCCGAGGAAGCGGCTCGCAAGAAGAAGGAAGCGGAAAAGGCTGGCAAAGCTGCTCCGAAGACTCCTGCTCCGAAACAGACCACGAAGCCCTCAACCCCGGCAAAATCAGGGAATTGGCTCACAGCGGAAGACCGCCAACTCAATGGAACTTTCGAACAGAACAAGGGACGTTTGCCCGTTCCCATTACCGGCCAATATATGTTGGGCAGCCGTTTTGGACTTTATAACGTGCCAGGCATGAAGAATGTCCAGCTCGACAATAAGGGAACGAACTATGTGGGCAGGCCCGGAGCCCGTGCTCGAGCCGTCTTCGATGGTGTTGTGACGAGCGTCTTCCAGTTTGGCGGCACCCGAAATGTCCTTGTCCGTCACGGCAGCTATATCTCCGTCTATTGCAACCTTTCCAGCACTATCGTCAAGAAAGGGCAGAAGGTTCGTGCGAAAGACATCTTGGGAACGGTTGCCGACGATGGCAGCGGAAACTGCACTCTGCATTTCCAATTGCGCAAGGAAACAGCCAAACTCAATCCCGAAGCTTGGATAGGAAGATAATGTCGCGTTTGACGATTGCAAACGACTAACGTGACGTTTGCGATTTACTAGTGTGACGATTGCGTTTTACTAGTGTGACGATTGCAATCGTATAGTGCCGCGTTTTCTACTTGACTGCTTTATAGTGTGCCTTAGCTTCAGCTCTGGAAACGAGGTTGAAATGCCACCACTCTGTCCTCAAAGGTTTGAATCCGGCCTCAGTCATCACTTTCCGCAGTAACTCTCTGTTTTCCTTTGCCTTAGGCGTGATGATGTGTTGGCTGACGAGACCTGCCTCGTTGTCGATATGAGCGTACGAACCCAGGAAATCCACCTTTGTTCCCATATCGAGAGTGTCGCCCGTAACGGCCTCGCAAAGTGTGATGTCGACCGCCAGACCATAGTTGTGCATGCCGCCGCCATTGCGCGGATTGCTCACATAGTTCTGCTGTTTCGTGCCCGCAACTGTGTTCCACATCTTCTGCTGGACACTCATCGGCCTGGTCGCATCATAGATTTTCAGGCTGAGATAAGGCCTGAGTTTCCTGAGAGCCTTTTGGGCCTTTGCCAGAGCGGTTGCCGCTTTCGGATGAAGGTAAGCTTCGCGAAGGTCGGTATAGAGCACTTTGCCTGTGAAGTTGTCTGCCCGGCTGTACATCAGGCTCACCTGGATTGTGCTATCGACAGTCAGGATGTCGACCAATCCCTGCTGCGCCATCCGCTTGGCCGTCGCGCTCGGTTGGGCGAAGCAACCCATCGAAACCAGCGCCAAAGCCAGCGAAGCAATCAGCTTCCTCCATTCTTCACTCTTCATTCTTCACTCTTCTTTTTGTAGAATCGCACATAATCGATCTGATAGCGATAGGGCAACTCTTCCGGGTTGATGCGTCCCACCCAATCGCCTCCCAGCTGCATGTCGAGCAGGAGGTACATTGGGCGGTCGTAGGGGAACTGCTGCGGTCCGTGTTCAGGCTCCCGTCGATAGGTGAAAGTCAGTTTGTCGTTGATGATGAAACTGACGCTGTCTTCGTAGAGTTCCACGCTATAGACGTTCCAATCGCCTTTCCGGATGGGTGCCGTATGGTGCCAGTTTTGGGTTTTTCGCTTTTCGTGGTCGTACTCGGTAATGGCCGAATGAATGGTCTGATGCGCAAAGTCGTCACTGTTCAGCCTTTCCATGATGTCGATTTCCCCGTCGTGGGGCCATCTTCCGTCTGGCAAGAGCCAAGCAGCGGGCCAGGCTCCCGAGGCATCGTCCATCTTCAGCCGGATGTCTATCCTGCCCCGCTGGAAGTAGACCTTGCCTTTCGTATAGACGCCGCCAGTCAGGAAGTGGGCCGTATCCTCCGGCAGAAAGTCGTTCACAAGGCCGTAGAGCGTGAGCACGCCGCCCTTCACCTTGTAGAGTTTGTCGTGACTGCTCATGAACTTATCCCACTCGGACGGGTTCTTGAAGCGAGGGATGCGCGTCCATTCGTCGGAGAGCTTTTTCCCGTCGAACTCATCGTGCCAAACCAGCTGCCAGCCTTCGCGTTCCATCGAGGCACGCTTCTTACCCTTCGCCATCACGTCGGCAGAGCCGAAGCAAACGGCAACAAGCATCAGGACAACGCCCACCAGAGAGAATGGTATTGTCCTTTTTAACTTCCTTGAGCGAAGCGAATTAACTTCCATTTTAACTCCCATTTTTTACTTCAAGCATTTTTTATTTTGAGATTGGCGACTTGTAGGTGCTTCCTTTCGCGCGTTCCTTTTCTATGTACGACTGCATCTCGAACACGACTCGCGGTTGCTCCAGAGCCACATTCTTCTGTTCGTAGGGCTGACTCATATCGTAGAGTTGAGGCTCGCGGCTGTATCCGCTCTCCATGTTCGGACCAGAAATGATGGCCGGACCTTGGCTTGGGGGAATGTATTTCCACGCTTTGGTTCGAACCGAGATGGTGTGGTTGGCGGCTTGTTCCAGGACGTAGGGGCGGTCCTCCTTGTTCTCTCCAAGCAGTGTGCCCAGGCGGTTCTCGCTGTCTGTAGCGCCACCTTTGGGAATGCGGGCTCCCACCAGGGCTGAGAGCGAAGCCAGCCAGTCAATCTGCGAAACCAGAGCATCCGACTCCTGACCTGCCTCTATCCTTTTCGGCCAAGACACAATGGCCGGAACTATCGTGCCACCCTCGAATGTACTGTACTTTCCTGCCCGATACGGACCTGCAGGCCGATGGTCGCCAAGCAGCTCGACAGCCCTGTCCTGATAGCCGTCATCCACCACAGGACCGTTGTCGCTGCTCAGGATGATGAGCGTGTTCTTCCTCAATCCCAAGCGCTCCAACTCGCTCAGTACCTGCCCGACCGTCCAGTCGAACTGCGCAATCGCGTCCCCCCTGAAGCCCATCGGATTCTTTCCCCTGAAGCGGTCATGAGGGAAGCGGGGCACATGCACATCGTTCGTGGCCAGGTACATGAAGAAAGGTTCCTGCCTGTGTTTCTGGATGAAGCCAATCGCGTGGGCAGCTATGCTGTCGGCAATGTTCTCGTCCTTCCAGAGAGCCTTGCCGCCACCCTTCATGTAGCCGATTCGGCCTATGCCGTTCACGATACTCTGATTGTGGCCGTGACTCGCCTTCAGGTTGTAGAGGAGTTCCGGATTGTCCTTTCCCGTCGGCTCTCCAGGGAAGTTCTCCTCGTAGCTGACATGTATCGGAGCCGTCTCGTCGTAGTTCGCCACATGGCCTTGCTCGATGAAGACACAGGGTGTACGGTCAGCCGTCGCAGCCATGATGTAGTGGTAGTCGAACCCGATGTCGCCCAGGTGCATAGGCAGTTGGGCGTTCCAGTCCTGCTCTCCGTCCTTGTCGCCCAAGCCCAGATGCCACTTTCCGATGGCCGCCGTAGCATAGCCCGCGTTCTTGAAAGCATCGGCCATAGTGAACTGTTCAGGTCGGATAATCATGCCCGCATTACCCCGGGCGATGTCTGTTCCTGCATGGCGGAAAGCATACTCGCCAGTCAGAAGACCATAGCGCGAAGGCGTACTCGTGGCAGCAATCGCGTGAACATTCGTCAGTCGTATGCCGCTCTGTGCCAACGCGTTAACGTTCGGCGTCTGAACTCGGCTCGCACCAAAGCACTCCAAGTCGCCATAACCCAGGTCATCGGCGAAGATAACAATCACATTCGGCTGCTCACGATTATCGACAGCCGCATTTCCCTTCACCGTCTTGGCAGCAACAGGGACGACAGGCAGCAAGGCCGAAGCCAACGTGCCAAAATGAATAATACGTTTCATGTTGCAAAGTTACGAATAAGCGAGCGAAATACAAAAGGAAAACATGAGTTTTTCTTTTTATTTCCGAGCGGGAGTAAGTTCGACCGCAGGTCAAAGTTACAAAATTTTTCCACATACACAACGAAGACGCAAAAAAGCGCCTCGAAAAACGACCCCCAGAATACAGAGCAAAAGTGTTTTATGGTTTGTTAATTCTCTCTTCCCCTTTGTCCTCGCCCCTTTGGGGGGAGTTAGAGAGGGGCTTTACGTTTGCGATCATCTAGTGCCACGTTTGCAATTAACTAGTGTGACGTTTGGGATTATCTAGTGTGTCGATTGCGATTGTCGCCTTGTTCTGGCGGATTTGAAATCCGACAGGACTGAATATAAGCATTTGAAATGCTGAAATGTCGGGAAACACTCTACACTCTACACCAACCTGCTTTAATCTATTGAATACTAGCAAGTAATGAGGGTGTAGAGTCTCTTCACCACTCTACACCAAACTCTACACCCATGTATGTGGTTGGCATATAATGACTTAAATGGCATTGGTGTAGAGTGCAGAGTGTTTCAATTTCGTTTTGCATTTTACTCATCACTCATCATGTTCATGTTCTAAAGTCTTGATAACCAAACAAGTAATACCCTGACGAGTTCCTGACGACTCATCATGCACTCGTCATGTTCTATGTTGTTGATATTCTTTGCATTAACCCCAAAACCTGACGAGTGACGAGTGTTTTTGATTTTGCTCGATTTTTTCTTCGAGATATTATTGGATTGCAAAGAAAAAACATCCAATAAATGCCATCTCTATGAGATGTAACTAAACGGTTATATTCCTTATTATATATTATGTCATTTTAAAAACGTGTCAATGTAATCTTAAAATCGACTAAAAAGGTATATTCATTTTGTGTCATTCTTATTTAAAAGATTAAATGGAAATCAAAAAAGGATGAAATCTTTCAAAAAAATCATCGTTGATGATGTTTGTTTCGGAAAGATTCCTTATCTTTGTCACGCAGTCATTAAGATTGCAGACATATTTGGAAAGCGTTTCGCTTTTTCTTCAATGGTGAATCTGGACAATTCTCCTTATGATGTAAGAAAGGGTATAAACGCTCTCCCTAAGTGTAGGATATGCATATTGTCATATACTGCCTTAGGTGTGAGTCGTTTCTTCTTTATCTACATCTAGGGCAAGTCCAGAGCCTACCATTGAGATAGCGAAGTAGGCTCACACTTTCTTTGTATGCCTGAAACATACTAATAAAATCTCCCCTAAGAGCCATAGGAAATAGATTAGCTTATGTGTAAGCACAAATACTATCGTCCCATTTGGACTTGTGGCAGATACCACGAGAAATCGCAATCTGCTATTTACTATAATCTTATAGCAGGGATGAGTTACTTCTTTGAAAGTTATTCTGCAATGGTTATTGGGGAAATACTTACGGTTCCTAGAAACGGAGAGTTTATCCTGGAATCCATTGCATCTAAGTTGAATATCGCATTAGAAAGTCTAATCCCATTTTTCAAGCAATTGGAGCAGATGGGTATAGTCTCATCTATATTTCCAACGCCTGAAGTCATTTTTGATTATCGTAAAAGAGTCAGTGAATATAATCGCCAGCAAGAGCTGACTGTAGAGAAGACAACTCAAGAGAAATTGCCTTATGCCGTCTCAAACGCCGAAATGATGTACACAGAAAAAGCAGGTGGCATTACCAGCGCAATGTTTGAATTGACTTACAATTGCAGTGAGAAATGCATCCATTGTTATAACGAGGGTGCGACTCGAAATGATAATGAGAAGAGTACTCGTGGAGATAGGCAAGAGTTGCAATGGGAGGATTATAAGAGGCTGATAGATGAACTGTATGAGCAGGGATTAATTAAAGTCTGTCTGACAGGTGGAGACCCATTCTCGAAGCCTTTTGCATGGGACATTGTAGACTACCTACATAATAAAGGTATAGCTTTCGATGTGTTCACTAATGGACAGCGTATTGTAAAGGATGTGGAGCGATTAGCCAATTACTATCCTCGATTGGTAGGTGTTTCCATTTATAGCGGACTTCCAGAGGTGCATGATTATATAACACGGATACCAGGTTCGTGGGAACGTTCCATGTCAGTTGTGCGACAATTATCTTCCCTCGCAGTTCCGATGAATTTGAAATGCTGTGTAATGCGTCCGAACGTAAAGTCATATTATATGGTAGCAGACATTGCTAAGCAATATGGTGTAGTACCTCAATTTGAAATAAATCTGTCTGATTCCATAGAAGGTGACAGATGTGTCAGCAAATATCTTCGCATGACGCCAGAAGAAATGGAGGTTGTTCTGAGAGATGATAATGTGCCTTTGTATGTGGGAAAAGAAGCTCCAAATTACGGAGGGCAAAAGAAATTGATGACAAGAAATCCTTGTGGTGCAGGAGACAATTCGTTGTGTATTACACCTGAAGGTAACGTCATCCCTTGTTGTGCTTTCCATACGCTTTTCGGAAATCTGAAAGAACAAGGTATCATAGAAATAATAAATGATAGCAAAGAGCGAAAGTATTGGCTGGGATTGAGCCTAAATGACTATGAAGATTGTGGGCGACATGATTACTGTGCTTATTGTAATCTCTGCCCAGGGAATAACTTCATAGAGCATGGCACTCCCCTGAAAGCAGGAGAAGTGAATTGCTCCATGGCAAAAGCAAGATATGAATTGGCACAGAAAATGATGTCTGGGTATGACCCTTTAGAAGGAAAATCCTTGAGAGAGCGCCTGAATGAATTGCCAGACTTCGTTCCAATGAAAATACAACGTGAAAGTTCGCTACACGATTATAGCGATACGAGATTGAAAGTAGGTGGGTAAATGTGGTTCCCCAAGAAACATCACTATAACCAATAAACATGTAAAACTATGAAAGTAGATTTGAATGTTAGTGCAGCTTCTAAGGTGATGACTGCAAGTGGATGCCCTCAAATGGACGAGTATAGTTGCGGCATTCAGTACCGTCTGTTGTAGCCTTTTGACTGCATAGGGAAGATTTTCTTCCCTATGCTTTATATTTTTAACATAGAAATTTCATTATGGGAAAAGAAGAGTTTAGAAGATCGAAAAAGCAGTTTGACGATTTTAAGGCAGAGTATTCCTGTAGAAAAACTACAGATGAAAGGAAAAAAGCATTAATTCCGTTAATGCAGATGAACTTGAAAGAACGTTGTGGAAAAGATAGCGGTACCATTGTATGTGATGATGGCAGAGAACATTCGCTAACCTCAAATAATGTGGAAGATTTGTTTGCCATTGATGGAGCTCTAAATGCAGAAGCCAGTAAAAACAAACTGACAGAGACAGCGGACATTTCCCGGAAAGAATCTTTTGAGCAAAATAAATACGGACCAGACAAAACATATCCGGAGAAATGAATAATACTTTTATGTCTTATAAAGACTTTTCTGATAAGATTAATCCTTTCGTGGGCGAAGTTTATAATGACGTTTTAGGTAACATCGTTGCCCACAAGCCAGGTATGGGAAAGAGAATCATGTTAATTGCTCACCATGATGTGGTGCGTCTTATGATAACTCATATTGATGAAAATGGTTTCCTTTATGTAAAACCTGCAGGTTGTATAGATACTCTAATTCTCCAAGCAAGGAAAGTTGTAATAAGGCATAAGGATAACGAAGTTGTTGGCATCATAGGTAAAAAACCAATTCATCTGACACGAGAAGAACAGAATGTCAAGGTCGCTTATGAGAATCTGTGGATAGATATAGGCGCAAAGAGTCGGGCAGAAGCATCACAGATGGTCAGCAAAGGAGATTATGCTTTCTTTTGTGCAGACTATGAGGAACTGCCAAATGACCTTATTACAGGATCTTATTTTGACAATCAAGTAGGACTGAATGTGCTGCTAAAATTGGCAGAGCAATTTTGTGAAGCAAACATTCCATGGGATGTGTATTTTGTTGCCTCAAATCATGAAGAGATCGGTATGAGAGGCGCTTCTGTTGTGGCTCATTCGATAAAACCTGAAATTTGTATCTGTGTAGACGTTACTCATGCCACTGATTATCCCACTATGAATGTTTTTCGTGATGGAGATATCAAGTTGGGTGAAGGATGTGTTTTGGCAAAAGGCCCCAATGTCTATCCGGCACTATTTGAGAGTCTTGAAGAAACGGCAATCAAGCACAAGATTATGTATCAAGTAGAGGCAAGTCCATACGCAACAGGAACAGATGCAAATGTGATACAACTTTATAGAGATGGTGTAAAAACAGCAGTAGTCTCAATACCATGCAGATATATGCACACACCTCATGAACTCTGCTCAAAAAAAGATATAGAATCAGCAATAAATATTATTGGTAAGTTTATGGTTTAGAAAACTCACCAAACTCTTCAGCTTGCTGACAATGATGCTTTGTTTTTATCGCGCGCATATATAATATATAATGTATGGATGGCAAAAATGCATCTTTTTTTGAAAAAAAACTCGAAATGTTTTGCCAGTTCGCGGAAAAAGCGTACCTTTGCACCCGCAAATGAGGTGAAGCCGCCTCTCTGACGGGGTGGCCGACCTTTAATGCGCTC
>CACZBC010000014.1 GCA_902779315.1 uncultured Bacteroidales bacterium | reverse complement strand
ACTCCGATAAAATGCAGTATTATTTTTGTTGAATTCCGATAAGATACACAATATTATCATGGTTTATTCCGATATGAACACTGCTTTTAGTAGAAACTTAGAGATACAAAAAGGGACCTGCCCAAACGGACAGGTCCCTTTGCAAATTATGTTAGAGTGATGATTACTCCTCAACAGCGGCCTGGGCGGCGGCGAGACGTGCGATGGGAACGCGGAAGGGTGAGCAGGATGCATAGTTCATGCCAACCTTAGCACAGAACTTAACTGAGCTGGGTTCGCCACCATGCTCGCCACAAATACCAGTACGCAGGTTCGGACGAACCTTGCGGCCATTCTCGACAGCCATCTTGATGAGCTGACCTACGCCGTTCTGGTCGAGAACCTGGAACGGATCGACCTTCAGAATCTTCTTCTCGAGATAAGCGGGAAGGAAGCTTGCGATGTCGTCGCGGCTATAGCCGAAGGTCATCTGTGTCAAGTCGTTTGTGCCGAATGAGAAGTACTCAGCTTCGGTAGCGATACGATCGGCTGTGAGGGCAGCACGAGGAATCTCAATCATTGTGCCAATCTCGAATTCGATGCGAACGCCTTCTTCAGCGAAGACTTCTTCAGCAACACGCTGAATGATTTCCTTCTGCTGCTTCAACTCATAGAGAATACCGATGAGGGGAACCATGATTTCGGGATGAGGATCGTAACCTTCCTTCTTCAACTGGCAAGCAGCACCAAGTATGGCGCGTGTCTGCATAGCTGTGATTTCGGGGAATGTGATGCCCAGACGGCAACCGCGATGGCCGAGCATTGGGTTGTTCTCTGCAAGAGAGTGAACGCGCTTCTGGATTTCCTCTACGCTGACGCCCATCTCCTTAGCCATCGTCTGCTGACCAGCCTCATCGTGGGGCACGAACTCGTGCAATGGGGGATCGAGCAGACGGATGTTCACATGCAGTCCGTCCATTGCCTTCAGGATGCCGTAGAAGTCAGCCTTCTGATAGGGGAGGAGCTTGGCGAGAGCTTTCTCGCGACCCTCAACAGAGTCGGCAAGAATCATCTCACGCATGGCGATAATCTTCTGGCCATCGAAGAACATGTGCTCCGTACGGGTCAGGCCGATACCCTTAGCACCGAAGTCGCGAGCAACCTGTGCATCGTGAGGTGTGTCGGCATTGGTGCGAATCTCCATCTTGGTGTACTTGTCGCAAAGGTCCATCAGCTCCTTGAAGTCACCACTCAGTTCAGCAGCCTTTGTGGGAATTTCACCAGCGAAGACCTGACCGGTTGTGCCGTTCAGAGAGAGATAATCACCTTCCTTATAGACAACACCGTCAATCTCGACAGTCTTGTTCTTGTAGTTCACGTTGATAGCGCCTGCACCACTAACGCAGCACTTGCCCATACCACGAGCCACAACAGCTGCGTGACTGGTCATGCCTCCGCGAGCAGTCAGGATACCTTCTGCAGCAGACATACCTGCGAGGTCTTCGGGGCTGGTCTCGATACGAACCATGATAACCTTGTGTCCGTCTTCATGCCATGCTTCTGCATCATCAGCATGGAAGACAATCTGACCACAAGCTGCACCAGGAGATGCTGGCAGACCTTGCGTGATGGGCTTTGCCTTGCTGAGGGCGAGTTTGTCGAATACGGGGTGAAGCAGTTCGTCGAGCTTCTGAGGCTCGCAACGAAGGATAGCAGTCTTCTCGTCAATCATGCCTTCGTGGAGCAGGTCCATAGCAATCTTGACCATTGCTGTACCTGTACGCTTACCATTACGAGTCTGGAGGAACCAAAGTTTGCCTTCCTGAACGGTGAACTCCATGTCCTGCATGTCGTGGTAGTGCTTCTCGAGCTTGTCCTGCAGAGCATCCAACTCTTTGTAGAGTTCAGGCATTGCCTCTTCCATAGAAGGATACTTGGCTACGCGCTCTTCTTCGCTGATGCCAGCACGCTGTGCCCAGCGCTGAGAACCAATCTTTGTGATTTGCTGAGGAGTACGGATACCAGCCACAACGTCCTCGCCTTGTGCATTAATCAGGTACTCACCATTGAAGAGGTTCTCACCATTACCTGCATCACGGCTGAAGCAAACGCCGGTAGCTGAGGTGTCGCCCATGTTACCGAATACCATTGCCATCACGCTAACTGCAGTTCCCCATTCGTCGGGAATGCCTTCCATCTTACGATAGAGGATAGCGCGTTCGTTCATCCAGCTGCGGAACACAGCACAGATGGCGCCCCAAAGCTGTTCCTTCGGGTCGGTGGGGAAGTCCTGACCAGTCTGTTCCTTGATGGCCTTCTTGAAGAGCTCAACGAGTTTCTTCAGAGACTCAACAGAGAGGTCCTTGTCGAGGGTTACGCCTTGCTCTTCCTTCACCTTTTCGATGATAGCCTCGAACGGATCGATATCTTCCTTGTTCTCAGGCTTCATGCCGAGCACAACGTCGCCATACATCTGAACAAAACGACGATAGCTGTCGTATACGAAGTGAGGATTGCCAGTCTTAGCTACCATGCCTTCTGCCACCTCATCATTAAGACCGAGGTTCAGAATCGTATCCATCATGCCAGGCATAGAAGCACGTGCACCTGAACGAACGCTGACGAGCAGTGGGTTCTTCGGGTCGCCAAACTTACAGCGCATCAGGTTCTCAGTGTGAGCTACGGCTGCATCTACGTCCTTTTGAAGAATTTCAACAATCTTCTCCTGGCCAACCTTATAGTACTCGTTGCATGTGTCGGTTGTAATAGTAAAACCAGGAGGTACTGGGACACCAATGTGATTCATCTCTGCCAGGTTGGCACCCTTGCCGCCCAGCAGTTCGCGCATCTGCGCATTACCTTCAGCTTGTCCATTACCGAAGGTGTAAACACGTTTTTGACTCATAATCTTATATATCTTTGTATTATATGATTTACAATTTTGCAAAGATATTCTATTTTCTCTATTAATACAAAAAAATCATGGAAAATTATAAGAAAATGCTTACATTTGCATTCGAAAACATAAGAAACAGACTTTAATATGTCGAGAAAAAAGAAAGAATTGCCCATTTACCAAGAGGTGGAAATACAGGATGTTGCAGCAGAAGGCAAAGCACTTGTGAGAATAGATGACCTGGTAGTCTTTGTGCCGTATGTCGTGCCTGGAGATGTGGTCGATTTGCGTGTCACGCGCAAGAAACACCATTATGCCGAAGCAGTTTGCACTTGCATCCACAAGAAAAGTGAACATCGTTCAGAACCTTTCTGCCCACATTATGGCGTTTGCGGAGGTTGCAAATGGCAGATACTTCCATACGAGGACCAATTGCGATATAAACAGAAACAAGTGATGGACAACTTGGAGCGAATCGGCAAGATTCCCTTGCCCGAATGTGACTCCATTCTTGGTTCAGAGAAGACACAATGCTATCGAAACAAGCTTGAATTCGGGTTTGCCGACAAGATTTGGCTGACAGAAGAGGAAATCAAATCGGGCAAGAAGTTTGAACAACCCGGAGCAGTCGGCTTCCATACCTCAGGAGCCTTCGACAAGATTCTGCCCATTCATGACTGCAAGCTTATGGAAGACATCAACAATCGCCTTCGCAATGGAGCCCAAGCGTATGCCTACGAGCACGGACTTACCTTCTTCAATGCCCGCGAGCATCGTGGTTTGCTGCGAAACATGATGATTCGCCTCTCGAATACCAAGGAGTTGATGGTTCTGATGCAGTTCTGCTTCGTGCCATTCGACGCGCTTTCTGCCCCAGAATTAAAGGAGCAAGCCCTCGAGATGCTGAAGTGGATGCATGATGAGTTCCCGGAGGTGTCCAGTCTGCTTTGGGTGAACAACGAGAAGTTCAACGATACCATAGGAGACCTTGATGTGCAACTCTTCAGTGGTACAGATTACATCTTCCTCGAGATGGAGGGCCTTAAGTTCAAAGTAGGACCGAAGAGTTTCTACCAAACTAACACAGAACAAGCTTATATATTATATAAGGTAGCGCGTGAGTTTGCAGGATTGACAGGTAATGAACTTGTATATGACCTTTATACAGGGACCGGTACAATCGCTAACTTCGTGGCAAGCAAGGCCCGTAAAGTCATTGGAATAGAGTATGTTCCTGAAGCCATTGAAGATGCCAAAGTTAACTCAAAGATAAATGGCATTGAGAACATAGAGTTCTTCGCGGGTGATATGAAGGACATCCTTAATCGAGACTTCATCGAAAAGCACGGCAAGCCAGACATCATCATTACCGACCCGCCAAGAGCAGGAATGCATCAAGATGTTATTGACACGATTCTCTTTGCCGACCCTAGGCGTATCGTGTATGTCAGTTGCAATCCAGCCACACAAGCAAGAGATCTGCAATTACTTTCCGAGAAATATGAAGTCAAACGCATTCAGCCCGTCGATATGTTCCCACATACACAACATGTCGAAAATGTTGTACTATTAGAAAAGAAACCCTTAAACGAATAAACCATGAAACTATTTAAACTTCTGACATTCATTGCCTTGATGCTATTCTCTGCAAGTATTACTGCAGACGATTTCACCATAGGTAACAAGACATTCCTCTTGAACGGACAGCCTTTTATCGTGAAGGCAGCCGAACTGCATTACCCTCGCATCCCTCGGCCTTATTGGGAGCATCGTATACAGATGTGCAAGGCATTGGGCATGAACTCCGTGTGCATTTACATCTTCTGGAATATCCACGAGCAGAAGGAAGGCGAGTTCAACTTTACAGACAACAATGATGTGGCCGAGTTCTGCCGTATCGCGCAGAAGAACGGTATGTATGTCATTGTTCGTCCCGGTCCCTATGTATGTGCTGAATGGGAGATGGGCGGACTGCCTTGGTGGCTTCTCAAGAAGAAAGACATCAAGTTGCGTGAGCGCGACCCTTACTTTATGGAGCGCGTAAAGCTTTTCGAGGAGAAGGTAGGCGAGCAGTTGAAGCCCCTTACCATACAGAACGGCGGCCCTATCATCATGATGCAGGTCGAGAACGAATATGGCAGCTATGGTGAAGACAAACCGTATGTTAGCGAGATTCGCGACTGTTTGCGTGGTATTTATGGCAAGGAGTTGGCTTTGTTCCAATGCGATTGGGCGTCAAACTTCGAGAAGAACGGCCTCGACGACCTCACTTGGACGATGAACTTCGGCACGGGCGCTAACATTGACCAGCAGTTCCGCAGGCTTGGCGAACTGCGTCCTGATGCTCCCAAGATGTGCTCCGAGTTCTGGAGCGGTTGGTTCGACAAGTGGGGAGCACAGCACGAGACACGTCCTGCAAAGGATATGGTGGAGGGCATGGACGAAATGCTCTCGAAAGGCATCAGTTTTTCGCTCTACATGACGCATGGCGGCACGAGTTTCGGGCATTGGGCAGGTGCCAACAGTCCTGGCTTTGCTCCAGATGTGACGAGCTACGACTATGATGCACCTATCAACGAATGGGGCTTGCCTACGCCTAAGTTCTGGGAGCTCCGCAAGATGATGGAGAAGTATAACGACAAGAAACTCCCTTCAGTTCCAAAGGCTCCCATGCCTATCATTACCATTCCTAAGTTCGAGCTGACCGAGTTTGCTCCGCTCTTCAATGGCTTCGACTGGAAATACACTTGGTGGGAACACGAAGAAGAAGCTCATGGAGACCGTCCAAAGACCTTCGAAGAGCTTGACATGGGGTGGGGCGCTATGCTCTATTGCACCCGTTTGCCTGAGATACCGCAATCGGGAAGCTATTTATCTGCCGCACAATCTACGCTTACCATCGATGCCCACGACTTCGCACAGGTCTTCATCGACGGCAAGTATATGGGCAAGATTGACCGCGTGAAGAATGAGAAGACGCTCACTTTGCCGCCCCTTAAGCAGGGACAGGAGTTGCAGATACTTGTAGAAGGCATGGGGCGCATCAACTTCGGACGTGCCATCAAAGACTTCAAGGGATTAGTAAGCAAGCCGACCATCACGACCTCAATCAGTTCGCATCTTGGCGGTGTAGATAAAACGGGAATCACTTATACGCCCAATCAATGGGAGAGCATTCGTATTCCTGACGGTTACGAAGTGGCTGTGCAGGCTTTCAAGACGCAGAATGGAGAGTTGGAAAGAGAAAAGCCGACCACTCGCGAATATCTTAACGAGCCAGTTATTGGTCGCGGTTTCAGGTTCGCCCGGGAATCAGATGACCTCATCTTCGGACGTGGCTACTATCGTGGTTACTTCAACCTGAAGAAGGTGGGCGACACGTTCCTCAACCTCGAGAAGTGGGGCAAAGGACAGGTTTGGGTGAACGGTCATGCGATGGGTCGCATTTGGTCGATTGGTCCGCAGCAAACACTCTATGTGCCCGGCTGCTGGCTCAAGAAGGGAAAGAACGAAGTGATAGTCCTCGATATTGCAGGGCCTACAGAGCGTGTCGTGTGGGGTCAGGCAGAACCTGAGCTGAATAAACTGCAACTCGAGAAGAATAACAAGCACAACAACCCTGGTGACAAACCCGATCTCAACTCGAAATCTCCTGTTTTCGAGGGTGAATTGAAGGCTGGCAACGGCTGGCAGAGGCTTGAATTCAAATGGCCCCGTCGTGGCCGATATCTTGCCTTCGAGGTGCTGAGCACACAGAAAGAGAACGATGTGACGGCTGTTGCGGAGCTATATGCTCTTGATGGTGAGGGCAAACGTATCAGCCGTGAGCCTTGGACAGTTAAGTATGCAGATAGCGAAGACGAGAACGGCAACCACCTTGGCGACAAGGTTTACGACCTTCAGGAAAGCACTTATTGGCAGACAGAAAAGGGAGCCGAGACTCCCCACCTGCTGGTCATCGACCTTGGCTCGGAGCAGCAACTTAGGGGCATTGAGTATCTTCCTCGAGCAGAACAAGGTGCTCCCGGGAGCGCGAAGAACGTGAGGGTGTTCGTGTACTAATGTCGTTCTGTCAAACATCACGTGTGTAATTCGCAAACATCACGTGTGTAATTCACAAACTTCACGTGTGTAATTCGCAAACGACACGTGTGTAATTTGCAAACGACACGTGCCAAGTTTACAAACATGACGTGCCACGTTGTAGAACGCAGCACGTCATGTTTTATATTCTGACGAGTCGGATTATTACTCCTTCCTGTCGTCGATGTTGTTGCCCTCTGTTTCCTTAAGGGCTTCATCAAAGTCGGTCAAGCCGTTTTCGATGAGGATGTTGTACCATTGGATGAGCTTCTTGACGTCGCTTGGGTAGATACGATCGCGGTCGAAATCGGGCAAAACTTCGCCAAGAAAAGCAAAGAGTTCGTCTTTTGATGCTTTGCGGTAGTCGATGGAGGTCGTTTTGCCGTTTTCCTTTGCCTTGATGTTGTTCAAGACTTCGCGAAGAGGAACTTCCTTCTCATCTGTGTACATTGCGATGTCGGCAAGTGAAATGATTTTGTCTGCTGCGAAAGCAGGGAAACGTTTCTTCTGTGTGTCGAGCGTTTCAACGATGAGGTTGTGGTTACCTCTAGATACGAGTTTGTAAAGTCCGGGTTTTCCGGAGATTGCTAAGATTGTTTCGAGCATGTTATTTTATTAATTATGTGTTTCAATTGTTCCTGTAATCTTGTGTCGTCATTCGTGCCGTTATCGATGATGAAGTCAGCCTGAAGGCGATGAATTTCAGGTTGTTGCATCTTCATTCGCGCTTCAATCTGTTTTTCGGAGGCAGAGTCTCGAAGTGTTGCTCTGTGGAGGCGGACTTCTTTTGGCGCGTCAACGAAGAGGACGTAATCAACCTTTTCGTTGAAACCGCTTTCGTAGAGTATTGCACTCTCCAAGCCAACAAGTTCCTGATCCCCTTTTGCAGAAGACCATTTGACGAAGTCTTCTAAGACGACAGGATGGATGATGGCATTAACGTGGCTGGCATTCTCGACATCGGCAAAGAGATATTCGGCAAGGAGGGGCTTGTTGAGTTCTCCGCCCTCGAACACTTCAGGACCGACCAGAGCGATGAGTTTTTGGCGAATCTCCTCGTTTGTGGCTGTAAGTCGCTTTGCTTCGGCATCACAGTCATAGACGGGAATGCCGAATTGTTGCTGGAGTAGGGTAGAGACGTAACTCTTTCCGCTACCTATGCCACCTGTTATGCCGAGCGTTTTTGCCATTATACATTATTAATTTATTGTTCTTCCTGAGCGACTTGTTCGATGAGATAATCGACTTGTTTGGGTGATATCCTGACGTTCGAGACGCCTTCGGGAACGGTTTTCAGATGCAGGGTCAGCTTGCTGTTTTCTGTGTTGTCGAGCAAGTCCTCGTAGGTCGTGGAGAGCACAAAGTCTTCGGAAGAGATTTTGTGATAGCGTCCAGACTCGATTCTGAAAGTGATGTTGACCTGAGCAGGGAAGGTTCGAAGCTTCTTTTCTGCCGGGAAGTTGAGCCCTATCACAGGCACCACGACTGTTTTCTCCGTGTAATAACCGACTCCGACTTTGATTTTGACCAGCGACGGATCGTATTTCACGAGTTTTTGCCCTCGCATGGGAACCTGGAAACTGCCTGCTTCGTGAAGTCCCTCGAAGAGGTACTGTTCGGTATATGCGGCATGCATGGTGTCGAGGATTGCTGCTGGAGCAAAGACTTTGACTGAGTCCGGTTCCACGCGAATGCTCTGAATGTAGTTCTGCTGGTGTGCCTTGAATTTGCCCGCAAGCTTGACTGGCAGCATTCGCGAAAGGCCGTGATTGTAGGCGAAGCGAAGCGTATCGGGCCTGAAGGACTGTATCTTCATCGAAGGCACGAAGATGCGTCCCAACATTCTTTGTATGTCGGCAGATGTGATATAGACCTCGCCGTCGTTCTTTTTTGTGTCGAATTTTGTGAAATCCAGTTCCAAACGGTTTGGTCTGAACAGGCTCGAGAAGCTGTGTCGCGCAAGGGCCAGACCTCTGTTCTGCAGCGTGACGCTGAGGGTGGGAGGGAGCGAGTCGATGATGACGACATCGGAGGGGACGTTCTCGAGTTCCAGATGGACTTGCACTTCCCTTTGAAGGGTTTCATTCAGGGCTTGAAGGATCCAGAATCCGAACGAGACGGCAAGAAAGAAGCAAAAGACGAGCAGTTCGTGACTCTTGTGTCCGAACAGTTTCTCCTCCATTTGCTTGAATGTTTTCTTGCCTTTCGCCATCTTCTTTTACTGTATTGTTGCCTGTGGGGAAGCAAAGACGCTGCCTTTGTCGACTGTGATGCAGATGCCGTTTGCAATCTCAACCTTGAGCGTGTTGGCTGCTTCGTCGATGTCCTTTACGGTTCCGTAGATGCCTCCAGCTGTGACGATTTTCGAGCCGCGGGTAATGCTTGCACGGAAGTTCTGGATTTCTTTCTGTCTCTTTTGCTGTGGACGAATCATGAAGAACCACATAATGGCGAAGATGATCACCATCATCAGGAGGAACGACATGTTGCCTCCACCTTGAGCTTGAAGTAATGTAATCATAGTTTTATTGTTGGTTGTTTGTGTCTTCCTTTACGAGTTTTCCCTCTTCTATCAGTTTCTTGGCGATGGCGTCGAGTGTGGCGTTGATGTATTTGTCGCTTTTGGGGGTGCTGTACATCTTGGCAAGATCGACATATTCGTTTATGCTGACGCTTAATGGAATGTTGGGGAACGTCGTTATTTCCGCGAGTCCGAGCTGCAGTATGATGCGGTCCATGAGTGCGATTCGCTTGAAGTCCCACTTGCGAGTTGTGCTGGTGATGAGTTCGTTGAAGTGTTCCTGACCCATTATGGCTCGATAGAGGAGTTTCTTTGCGAAGTCGAGGTCGGCATCGCTCTTGTATTCGGGCATCAGCGGATGCGTGGGAGTGCTGTCTGCGGAAAAGCGATTGATGGTCTTGAGCACAAATGTGTCGACTATCGCTTTGTCGTCGTTCCAATAGACGTTCTTGTCTTCCAGCAGTTCGGAGAGTTCCTCGTTGCCCACGATGAGCTGGCGGTAGATGACTCGCCAAACCTCGCGATCCTCTTCGTAGCTGGAGGTTTCGCTGGCCATGTAGTTCTTGTAGAAGTCGCTTTCCTCTACCTTATTATATAGGTTGCGTACGAAGGTTTCATGGTCGGCCCAGCTGAGTTCGTGTTCTGAGCAGTAATCGCGAAGCTGCCGGTTCGATTCGAGCTGAATGATGAAGCGGTTGTCTACGAACTTATGGCTCCAGACGATGCCGTCCTTGAGTTTCTTGCTGCGGTTTTCGTGCACTTCCAGCATGCGGACCGACATGCGGCTAAGCTCGACCATAAGCAGCAAAAGGTAGTTATAGAGGTCGTATGCTTTGTCCAGACTGAGCAGCAGTTCCTTCTCGGCTACATCCGGGTTGTGAGTTCCCTTCTGCAGATAGGAGTAGAGCACTTGCACAAGTTTAATTCGTATCAATTCTCGGTTTATCATAGAGCGCTTTTATCTTTATTTGCGTGCAAAGGTACGAAAAAAAATGAAAGAATGAAAAAATGAGAGAATGAAATGCTTCATATTTCATAATTATTTTGTACTTTTGTCAAACAAAAGCACTTTGAGTACTTATGGAAACAGAGAAGAAACCTATCGAGGGCAGAGATGCCGAAATCCTATTCTCGCGGACAGTGAAGGCGGGGCAGCGTATCTATTACATCGATGTGAAGCAGAACCGCAAGGGTGAAATGTACCTCAGCATCACGGAAAGCAAGAAGATGCTGAGCGGACCTCAGGATATGCCTCAAGTGAGCTACGAGAAGCACAAGATTTTCCTCTTCCAGGAGGATTTCGAGAAGTTCGGCGATGCTTTGGCCGACGCCTTTAAGTTCGTCAAGGAAGGTCAGCCGGAAACGCCTGAAAGCCAGGAAGATGCCGACCCCATCAAGATAGATTTGGACTTCTGAAACTTCAGGACGGGAAACGACTGCAGTGAAGATGCAAAAGTTAACGTTGTTAAATCGCAAACATCTAGTGTGACGTTCGCAAACATCTAGTGTGACGATTGCAAACGTATAGTGTTACGTTTCGAATCACGCCAGCCCGTCTTTTACAGCGAGATGTTGACCCCTTGAAATTCTTTTCTGCCAAAATACTTTCAATTTCCAGAAAAAAGCAGTATCTTTGCACAAAATAAACAATAAAATATGATTATGAAAAAGTATCTGACCTATTGCGGATTTGCCGCTGCAACACTTCTCTTCTGCGCTTGTGGCAGCAAAAACGATGTGGAAACGACTAAGGAAACCGCTCAGACGGAAGAGCCAACGGAACTCAAGATTGCCTACGTCGAGCTCGACACACTGATGAGCCAGTACCAGCTCTACAAGGACTATAGCGAGGTGCTTACCCGCAAAGGCAATAACATCCAGAAAACTCTGGCCCAGAAGCAAAGGGCGCTGGAAAACCACGCTGCTTCCGTCCAGAAGAAGTACGAGAGCAACGAGTTCACCACTCGCGACGAGTTGGAACGCGCTCAAGCCTCCATCCAGAAGGAACAAAGCGATCTGGCTGAACTGGCCGACCGTCTGCAGAACGAGTTCGCTATGGAACAGGCCCGCATCAACGAGGAAGCTCGCGACAGTATCCAGTCGTTCCTGAAGCGCTACAACAAGACCAAGAAGTACGATTACGTTCTTGTCAAGGCCGGAGACAACCTTCTCATCGCCAATCCCAAGTTCAACATCACCAACGATATCGTTAAAGGATTGAACAAACGATACAAGATTAAACCCGAAGTGGCTGAGCAAATTAAGGCTAACAAAGAATAATGATAGAACTGTCAACACATATCGAATATCTGCTTCTCCATCATGACGAAGTGAGTGTCCCAGGGTTGGGAACCTTCACAGTCAGGGAGATGAGCAGTAAACGAGTGGATGAAGAGGGCATCTTCCTGCCTCCCTATCGAACCGTCTCCTTCAAGTGGAACGAACTCGAAACGGGAGAGGACTTCATCCTTTCGTTCTCGAAACTGCACAATCTGTCGCGCAACGACTCGCGAATGATGTGTGTCGAGTACGTCGACGAACTCCTTCAAACACTCGAAGAAGACGGAACCGTCAGCTTTGGCAGCATGGGTTATATGACTCGAAATGCCGAAACGGGCCAGGTCAGCTTCATACCGCAACAGTCAGGAATCGCATCTCCGTCATTTTATGGACTCGATGCAGTTCCCTTCGCGAAGCTGAGCCACGAAGTTCGCCAGCAAAGAGCGAAGAAACAGGCTGCCAACAAAGTAAGGCTGACCAGCATCCAGGCCGATCAGGACACGATAACAATCCGCATCAACCGTCGTGCCTTCAACTACGCTTCTGCAGTAGCGGCTTCAGTTCTACTCTTCTTCGCCATAACCTCACCTTTCGGCAAATCCATCACATCTGGAGTAAGTCAGCAAGCGGAAATGTTCTTTGCCACAAAGTTCCTGCCTTCAGTAAAACCTGAACCGAAAGCCGTTGAAGCACAACCCGTTGTAAAGGAAGAACCGCAAGCAGCTCCAGTACAGGCCGCACCCAAAGACTACGCAATAGTTCTAGCTAGTGCCATCAGTCCGAAGCGTGCCCTCAACTATGCCGCACAACTCCAGGAAAAGGGTTATAATGCCCAGGCTTGCACAATAGGAAAAATGGTTCGCGTCATCGTACCAGGCTTCGCGAGCGAAGATGAAGCTGCAGAAAAGATCCGTCAGTACAAAGCAGAATGTAGCGACTTTGCTCAAGCATGGCCTCTGAAACTTAAAGGCGAAGTGAATACACTTGAATAAAAAGACATCATCATGAAGAAAGTTCGTTGCCCCAAATGCAACAGCTATACAGTCTTCGACGAGACGCGCTACCAACCAGGTCAACGTCTCGTCTTCGTTTGCAGCGAATGCAACAAGCAATTTGCAATCAGATTGCCTGAGCCGAAGAAGGAAGACGAGGAACAAGAAGAGCCGCAAGAGAATCTCGGCTCAGTCATAATTGTTGAGAACGCGTTCCACTTCAAGCAGGAAATCATGCTAGAAATGGGCGATAACGTCTTTGGCCGATACGTTCATGGCACGAACATCAACAAACCTATCGAGACAGTCGACCCAAGTGTCGACACCCGTCATTGCATCATCCGAGTGCAAAGAGGAAAGGATGGGCAGCTTCAATACATCCTTCGCGATGCCCCTTCAGGAACAGGAACCTTTTACATGAACGAGATTCTTCGCGATCAAGACCGGATTCGACTGCAAGACGGATCTGTCATCACGATTGGCGCGACAACACTCATCCTAAAACTTCAAGACGAATGATACGTTTCCTTGCTGCAGATCTCGACGGAACTTTGCTCACTTCAAGCAAGACAATAACGCCTCACACCAGGCAAGTTCTGATAGATGCCCAGCAGCGAGGACTCACAATTATTCTTGCAAGTGGTCGTCCCCTATATAGCATTCTCCCTTTTGCCGAGCAGCTGGAATTGCAGAAGCATCATGGCTTCATCATCGCCTTCAATGGCAGTCTCGTTTGGGACTGTTCAAAAAAGGAAGTTGTCAAGCAGAAAACTATTCCTCTTCATGTCATTCCTGAACTCGTAGCTGCCCTCAATGACGACTTTCACATTCATGGATACAAAGGCAACAACATCGTCATTCAAGGCGAACCAGATAATTGGTCGAAATATATCTCTAGTGCCAACAAGATGCAACTGCTTGAAACAACGAACTTCACAAGTACAATCACTGAAGCTCAACACAAATGCATCATTACAGGCCCGCCTCGCAAGCTTTGGCATCTGGAGAAAAGACTTAAGAAGCAGTTTGAAACGAACTTCAGCATTTGCCGAAGCGAGAGTTTTCTACTTGAAGTTATGCCGAATGGAATTGACAAAGCCGATGCCCTTCGCGAGCTTCTTGCAAAACTAAAAGGTAAGACAGATGAATTGCTTTGCTGTGGTGATGGTTACAACGACCTGAATATGATGCGTTTGGCAGGCATTTCATGTGCCCCTCGAAATGCCAAGAAACCCGTTAAAGAAGCAGCATCTTTTGTCACAGAAAGTAACGACCGCGATGGCGTTGCTCATGCCGTCATAAAGTTCGTCAACGTGTAACACTTTCGATACGGAGTTTTAGGACGCCTACAGGAACTTTAACCTCGACCTCATCACCTTCGTTCTTTCCCAAAAGAGCTTGTGCGATGGGCGATTTGATGGAGAGTTTTCCTTCGCTCATGTTTGCTTCGTGAGGGCTGACAATAGTGTAAGTCATCTTGGTGTTGTTGCTCAGGTTGACCATCTCCACCTTGTTCAATAAGCCGATACCATCGCTGCGAAGCTTCGATGTGTCTATCACTCTGGCAAACTCCAATACTCTTTGCATGAAACGAATCCTGCCGAGAAGCTTTCCTTGCTCTCGCTTTGCAGCATGATACTCGAAGTTCTCGCTCAGATCACCTTTGTCGCGAGCTTCTGCAATGGCTTCTTTTACTCGAGGCAGTTCAACAGTTTCGAGTTCGTGTAGTTCGGCTACAATCTTGTCGTAGCCTTCTTGTGACATATATTCCATATTATCATAGAAACCGCCTACGCTTGGAACGTAGGCGGTTTCTCGTGTTATAAGAGATGTGTTATGTTATTTCTCGCAAGGCTCGACAATCTTCCAGAGGATAGCTGCAACGAGGGCACCAACGAAGGGGCCTACGATGAAGACCCAAACGTTTGCAAGAGCGTCGCCACCAGCAAAGATAGCAGGACCGATAGAACGAGCTGGATTCACGCTTGTGCCTGTGAAGTGAATGCCTACCAAGTGGATGAGAATCAGAGACAGACCGATGGCAAGACCTGCGAAGTTGTTGGTTGCGCCATTTGTCTTGTGCGTAGAACCAAGCACTACCAGAACGAAGAGAGCCGTCAGCACGCCTTCGACAATCAGAGCTGTCACAACATTGTTGTCGCAACCTGCAATGCCGTTTGCTCCCAGACCAGAACCTGCATAGAGGAAAGCCAAAAGAGCACCTGCAAGAATACCGCCAATGACCTGACCGCACATATAACCGCAGCAGTCCTTAAAACTGATGCGACCTGTTACGAGGCAGCCAAGCGTGATGGCTGGATTGATGTGGCAACCAGAGATTCCGCCGATGGTGTAAGCCATAGCAACTACAGAGAGACCAAAGGCAATGGCCGTTCCAACTACTGCGGCTGTGTTTGCTTCTGCACAACCAAGACTGACAGCTGCACCGCAGCCCAAGAATGTCAGTACAAATGTACCGAGGCATTCAGCAATGTACTTTTTCATAGAGTTAATGTTTAGGGTTAAACATAATGGTTCTTCATAGCGCAAAGTTAGCATTTATTTCAGTTCGCTCCAAGTTTTTCGACAAAAAAGTTTCAGAAACTTCGCCAGAGTAGTTCACAAACGTCACGTTAGTAAATGCCAAACATCACGTTAGTAAATTGCAATCATCACGTTAGTAAATTGCAAACGTCACTGTAGTCGTTTATTGTCGAGTTACTTTACAATGAATTTGCGACCGCCTTTTATATAGATTCCTTTCGTGGGATGGCCAACTTTGCGACCACTAAGGTCGTACAATTGGCCGTTTGATGGTTGACGATTTGCAATTTCTTCGACGGCTGTAGGTTCTTCGTTGGTTGGTGCAAGACCAAGATATTCGGCCCGAACAGTCTCGCGAAAGACATCGACGCGGATGTGATAGTAGCCTTCTTGACGAATGCTCCATTTGTTGTCGATGCTGGTTCCTGCCATCAATTGCGTACTCTGCAAGATGTCTTCATCCTGCGTGAATGGATGCAACACTTTAGGCTCCCAAGCATTTTGCCCTTCGAACTTGAAGCGGCGAGGTTCGCCAAACTCTTGACGCTCTTTCAGTTCTCCAGTCCAGTCCCAAGCACAGACTTCACTTTCATCTCTTGTAAAAGGCAGGAAGGTATAGGTCACCCAACCGCATTCAGTAGCGCCTCCAACGATAAAGAGCTCGTTCCAAGGACGGAAAAGTTCGCCTGTCAGAGTCTTTTTGTTGAGGTCAAGAGTGATGCGATAGGTGTCTTCCGTCAGAGGAACAACCCAGAGGCTTTCCAAAGAGTCTCTAGCCATTGCAAGCGTAAAAGGTGTGGCATTTGTGACGGCATAGGCATCTTCGCAAGTAGGCTTTAGGTAACGAATCCCAGTAGCTGTAGGCAGTTCTTTGTTGCGAAAACACAAAGTGCCTCCTTCGATGAGACGACCTGTATATTTGAATTGCTTGTTGGGGAAGGGCGTCATCTCCTGAATGCCTCCAGGCACAGCAGTTCCGACTGCCCAGAAATGTGTCAAGTCCTGGGCAAATGAAATGAAAGGATGAAGGAATGAAAGTAAGAGCAATAGGTGTTTCATGGCTTGAGGGTATTAAGGATTTTCTTTCCGTTCTGAATATAAACGCCCTTTTGTAGTTTTCTGTTTGTCCATTTCCTGCCTTGCAAGTCATATATGTCTTGGCTATAATTAATGGCGTTTACGTTATCTATAGCTGTCTCTTTTTCCTTAACATTGATGATAATGGTTTCAGAGCAAGGGCGGGTGGATATGTTGACTGTAAGGTGGCGCAATTGTTCATCGTAAGTCCAGTCATTTGTCTCTTCGCCATTAATGCGAACGTAACTCGGCTCTTCAACTGAGAAGAAGACAACCTGCCAAGCACGCTCTTGAAGCATCCCTTCGTAGCTGCCTTCGCGAGGATTGATGGTGATTGTTATGCCTTCAGAGGAACGCGTTTGAGTGAAGTGTGTTGTGGCAAATTCACCATCCTTATAGGCTTCGCTATCACCTTGGTCCTCATACAGTTTGCTCTGACCATCAGCTCCGGGAATAACCCAAAGCACGAGCGAGGAAGGCTCTGCTTTCAGATGCGAAAGAGGTGGGTTGCAGGGAATGATACTGCCAACTCGAATGAAATAGGGAATCTCGTTCATTCCGTATTGGTCTACGATGGTATGCTCTCCTGCAAGTATTCTGTTGCGACAAACATCGTACCAATATCCTTTTGGCAGCCAAGTTTTACGTTCGCTTGTTCCATCGCTGCAAGCTGGAGTTGAGATGGGCGAAACGAGGATGTCATTGCCGAAAAGATATTCGTCCTCGACAGTGTAAGCCTTGTTTTCTTCTGGCCATTCGTAATAAAGAGGACGGCAAATGGAAACTCCAGTATCGTAGGCATGTCGAGCTGCAGTATATATATAAGGTACAAGGGTGTAGCGGAGTTTGAAGGCCTCTCTTTGAAGGTCGAGATTGCTGAACTTCCAGATGCGACGCTCACAGCCGCTTTGACTGGAGCCATGAGTTCGGAAGATGGGTTGGAAGACGCAGAACTGCATCCATCGCAACACTAGTTCTGGGTCAGTACTGATGTTGTTTGGTTGAAGATATCCACCCCCATCGTGCCCCCAATAGCCGAAGCAGACATTTGCGGCTGTTGCAGTGATGTAGCTCTCGAACTGTAAAGTGCCATATGTTGCGAAGGTGTCTCCAGAGAAACCTATAGGGTAGCGATGGCTTCCCATTCCTCCCCAACGATGGAAGATAACGGGACGACGGTCAGTTCGGTTCAGCCTCATGTCATTATAGAAGACGTGGTTGAGCCAGAACGTCTGCCCAAGTCCTGCAATGTAGCTGCTGGTAAGGTCTTGCTGCCAATCGAGCCACCAAAAGTCGACGCCTTGTTTCTCTCTGACTCGCATCAGGTTCTTGAAGAAAGCACGATAGAATGTGGAGTCTTCAAGCTGCCATGGAATGGTCGTAACACTTGCGTCTAACCCCATTTCATTTCGGATTTTGGCAAAGTTCTCATCGCTTGATCCGATGCCATCTGCTGGATGAAGATTGAGCGCAGTCTTTGTGTTGTGGGAGTGCATCCAGTTGAGAAGCGTGGCAGGGGTGGGGAAGAGGGATTTGTTCCAAGTCCATCCTGTCCAGGAATTCTGATGCCAGTCACAATCAATCATCAAGACATCATGTGGCACATCCTTGCTCTCCATGTCTCGCAACAAGTTTTGGATGTCATTTTGCGAATATGCCTGATACTTGCTATACCAATATCCGAACATATATTTCGGAGGCAAAGGTTGTCTGCCAGCAATTCGAACATAGTCGCCAAGAGCGTCTTTATATTGATGACCATAGCCGAAGAAGTACCAGTCGATTGCGTTTGCGTCAAGAGGTGAGCCGACCCAAGGAATGCCGTCAACTTCTTTGTCGAATGGGAACGAACGGCTTCCATCGCCTCTTTGCGTGCTTGGTGACTCATCGAGAATGGCCCATCCGTCTCGAGAGAGCAAGCCTTTTTCGAGCGAAACGCGATGTGTGTCGCCTATGTTGCCATCCAGGGTTCGTTGTGTGCCAAGCAGATTCAGGGCATCGTCCTTGCCTGGATACCAAAGAATCTGGCGTCCATTCATTTGAAAGGTGATGCCAAGAATGGTACTGTTCTTGTGTTGCTTTTGAATTCTGGAGCCAATTTTATATCGCAAGGTCAATGAATCTGTGCGAATAACAAGGTAACCGTCTTCTTCATTACTTGTGAAATCAGGAACAGGAAGACGACGATTGACAACAGCAAAAGTGGCTCGATCCTCGAAAAGGCCTGAGTTGCTGTATTGTATGCGAATGAGTCTAGGCGTGAGAACCGTGAAACGGGCATTTCCGCTCGTCACAATAGCTTCTTCCTGAGCCAAAGGGTTCCACTCGTCTGCTGCTTTTATAAATAAGGAGAAGAGCGGAAAGAGTAAAAACAAGAACACTCTTCCTGCGTTTTGCACAAGGAAGAGTGATATGAGAGAGGCTTGATGGGGACGGAAGGACCTCATTCCATCATGCCTTCGATGGTGAGGCGAACCACTTCGTTGACGGCGTTGGAACGAATCGTGATGGTCTTCTGGAAATGACCTGGGAACTTGTCTGTGCCGTCGTATGTCACATCAATTACACCCTTTTCACCTGGCTTGATTGGTTCCTTTGTATAGGTCGGAATGGTACATCCGCAGCTTGCAAAAGCCTGATGAATAATGAGGGGAGCCGTTCCTGTGTTTTTGAAGGGGAACGTGCAATGTACTACAGGTTCGTCCTTCGAGAATTTGCCGAAATCGTAACGAAGTGTGTCGAAGGTGATTTCTGCGTAATTCTCTGCTTTTGTAGTGGCGACAGCTTTCACATCGCTGACGTTAACTTTCTGTTTCAAAGTTTGTGCCTGAGCTTGCATGCCGAAGAATGCAGCCAAAGCAAGTATGAGTATCTTTTTCATCTTTCTGTTGTTTTGTTCACGTATTTGCTTTGCAAAGTTAACACTTATTTCCAAAAAGCCTTTCCTTAGATAGCATTTTTTTACCTTTATGCCGTGTTTTTGACATTTATTTCGTACTTTTGCATACCAAAAAGGCAAGGATAGGAGATGGAGCAAATCATTCTTGGCATAGATCCAGGCACGAGCATTATGGGTTATGGCGTGCTACGAGTTGACGGAAAGAAGGCTGAAATGCTGGCTTTGGGCGTGATTGACCTTCGCAAGTTTGCTGATCCTTACCTGAAACTGGGACATATTCACGAACGCGTTTGCAGCATCATCGAGGGCTATCTCCCTGATTGTATGGCTATTGAAGCACCTTTCTTTGGCAAGAATATCCAGAGTATGCTCAAGTTGGGGCGTGCTCAAGGTGTTGCCATAGCTGCTGCCATCCAGAGACAAGTGCCGATTACGGAGTACGCTCCTTCAAAGATAAAGATGGCGATAACTGGTAATGGAAATGCCAGCAAAGAGCAGGTTGCGGATATGCTGCGAAGGATGCTTCATGTCGAGAAAGAGGAGATGGGCAAATTCCTCGATGCAACTGATGCATTGGGGGCTGCTTATTGTCATTTCCTTCAGTTGGGCAAGCCTGAAAGCGACCATAAATATCGAGGTTGGGCCGACTTTGTGAGGAAAAATAAAGATAGAATCAATGATTAGGATAACAAATGGTGTGGCCCGTCATCCGCTTTGGAGAATGGCTGAGCCCATCAATCTTCATATTGAGAAAGGCGAGCAAATCGCGATTGTCGGCGATAATGCTGCAGGCAAATCGCGTCTTGTAGAGGTCTTGACGGGCCATTATCCTTTGCTTCTAAACGAGGTCCAATTCGATTTTTCACCAAGCAAATCCAGTCTTGTAAGCGACAATCTGAAGTACATTTCCTTTCGCGATTCGTATGGCGAGCAAGACGGAACCTACTATTATCAGCTACGTTGGAACCAACATGATATTGCTGAAGACACTCCTAAGGTTGGTCAGCTCTTGAGAAGCAACACTTTCTCCCAGATGTTTCATCTGGACGAACTTGCCGACAAATACATTATCTCGTTGAGTTCTGGCGAGTTACGCAAGTTCCAGATGGCAAAGGCGCTTGCTACGAATCCTCGCATTCTCATCCTCGACAACCCTTTTATAGGCCTTGATGCCCAAACCAGAAAGGACTTCCGAAACCTGCTTGAAACGCTGACTCGCGAGGCAAACATGCTCGTCATCCTTGTCTTGAGTAAGCGAGACGATATTCCTGACTTCATCACGCATGTCCTTCCTGTAGAGGGTTTACGACTCTTGTCTAAGATGAGACTCGAGGAATACAGGAAGCAATATGCTGCCATTCCTCGACCAGAACTGAGTGAAGAAATTATGGATTGGATTGCGGATTTGCCCGTTCGAGAGCTTAAAGAGAGCGATTTCTATCCTCATAATGGTGGGGAAATCCTGCGTTTCAAGGATGTGAGCATCAGGTATGGGGAAAGAACAATACTCCAGCCCTTGAATTGGACTGTTCATGAAGGCGAGAGATGGGCTTTGAGCGGACCAAACGGTTCTGGTAAAAGCACTTTGCTAAGCCTGGTTTGTGCGGACAATCCACAAGCATATGCCTGCAACATCGAACTTTTCGGGCATCGGAGAGGAACGGGTGAAAGCATCTGGCAAATCAAGAAACACATCGGTTATGTCAGTCCTGAGATGCATAGAGCTTACCTTAAAGACATCCCATCTATCGACGTGGTAGCCAGTGGGTTAAGCGATTCGGTCGGACTTTATGTGCGACCTAAGCCAGAGCAAAAGCAGACGTGCCTCGATTGGATGCGTGTCTTTGGTGTGGATGGTGTGGCAGACAGGTCTTTCCTGCAGTTGAGTAGTGGAGAGCAAAGACTCTGCCTTTTGGCTCGAGCCTTTGTAAAAGACCCGGAACTGCTGATTTTGGACGAACCTCTTCATGGCCTCGATGATCGGAATCGCAGTCTTGTCCGTCAGATAATCAAGCAGTTCTGCCTCAGAAAGCACAAGACTTTGGTGATGGTGACACACTATCAGGAGGAACTGCCTGATTGTATCACTCACAGTCTCCATTTAGGCTCGTAAAAAGTTAACGTAGTTAAAATGCAAACGTATAGTGTTACGATCGCAATTGTATAGTGTTACGATCGCAAACGTATAGTGTTACGTTTTAAACTTAACTGTGTGACGTTTTCCCTTATACCTTATTATAATAAAAAGAAAGGCGGCAAAACCCTTGAACAAGAGCTTGTCGCCTTAACTGTTTTGTCAAGTCGGACTTATCTCGTCATAGCCCAACCAAGCTTCAAACCAGAGTAGCTGCCAAGTAGTGAACCAAGTGAACTCGAGCCTTTTGCACCAACTGCAGTTGCGATACTCAACAGTTTGTCAGCATCGAAAAGCATGAGCAATTGTCCGTTCTGAACGGTAACTGTGCAAGGAAGCTGTCCTGTAAGGAATACTCCAGTCAAAGTCAGTTTGTTCGAACTTGGGTCGTAAGTGTAAGTTCCAGGCATAGTCTTCGAACCAAGAACGAGCGAGCATTTGCCGTCATTAGCGAAAGTCAGGACAGACTTGCCTGCCTTGAAGCCCATCTTCTCGAGATAAGTGCCAAGTTTTTGCTCGAGATTGTTGCTAAGTACTTGACCTCCAATCTGAGACAGAATGTTCTCGCTCTCGAAGACCAACTTGGGACCAGCATATGTCCAACTGCCTACAAGGCTCTGCTGAGTTGTGGCTCCATTCAAGATATTGCCGAGAATGGTGCCAAGAATGCCTGTTCCATTCTGTCCGATAGCGCCTCCAAGGATAGCGCCAAGAGCATCAGTTTGGGCAGTTGTGCCAGTTCTGGGAGCTGTTGTGCCAGTTGTGCCGAAACCACAGGAAGCGAGTGTCAGACTTGCAGCAATAATGGCTGCGAAAGATTTAAACTTCTTCATCTTCTTCTTTGTTTATAGGATTAGTATTGAGATTAGTGAAAAGTCTTGTGAAACTGGTGGGGTGGGGCGTTTCGAACTTCATCTGCTCTCCTGTCCTTGGGTGATAGAAATAGAGTCGGAAAGCATGAAGAGCCAATCGATGAAGAGGGTTAAAGCCATTTCCATACTTGTCGTCTCCAGCAACAGGATAGCCCAAGTCTTTCATGTGAACACGGATTTGGTTCTTGCGTCCCGTTTCAAGTCGCATCTCAGCCAACGTGTAACGGCCATTCGTGGCAATTCGACGGTAATGCGTAATCGCTTCTTTTCCGCCATTATCGGTAGGGCTGCTATAAGTGATGTAAGCCTTGTTGTCCTTGAGCCACGAGTGAACTGTGCCGCCTTCCTGCTTCATCTCGCCACAAAGAACAGCCACATATCTGCGGTCAAAAACGATATTGTGCCAATCTTCCTCGAATATCTTTCTGATTTCAAGGCTCTTGGCGTAAATCATCAACCCGCTTGTGTCCCTGTCAAGACGATGGACAACATGAGCCGTACACTTGAAATGACGCTTCTTAAAGTACTCGTCGAGAATGGTTTTAACGCAATACTGACCTGGAGCAGAAGCCATACTGAGGATGCCTTCCGACTTCTCGATGACGATAAGGTCTTTGTCTTCGTAAATGATTTTCACATATTTGTTCAAGAGCTCTGTGCTTCGTTTGTGGCGACTCACAAGAACGGTTTGCCCAGGCGAAAGCATGAAGTCGTATTGTGTGACGAGTTTTCTGTCGACCATAATGCCGTGACCTTGCAACAAATCCTTGACCTTGTTGCGACTAATGCCACTCATCTCCTTCATCAGGAATTCCATAAGCGGCATAGGCTCTGTGACTTCGAGCTTTATATATTTGCTGGCAGCATATTGCTCACCTGTTAGGTTTCGTGCCATTCTTCGGTTTTCTTTTATTATGATGGTGTTTGAAGTTCTTCTTTTGCTTGGGTTTTGAGTGATAGGCAGGAGTCTCACCAAACTCTTCAGGCATCTTTTCCTTATAGATTTCTTTGCCTAAGAATCGTTCTATCTGTCTGAAAAAGAGCATGTCCTTGTCGTTGACGAAAGTGACAGCCCTACCACCTCGACCAGCTCTGGCAGTTCTGCCGATTCGATGCACATAGTCTTCTTCATCTTTTGGCACATCAAAGTTGATGACGAGGGCAATGTCGTCGATATCTATACCTCGAGCCACAATATCAGTAGCAACAAGAATGTCTATCTTCCCACTGCGGAACAGGTACATCACCTCATCCCTTTCTGCCTGATTCAAGTCGCTGTGCATGGCTCTTGCATTGTAGCCTGCACGAATGATGCTTATTGCCAATTCCTTTGTTTTCTTTTTGGAACCTACGAAGATGATGACTCGATGAGGTGGCTCTTGCTCGAACAAATGTTTGACCACCATGAGTTTCTGCGGTTCATAGCAAAGGTAAGCACTCTGTTTGATGTTGTCTGCAGGCTTACTTACTGCAAGTTTTACTTCAACAGGATTGCGTAAGATGCTGTGTGCCAAGCTCAATATGTCTCCAGGCATCGTTGCACTGAACATGATTGTCTGGTGCTCTTTCGGCAAAGCTTTAGCTATGAGAAGGATGTCATCGCAGAAACCCATATCGAGCATTCTGTCTGCTTCGTCAAGGATAAAGAACGAAACTCGACTCAGGTCGATATTGCCCAAACTCAAATGGCTGATGAGACGGCCAGGAGTGGCAATCACCACATCTGCTCCACTCTGCATGGCTCGCTTCTCTTGCTCATATCGAACGCCATCGTTTCCTCCATAAACCGCTACACTACTGATATCTTCAAGATAGTAGGCAAACCCCTGCATCGCGCTGTCAATCTGCTGTGCAAGCTCACGAGTAGGGGACATGATGACGCAATTGATGGCATCCTTCGGATATCCTCCATCAGCCAACTTGCTCAAGACCGGAAGAAGATAGGCAGCAGTCTTGCCTGTACCAGTTTGGGCGACACCCATCACATCGCGACCTTCCAAGATGGGAGGGATAGCGTGCTCTTGAATAGGGGTCGTGTCGGTGAAGTTCATGTCGTCGAGCGCGTCGAGGACATAATCATTGAGGTCTAAGTCGTAGAAATCCATATACTATTGTGGTGCCTTTCTATAGAGGTAGATTGCGATGAGGGAATATAATATGTTTGGCATCCAAGCCGCTAGAGCAGGATGCATGCCTGCATTAGTGGAGAAGGTTGCCGATATGCCTTGCAGTAGGATATAAGTAGCACTCAAGGCGATACCTATACCGAGCGAGAAACCCATGCCGCCTTTACGTTTTCTCGACGAAAGTGACATGCCGATTGTGGAAAGAATGAAAGCGGCAAAAGGCGAAGCGAAACGTTTGTAGTACTCTACTTCGAAGATGCTGAGGTTGCCGCTTCCTCTGTTGCGTTGCTTCTCTATGTAGTCCTTAAGTTCGGCATTTGTCATCGTCTCTTGTTGGTTGCGAATGAAGAGGAAATCTCGAGGTTCCATTCGGATGATGGAATCAATCTGATTGTAATTCGTGATCTTCTCCCTCATTCCTCGTAGTTCGCGAATAGTCACATCCCTCAAATGCCATTGATAACGGACGTCACTCAAAGTGTCATAAATTGCCGTATTAGCCGAAAGATGCGATACCAGTTTCTTGTTTTCAAACTTGTCGAGCGAAAAATGCATACCTGTTTTACTCATGCCATCAAAGTGCTCCATATAGGCAATCACACCAGTATCGACCTGTAACTGAACTTTCTCGGCATATGTCGGGTTCTTGACGCGTTTCTTATAGGTGTTCTCGAAGGCAAGACGCTTCACACTGCTTCGAGGAATGACTTCTGCACCAAGATAGAATGTCATACCTGCAATGATGGCAGCACTAATCATATAGGGCATCAAAAGGCGTCTTCGGCTGATTCCAGCACTTATCATCGCAATGATTTCGCTGCGGTCAGCTAACTTTGTGGTGAAGAAAATGACGCTGATGAAGACGAAAAGAGCGCTAAAAAGATTGGCGTAGTAGGGGATGAAGTTGAGGTAGTACTGCATTATAATCGCCTTCCAAGGTGCTTGTGACTCAGTGAAGCGGTCGATGTTCTCATTGTAATCGAATACCACACCGATGCTTATGATCAGCACGATGGAAAAGAAGTAGGTTCCAAGGAACTTAGCGATTATGTAGCGGTCAATCCTCTTCACTTATATTCTCTGCGTTACTTGTTTCAACATTCCGACTTTCCATGTTGAGAAATCTCCTGAAATGATATGCTTGCGGGCTTCTCCAACAAGCCAAAGATAGAAGGCAAGGTTGTGGATGCTGCCTATTTGCAGGGCAAGCAACTCCTGTGCCTTGAAGAGATGATGCAGGTATGCTCTGCTATAGAACGTGTCCACCCAAGCCGTTCCTGCTGGGTCGATAGGCGAGAAGTCGTCTTCCCATTTCTTGTTACGCATGTTCATGATGCCCTGACTGGTGAAGAGCATAGCGTTTCTGCCGTTTCTTGTTGGCATTACGCAGTCGAACATATCAACTCCTCGCTCTATTGCCTCGAGCAGATTGGCTGGAGTGCCGACACCCATCAAGTAGCGTGGCTTGTCTTTTGGAAGGATGGCATTGACAACCTCAATCATTTCGTACATGATTTCCGTTGGTTCTCCCACTGCAAGACCACCTATTGCATTGCCGTCAGCACCTTTCGAAGCCACAAATTCAGCACTTTGTTCTCTGAGGTCTTTGTAAGTGCAGCCTTGAACGATAGGGAAGAGGCTCTGACTGTATCCATAGAGCGGCTCTGTTTCTTCGAGGCGTTTGATGCAACGGTCCAGCCAACGATGGGTCAATCCGAGACTCTTCTTGGCATAGTTATAGTCGCTGGTTCCAGGAGGACACTCGTCGAGCGCCATGATGATATCGGCACCAATGCTGCGCTCAATATCCATCACCTTTTCGGGTGTGAAAGTGTGTCTGCTGCCGTCAATGTGGCTTTGGAAGGTGCAACCCTCTTCCGTCAATTTGCGAATACCAGCAAGAGAAAAGACTTGAAAGCCGCCGCTATCGGTCAGAATTGGTCTGTCCCAACCGTTGAAGCGATGCAGTCCGCCAGCCTTTTCCAGTATTTCTGTGCCTGGACGAAGGTAGAGATGATAGGTGTTGCCAAGTATTATCTGTGCCTTGACTTCGTTGTGGAGGTCACGATCAGTAACACCTTTCACGCTGCCAACAGTACCGACAGGCATGAAGATGGGTGTTTCTATTTGTCCGTGATCGGTTGTGATGATACCTGCTCTGGCATTGGAAAGTTTATCTGTCTGCTTTATCTCAAACGTCATTTCTCTTTCTCTTCGTCAAAGGTAAATGTAATTGGGTTTTTCACTTTCTCATCGAGCAAAGCAAAGTCAAGGACATCCTGTATGTCTGCAGCATAGTGAAAAGTCACGCCTTTCAGATATTCTGCTGGAATCTCTTCAATGTCCTTCTTGTTGTCCTTGCATAGGATGATGTCCTTGATGCCAGCTCGTTTGGCTGCAAGTATCTTTTCGCGGATTCCACCTACAGGAAGCACTTTGCCGCGAAGTGTTATCTCGCCTGTCATAGCCAGTTCCTGACGAACTTTCCTCTGGGTTAGGGCAGAGGCGATGCTTGTTGCCATTGTGATGCCGGCACTTGGTCCATCTTTCGGAACAGCACCTTCAGGAACATGAATGTGCAGGTTGTAGTTCTCGAAGATTCGGCTGTCGATGTTCAGACGATCGGCATGAGCACGAATGTATTCGAGGGCGAGCAAAGCGCTCTCTTTCATGATGTCGCCAAGATTGCCAGTAAGGGTTATCTTGCTTCCTTTTCCTTTGCTAAGGCTGGTTTCGATGAAGAGGATCTCTCCACCTACACTGGTCCAAGCCAAACCCGTCACAACACCAGCATAGCCGTTGCCTTGATATGTGTCACGACTGAAAAAAGGCTTTCCGAGTAGTTCCTCAGCCTCTTCCTTCGAGATGCTGTGCTCGTTCTTCATTTCTCCTTTTGCTACTCTGAGAGCAACACGGCGGAAGAGTTTGTCTATTTGTTTTTCCAATCCACGCACGCCACTTTCGCGAGTGTAGCGTTCGATGATGAACTCCAAAGCAGGCTTACTTATTTTGAGAGCCGTGTGTTCCTCCAATCCGTTCTTTTCGCGGTTCTTTGGGACAAGATGACGACGGGCAATCTCAATCTTTTCTTCTGTGATATACCCGTCAACCTCAATGAGTTCCATACGGTCGAGTAGGGGGCGAGGAATAGTGCTTGTGTCGTTAGCTGTGGCGATGAACATGACTTTGCTGAGGTCATAATCCAGATCCACATAGTTGTCGTGGAAGGCCACATTCTGTTCCGGATCGAGCACTTCGAGCAGGGCAGAAGATGGGTTCCCATGAACAGAACCTTCTGTGACTTTGTCTATCTCGTCGAGGATGAAGACAGGATTCGAACTGCCTGCCCTTTGCATTCCTTGAATGATACGACCTGGCATTGCTCCTATATAAGTGCGTCTGTGTCCGCGAATCTCGCTTTCGTCATGAACGCCACCCAGACTCATCCTGACATACTTGCGGCCAAGAGATTCGGCAATACTTTTGCCCAGACTGGTTTTACCTACTCCTGGAGGGCCGTAAAGGCAAATGATAGGGCTTTGGCGGTCTTTGCGCATCTTCAAGACAGCAAGGTGTTCGAGGATGCGTTCCTTGACTTTCTCCATACCATAATGGTCGCGATTGAGTTTCTTCTCAGCCCTTTTTATGTCGGTGTTGTCTTTTGTGCATTCATCCCAAGGCAGTCCCACAACTGTCTGAAGATATTGCAGTTGTACATTGTAGTCAGGCGATTGGATGTTGATTCTGTTCAGCTTGGCAAGTTCTTTGTTGAAGATCTCGGCTGTTTCTTTGCTCCAATGCTTTGCTTCGGCTTTCTTCCTGAGGTTCGAGACATCTTCCTGTTTTACACTCGACTCGTCCTTGTCCCCAAGTTCGCTTTGTATGTTCTGGACTTGCTGGCGGAGGAAGTATTCGCGTTGCTGCTGGTCGAGGTCGCTTCGAGTCTTGTTCTCGATTTTGCGCTTGAGCTTCATCAGCTCGATGATGTTGTTGGTGTACTGAATGGCCAGTTGTAATCTGTCCAATTCAGTCTTGGAGGAGAGGAGTTGGTACTTCTGCTCGATGGTAAGTGGCAAGTAACTGCATATCGTATTGAGCATGAAGGTGGTTGGCTCCATGTTGTTGATGTACTGGATTAACTCGTCAGGATAGTCATCAAGGATGCCCATAAGCTTTTGTGTGCGTTCCTTGAGGAGAGAGAGCATAGCCTTGTATTCTGTTTCTTCAAGGCTGTCGGGCATCACATCGGTCATGTTCACAACTGTTCCCTCGTAACCTCCTGCAACCAATCGCAAGTCTTGTATCTGTATGCGATTGAAGGCTTGGAAGAGAGCATTGTATGAGCCATCTGGCATCTTCATCGAGTGGACCAGCTTAGCCACAACTCCGATAGGATAGAGTTCATCGATGAGTGGGGTTTCTGTATCAGGAACTTTCTGAGTCAGAAGTGCTACCAAACCATCTGTTGTTCGCTCCAGCTTGTTCAAAGTCTTTATGCTACGCTTGCGACCAACAGTGATAGGGGAGACGGTTCCAGGGAAGAAGATGTTGTCGCGAAGCATGAGGACGGGCATATCGCCATCATGATTCGCATGCATCAGCTTATCGGTTTCTCCAGACACTTCAGCTACGAAGGAAAAGGTTTTCTTGTTGTTCTCAAACATATATTTCATTGGTCATTATTCTATCTTTATTCATGCAAAAGCGCGGCAAAAGTACAAAAAAAAAGCCATATTTCATGCGCGCATACAATTAAATATTGTAAATTTGCAGCCTAAAGAACAAAAGAACCGCAAAACAAGTGTCCTGAATCTCGATTCGTCAACTTCAAAACCCAAATATGAGTAACGATTACTTCCGTTTCAAGCAATTTTGCATCCATCATGACCGATGTGCTATGAAAGTTGGTACTGATGGTGTTTTGCTTGGTGCTTGGGGGTGTGTTGAGGGGCGCAGAATCCTGGATATCGGAACTGGAACAGGCTTGATTGCTTTGATGGCTGCTCAAAGAAATCCTGAAGCCAAGGTTTGGGGCATAGATATTGATGAGGAAGCAGTTCTTCAGGCACAAGAGAACATTGCCGAAAGTCCTTTCTGTAGCCGAATAGAGTGCATTCTACAGGATGTTCTGACGTTTGAAACGGAAGAACTTTTTGATGCAATTCTCTGCAATCCGCCATTCTTTACGGAAGACACTTTGCCTGACGATAAAAGTCGCGCTTTGGCTCGCAATAACAAGAACCTGCCTTTTCCTTTGCTCATCAAGAAAGTCGCAGAATTGCTTGCTGAGGATGGCGTCTTTTCGCTTGTGGTTCCAAGCGGTCTTGTTCAAGAGATTGTAGGACTTTGTCTGGAGAATGGTTTGCATCTTGTCCGTCGTTGCCAAGTCCACACAACTGCACAAAAGCCGCCTCGAAGAACTTTGCTCGCTTTTTCGCGACAAAATATGAAATGTGATGAACAAGTGCTTTGTTTGATGGATAAGGACGGAAGCAGAAGTGTGCAATATCAAGAACTGACCAAAGACTTTTACCTTTAACAACTATAATGGCAATTATGTTTAGTAAGAAGGGGGGGTGAATGTGGGAAAGCCATTAGTTGTATGGATTTAAGGGCTATTTTCCTACTCGATTGAATGAATAATAAAAAGAAAGGAAACGCTAGGAAATGCTCAAGATACTCAAGGATAGTCTGAAGCCAACAGTCAAGACGACTTTGTGGCTGCTTAAGATAATGATTCCCATATCTTTTGCAGTTTGTCTGGCTCAATATTTTGGTTTGATTGAATGGTGTGCTGGATGGCTCAATCCTTTG
Organism: uncultured Bacteroidales bacterium; assembly: GCA_902779315.1. Classification (GTDB taxonomy): domain Bacteria; phylum Bacteroidota; class Bacteroidia; order Bacteroidales; family Bacteroidaceae; genus Physcousia. The sequence continues at coordinate 15,083 of CACZBC010000014.1, read as the reverse complement.
TTTTGTCACATCGGTTTACCTGGAGCATCTTCGATAGCTTTCCTGACTGGAGCAACTTCGACAACTTATGCCGCTTTGGCAGTTATGCTGAGTATGGAACTAACGCTGCGACAAGCTACTATCATAGCTATCATGGTACTCATTTGCCATGCTTTACCCCTTGAGTGCACAGTCAACAAGAAAGTTGGCTCAAAGCCTTTCCGAATGGGGTTTCTGCGGATTTTTGGAGCCTTATTGGCAGCCGTCTATCTGAATCTCGTCTTGCCTGAACTTTCCAATCCCTTCTCTGCCCTACCCCTTTCATCTGCAGAAGCCTCGTTGATAGAGGTGTTGAAGGGTTGGCTGATTTCTTCTATGAAGTTGATAATCATGATCTTTGCCATCATTTATGCCTTGATGTTTATACAAAGATTCATGGAGAAATTCGGATTGATGCAGAAGTTGACGAAGCCTCTCGAGCCTTTGATGCAGTTCTTCGGTTTGCCTAGAAATGCCGCTTATTTGTGGCTTGTTGGGAATGTTTTGGGCATCAGTTACGGTTCGGCTGTAATGCTTCAACTGGAAGAAGAAGGCAAAATAACGCGTCAAGAAGCGGATGAGGTGAACTACCATCTAATCATGAACCACTCGATGTTGGAGGACACTTTAGTCTTTGCAACTGCCGGAGTATCAGCGCTTTGGATTCTGTCAACTCGCCTACTCTTTGCCTTCGTTCTTGTTTGGGGACGCAAGCTTTTGAAACGAGCCATTGTATAAACCCAAACGTCACACTAGTAAATCGCAAACGTCACACTAGTAAATCGCAAACTTCACACTAGTAAATCGCAATCGTCACACTAGTCGTTTGACTTTTACCTTGGTGATGTTTGAAAGCGTGACTGGGGAACTTTGTAATCATATAATGTCGCGCAAAATACAGACCCCTTTCCAAAAAAATCTTTTATTTTTTTGAATTGTGGATTAAAAATCGTAATTTTGCGGGAAATAAAACAAAACAACTATTATCATGAAATCAACTGTTCTCAAATTCAGATTGTCTTTTCTGTTTGTTCTCTTCGCCATATCGGCGACAGTCCTGGGCCAAACAGATTATACTGCGATACTTGCCAATGCCGATTGGGGCTGGCAAAGCCGCGATGGTGTCATTTACGGCAAAGCGAGCTTTACTGACCTCTACGGCTCTCCGCAAAGGGTTTCGATTGCCAAATATGCCCAATCGACGATGAACACCACCCTCTATGTCAAGGAGCACTCTACTTTGGGAACAAACGGACTAGCTGTGGAAGCAGGAGCTACAGCTGCAATCAACGGCAGTTATTTCAACATGTCGAACCTCACCTCGACTACTGCGCTTTGGGTTGACGGCACAGAGATTGCAACTACTGCTCCGGAAGAATATGCCAGATGCAATGGCGTTTTGGGCTTCAAGGATGGAGGCTTCACGATAGAGCCTTACAGCAATTCGAATACGGCTGCCGATCATGCAGCTTGGGGAGCGAAGTACGACAGCTACATAGTTTCCGGACCGATAATCAGAAGAAATGGTATAAGCCAGAATGTCAATATCGGAGGCGAAGGTTTCTATGGTCCGCATCCTCGCACAATGCTTGGAAAATGTGCTGACGGCACTGTATATATGGTAATTACGGAAGGTCGAATGGATGGCGCGACTGGTTTCTCGTTGGCGAACCTGCTGCGTCTTGCAGAGGACTTGGGAATGACGGATGCCATCAATCTGGATGGTGGAGGCTCTTCTACGCTTTGGGTGACTGGAACTGGAGTCGTCAACACACCTAGTGGAGGCTCTGTCAGAACTGTTCCCAACATTGTCATAGCCACTCCCAGCTCGCATGAACATGAATACGTAAATGGCTTCTGCACTTGTGCTTCAGCACCATTCGAGCCAGCCAAGAAAGACGATGAAGGCTATTACGAGATAGACAATGGAGGCAAACTTTTCTGGCTTGCTCGTATGGTAAACAACGGAAATCCCTCTGTAAATGCCCGACTCACAGCCGACATCGACCTCGAGAACCGTTCTTGGACACCTATGGGAAACAATGCCAGCAAGCATAGTGGCGAGTTTGACGGCCAGAACTATACCATCAGGAACTTCAAGGTTGTGGCTGATGCCTCCACTCAATACGCAGCTTTCATCGGCTATCACAGCGGAACGAAGGATGTCCACAACTTCAAAATCATGGGTTCTGTGACAGCTTCGGGTACTACTGTTGACCATTTCGCTTCTGGCGTAGTCGCTTCATCCAATGGTGCTCACAAGATACAGGATGTTTGGTGTTCAGTCGACATCACCAATGCTTCTACTGCCAGAGTTTCGCTTCGAATGGCTGGCGTAGTTGTCAGAGCTGAAGGAAGCACTATAAACCGATGTGTCTATGATGGTACAATAAAGGGTGTCGCCACAAATCTGCAAGTGGCAGGCATTCTGGGTTGGCCAGATGCAAACAATACAACTGTAAGCAACTGCCTATTCGCTGGTTCGCTCTCCTCTACTGGAACCAGCAGCAACAGTGCTTATATGGGTGGAATCGTAGGTTATAGCAGTAGCGCCAGAAGTGGTGTAAGCATCGCTAACAACTTGAGCATCGGCAGCTTAAGCAACTCAAGTGGTGCAACCAGAAGTGGTGCTTTGGTGGGAAGCAGTACCTCTGATGCCTCAGTCTTCAGCAATAATTACATACTTCAAGGTCTTCCCATAACAGGTAGCTCCACTGCATCCACAAAGATTCCTGCTGTCGTCGAGGTGACTTCAGCTCAACTCACGGATGGCACATTACCTGAGAAACTCGATGCCAACAACTGGGCTCAAGGCACAGAATACCCCATTCCTCAGGACAGAGAAGGGACAATTGCTGAAGACGAACTGGTGGTAAACGGCATCAAATACGAAATAACAGGTCACAACACTGTGTCTGTGACCTATCCCAATGCAGAACAACCCTCACAAAGCAACCCCTGCACTTATAGCGGAGAAATTACAATTCCGGCAACAGTAACGATAAAAGGCAAGACATACAATGTGACTGCCATCGGAGACTATGCCTTCCATTTTGCCAATATCACGGCTCTCAACCTGCCTGAGGGCATAACAAAGCTTGGTTACAAAGCCATCTATCAAACCCAACTCACGGAAATTGTTGTGCCCAACTCAGTTACGTTGATGGACTATGAAGCCCTTGGATATAATAAGGTACTGGGGAAAATCACATTCGGAGAGAACATCGCAGCCAATACTTGGGGCGACAAACTCTGCATCTATGGCGGAAAGAAGTACGAAGTCTATATGAACTGCGACGCTGTGCCCAAGCTCCGCAGCTATACCTTCGACTTTACCGGGGCAAACGTCCATGTCCGGCCGACAATGTACAATGCATTCTTGGCAGATGCAGTATGGAGTACTTACGACATTATAGGTGATCTTTGGAAAGAGTACAACTTTGCCGATTTGCAGAATGTACTTAATGAATATGGTGCGAAACTTCCTACAGGAGATGCTGTAGGTACTGATCCTGGCTGTTATTCCGTAAGTTCTGCCCAGGCATTCAGCGATGCGATTACTGAGGCACAAGCGTTGGATGAGAGCGCTTCATTAGAACAACTCAACAATGCCATCAATGGCATCATGATTGCCCACGAAAGCCTCTACTCTTATCCACTTCATGAAGGCTACTATTACTTGGAGAATGTGGCCTTCCCCGGCTTTGTTCTGAGGGGAGATGCTGCCAACGCAAACAGAGACGGACTGAAGGCTGTGGCTCTGGAAGAGTTAGAGACTCCTCCCTACTTCAAGCTGATTCGTAGGAATGGCAATTGGTTGATGCAATGTGTCGACAATGGAATGTATGTGGGAACAGTGATAGGCGGTAACGTTAACGCTAAGCCTATATCGCTTACTGAGGATGCAACTTACGAACAGATGATAACTTGGGTTGGTGGCGGCCACTTCAAGATACAGGGAACAGCTACATTCCCTTATGCTTATACAGGCACTCGAGTCAGAGTGTACAACTATCCGTCTGGAGGCAGCTTCGAACGTCGTCAGATGTGGCATATGCATCCAGCAACGGCGGGCATGTTCAGCATGGACTACAACCTGGAGAATGAGAGAGTTCGTGGCTTTGTTCATGACTTTGAGTACACTGAGAGCGATGTCAGCAAGGTAAGTGTCTACAATGTCGGACCCCCAACTCGCCGCGACTGGCCCTTGCCTGTAGAGGTCTTCTGGACACAAGACAGCACTGCAGAAGCACAGTATATAACCTGGAGCGAAAGTTCTGACTTTGCCAATGCAGTGACTCAAAGTGTGCCCACAGAATCCGCTTCATACGAGATATACAACCTTATCCCAGGTCGCAAATATTACTGCAAAGTGACAGCGGAAAACGGAGAAGGCACATCAGAACTTGCCAACTTCTCGTTCATCACATCTGGCCAGATGCGCCACCTCAAGGCTGAGGGTACTGCAAATGTGCGTGACCTAGGTGGTTGGACTACAGAAAGTGGCAAAGTGGTAAAGTACGGCAAGATATTCCGAGGAGCCGAATGGAATGGCGGCCACAACCTGGAGTCTGAAGCCATCGAGGCACTTCGTCAAGCAGGCATAAAAGCCGAGTTGGATTTGCGAAGCGACAGTGAGGCAAAGAATATCACGAAGTCAGTTCTTGGTAATGATATTACCTACAAGCGCACACCTCTTGGACAGACAGCCAGCCATATGGAAGGTCTGACCAACTCTAAGAGTACGTATAAGACAGCATTGCAGTTCGTATTGACATGTGTGAAGAATAACAAGCCCGTATATTTCCATTGTGCTATCGGCAGAGACCGAACTGGCACCCTGGCCTTCCTGCTCGAAGGTGTGCTGGGAATGAGCAAGAGCGACATCTACAAGGACTACGAGTTGACCAACTTCTCGTACTTCAATACGCCTTGCAGCAAAGGTCAACTTGATGCTATGTTCGCTATGATTGAGGCATTGGATGGAGAGACTCTGGAGCAGAAGTTCCGTACTTACCTGACTACGGAATTTGGCTTGAGCGATGAAGCTATAGACAACTTCCGCGAGCAAATGCTTGGCGAGAAAGAAAACCCCGATGGTATTCAGGTCATAGAGAGTCGGGAATCAAGGAGCAACAATCGGATTTATGACCTCAGCGGTAGAATGGTAACGGGTAAATTGCAAAAAGGCATCTATATTATCAATGGAAAGAAAATAGTTTATGAATAGACCAAGATACGACATCCTGGATGGGTTGCGAGGAGTGGCAGCCATGATGATTCTGTTTTACCACGTCTTCAATGATGCAAAGAGTTTCATTGTTTGGCCTACTGTTGTCAATGAGTTCTATCACAGCTTCCTTGGTGTGGACTTCTTCTTCATCCTCTCCGGATTTGTGATGGGCTATGCGTATGACAAAGCTCTCGAGGGTACGCTGACAACTGGCGGTTTCATCAAGCGACGACTCATCCGATTGCATCCTATGGTTGTGATGGGTGTCCTGATAGGAGCAATTGCCTTCGCTGTTCAGGGCTTTACGAAGTGGGACGGTACTCAGGTCGCCACTCAAGCTTTGATGTATGCAACCTTGCTGGGGCTGTTCCTTATTCCATCGCCAGCCAGTATGGAAGTTCGCGGCAATACTGAAGCCTTTCCGCTCAATGGTCCGCATTGGTCGCTTTTCTTCGAGTACATCGGCAGTTTGTTATATGTGTTGTTGTTGCACAAGCTTTCTACAAAGTGGCTTCGGGTTTGGGTGGCTTGCAGCATTATCTCGATTGCTGGTTTTGCACTTTTGGCGGAGGATGGCGGCATTGCTTACGGATGGTCGTCCGAACCGAGGAATTTCCTGGGTGGAGCCCTTAGGATGCTCTATGCCTATCCGATGGGACTGTTGATGGCAAGAGTCTTTCGTGAGCGTCAGCCCAAGCCTATAAAGGGACACATGTTTCTCTTGTGTAGTCTTGCGTTAATCGTTTTATTAGGATTCCCGTTTTTAGGCAGTAAGGACATGGAAACGATATACCAACTTGTCTGCATTTTGTCCCTGTTCCCGACGATTGTTTGGTTTGGGGCTCGCGGTATGGTGTCTGGTTGGAGGCAGAAGGTTGTTTCCTTCCTGGGCAGACTCTCCTACCCTCTTTATGCCATCCATTTCCCGTTCATTTATCTTTATATCGCATGGGTACAAAAGAGCGGATACACATACATCGGTCATTCCCATCCTTGGCTGGCTGCTGTCATCGCGCTTGTGGCTTCCTTGCTTATAGCGACACTTTGCATGCTCTTCTACGACGAGCCTTTGCGAAAGTGGTTAACCGGAAAATTTAATTCTAAATCATAACGATATGAAACGTCTTTCTTTATTCCTTACAGCAGCTTTCTGTGCTGCTATGACCTGGGCCGACGTCGTTCTGCCTGGATGGATGACCTCGAACATGGTTCTTCAACAGAAAACCAAGGTTCACCTTCAGGCTACGGCCAAGAAGGGTGCTACAGTGAAGATAACTGCATCGTGGGACAAGAAAACTGTGAAAGCTGTTGCCGACAAGAACTCTGGAACCTTTGAGTTTGACCTCAATGTGCCTTCTGCTGGCGGACCTTACACATTGACCTTCGACGATGGTAAGAAGCTCCTGCTGGAGAATGTGATGGCTGGCGAAGTGTGGTTCTGCAGTGGTCAGTCGAATATGGAAATGCCTGTCAAAGGTTGGGGTATGGTGAACAACTTCGAACAGGAGGTTGCCAACGCCAATCACCCTCTCATTCGCTTGTTCCAAGTGGAGAAAGTTGTTGCCCATACACCTCAGACAAAGGTTCCCCTTGGCCATACGAAAGGCTGGGCAGTCTGCTCGCCTGAGATGGTTGCGGAGTTCTCGGCTGCCGCTTATTTCTTTGCTCGCGAGGTATCGGAGAAGTTGGGTATCGCAGTTGGCGTGGTCAACAGTTCTTGGGGTGGAACGCCTGCCGAAAGTTGGCCAAGCCTCGAGGCCCTGCAGAATGTAATAGGTTTCCAAGATCATGCCAAGAGGCTCTTTGCAACAGGCTTCGATGAGGATAAAATCAATCAACTCTATCAAGACGAACGTCGCGAATGGATGCAGGAAGTGTATAGAAATGATGCAGGCCTCGAGAAAGGCCAAATCGACAAAGCACTTTGGGCTGCAAGGGATTTCAATGATTCCGGTTGGAAGTCAACAACACAACCGCGTTCTTGGAGCAAGATTGAGGAACTGAAGGACTTCGACGGTATTGTCTGGATGCGAAAGGAAGTGGACATTCCTGCTTCGCTTGCCGGCAAGGACCTGAAGCTTGAGCTTGGTGCCATCGACGACGAGGACGTCACTTATTGGAATGGACAGCGCATCGGTATGAATTCTGGCTGGAATCGCGATCGCAACTATACCGTTCCAGGAAAGTTGGTGAAGGCCGGCAAGAATGTACTTACTATTCGCGTATATGATACTGGTGGCGATGGCGGCTTCTATAAGGATGCAAAGGATTTCCTCGTTAACAACGGCAGCACAGTCCTCTCGCTTGCGGGCGATTGGAAGTGGAGGGCCAGTGTCGCTGCTGCAGACATTACCAGTTCTCCGAAGATGACGGAACCAGTGGCACCCAACAATGCCTGGTATCCTGCCGGTCTCTACAACAGTATGGTTGCTCCGTTCCTCTCGATGCCCATTCGTGGTTTCCTTTGGTATCAAGGATGTTCGAATGTGGGCAGAGCTGTGCAGTATGAGAGCCTCTTCCAGGCTTTGATTCTCGATTGGCAAGCTCGCTTCAACAAGAACTCTGAGGTAACTCCCTATCCCAAGCCAGCCCCAGAAGGACCTCGCCGTTTCTATCAGTACAATTCGAAAGCCATCCCCTTCTACTTTGTGCAGATTGCCAATTACTTGCAAAGGAAAGACCTGCAACCTCAATCCGGTTGGGCTGCTATTCGCGAAGCACAACGAAAGGCTTTACGGCTCGATGGAGTTGGAATGGCTGTGAACATCGACATCGGTATGGCAAATGACATCCATCCGAAGAACAAACAAGAAGTTGGTCGCCGATTGGCTTTGCTTGCGCTCAACAGAACCTATGGTGAACAAGAGTTCTGTGCTGCTCCTGAGTTCCGTCAGATGAATGTGGTTGATGGTAAAGCCCATCTCATGTTCATGCCCACTTATGGTAGCGATATGTTGGCAGAGAACTCGGACATCAAGGGCTTTTCGATTGCAGGTCCAGACCATGTTTGGCACGTTGCAAAGGCTTATTATACGCAAAACGACAACAATATTCGTTTCGGTTGGCCTGTAGTTGTGGAGAGTCCTGAAGTGTCCCATCCTGTTGCCGTTCGCTATGGTTGGGCCGACAATCCTGAATGCACTCTCAGGACTGTTTCAGGGCTTCCTGTAGGCCCATTCAGAACCGACGATTGGAACGACATTAAGTAAGAAGCAAAACATCTAGTGTGACGTTGGCGATTTACTAGTGCGACGTTTGCAATTTACTAGTGCGACGTTTGCGATTTACTAGTGTGACGTTTGCGATTTACTAGTGTGACGTTTGCAATTTACTAGTGTGATGTTCTCGGATGTGATGGGTTAGCGTCTTGTCAGGTAAGTTGCAGCGGATTCGGCACAGCGCTCTCCATCGACGCCTGCACTAACTATGCCTCCTGCATAACCTGCTCCTTCGCCACAAGGGAAGAGGCCTTCGATGCGAATGTGCTGCAAGGTCTCATTGTCGCGAAGAATGCGGACGGGACTGCTGGTTCGCGTCTCGATTCCGATGACGGTAGCTTCGCTAGTCAGGAAGCCGTGCTTCTGCTTTCCCCACAACTTGAAAGCTTCGCGAAGTCGGCTGCTGATGAACTCTGGCATCCAGAAGTGGAGCGGGCTTGCAATCAAACCTGGAGCATAGGAGGACTCGTTCAGGTCGGCCGAGAGCCTGCCATTCACGAAGTCCGTCATCCTTTGTGCCGGAGCAGTTTGCAAACGATTTGCCTGCAGCCAACATTGGCGTTCGAGTTCCTCTTGAAGATAAAGAAGGGAAAGGGACGGATTTTGATTTTTGAATTTATCAATTTTGAATTCTTTATAGTCTTCAGGTCTGATCTCCACTACCATTCCGCTATTGCTCCAACGGCCATTCCGATTCGAAGGGCTCATGCCGTTCACGACAACTTGCTCAGGACCGCTTGCAGCTGGGACTACGAAACCTCCTGGACACATGCAGAAGCTGTATACGCCTCGACCTTGAACTTGTGTGACAAGACTGTATTCCGCTGCAGGCAACCATTTTCCCCGCCCTTGTTTGGAGTGATATTGTATCTGGTCGATGAGGTGAGCTGGATGCTCCAGACGGACACCTATTGCGAGTCCTTTCGCTTCAATCTCTATGCCATTTTCTGCAAGATGGCGATAAACATCTCTGGCCGAATGACCTGTTGCAAGGATGACGGCAGAAGATTGAATATTGAAAGTTGAAGATTGAGAATTGTCTTGTTTCATTACCTCAATGCCAACGATGCGCCTTTCAATATTCGATTTTGAATTTTCAATCAAGAGTCTCGTCATCTTTGTCTGGAAGTGGACCTCGCCGCCACAACTTAGAATGGTGTTGCGCATATTCTCAATGACGCGAGGAAGGCGGTCTGTGCCTATATGAGGATGGGCATCGGAGAGGATGGACGGGCTGGCTCCGTGCTGGACGAAGATTTGCAGGATGCGGTCTGTATTGCCTCGCTTCTTGCTTCTGGTGTAAAGCTTTCCGTCGCTATAAGCTCCTGCCCCACCCTCGCCAAAGCTGTAGTTGCTTTCCGGGTCGACTCGCTGCTCTGGCCTGATGCGGGCAATGTCTTTCTTGCGCTCGCGAACATCCTTTCCTCGCTCCACAACAATAGGTTTGAAGCCAAGTTCTATGAGACGCAGAGCCGCAAACAATCCGCCTGGACCAGCCCCGACCACTATGACAGAAGGACGCTCGCTAACATCTTTGTAGATATAGGGTTCGAAGTCCGTCAAAGGAGGTTCTTCGCCAACATAAGCCCTTATGGTCAGGTTGACGAAAATGGTGCGTTGACGGGCGTCTATGCTGCGTCGAACCACTCGAACAGCATCGGCTTTGATGCCTTTTTCCTGTCGAAGGTAAGCCAGGATGCTCTGCTCGTTGTATGCTTGTTGCGGCAGAATTCGCAAGTTCAATTCATTGACCATTCACCATTGACCATTGACCATTTCAGTGCAAAAGTATAAAATATTTATGAATTATGAATTATGAATTATGAATTATTTTGTACCTTTGCACGCGAATTGCTAATAGACAAGGATGAAAGTAATAAAGTTTGGCGGAACTTCAGTCGGTTCTGTAGATAGCATACTGAGTGTGAAGAAGATTGTCGAAAGACAATCAGAGCCCGTTATCGTCGTGGTTAGCGCTCTTGGCGGAATCACAGATAAACTCATCAGGACGAGCTTGATGGCTGTTGAGGGCAATCCTCTCTATCAAGAGTCGTTCGAGGAGATAAAGGCGCGCCATGAAGAGATGATAAACGGCATCATTCCTGCTGGCGAGAAGCGCGACAAACTCTCGGCTGCAGTATGCAGCCTGCTCGAAGAGTTGCGCAGCATTTATCAGGGCGTTTATCTCATTCACGACCTTAGTCCAAAGACGCAAGCTGCCATTGTTTCTTATGGCGAACGCATTAGCAGCCAGATAGTTGCTGCACTCATCGAGGATGCAGAGTGGTTTGACAGCCGCGAGTTCATCAAGACCGAGTTCAAGGCAGGAAAGAACCGTTTGGTTCGTGAGCTGACCAACAATCTTGTTCGCAAGACTTGGCAGAAAATGCCGAAGGTTAGCGTCGTTGGAGGTTTCATCAGTACCGATGTCGAGAGTGGCGAGACGACGAACCTGGGAAGGGGTGGCAGCGACTATACTGCCAGCATTATTGCAGCGGCTTTGGAAGCAAGCGTTTTGGAGATTTGGACTGATGTGGACGGCTTCATGACAGCAGACCCCAAGGTCATCAGTTCCGCTTATGTCATTCCAGAGCTGAGTTATGTCGAAGCGATGGAGCTCTGCAACTTCGGAGCGAAAGTCATCTATCCTCCAACGATTTATCCTGTCTGCATCAAGCACATCCCCATTCTCGTCAAGAACACCTTCAACCCTGATGCACCAGGTTCTATCATCAAGGACGAGGTGAAGAACGATTCGAGGAGCATCAAAGGCATCTCCAGCATCAAGGGCACTACGCTCATCACAGTTGCAGGTCTGTCTATGGTGGGTGTGATTGGTGTCAACCGTCGCATCTTCACTTGCCTCGCAGACAACGGAATCAGCGTCTTTATGGTCAGCCAGGCATCCAGTGAAAACAGCACCACTCTTGGTGTTCAGGACGAAGATGCAGACGAAGCTTGTCGCGTTCTTAACCTTGAGTTTCAGAAGGAAATCGAGGACGGTTCGATGTTCCCCATGCATACCGACAGAGGTCTTGCCACAGTCGCCATCGTGGGCGAGAACATGAAGCATGTTCCTGGTATTGCGGGCAAGCTCTTCGGAACCTTGGGCCGTTCGGGTATTAGCGTCATAGCTTTTGCTCAGGGTGCCAGCGAGACCAACATCTCCTTCGTCATCAAGCAGGACTTCCTTCGCAAAGCCCTCAATGTCATTCACGACTCCTTCTTCCTCTCTGAATATCAGGTGCTTAACCTCTTCGTTTGTGGTGTCGGAACTGTTGGCGGAAGCCTTTTGGAGCAGATTCGTCAACAACAGGAAAAGCTGAAGCAGGAATTGCGGCTTAAGCTCAATGTTGTGGGTATTGCAAGCGGACACAATGCTATGTTCACGCGCGAAGGCATCAATCTGGAGAACTATCGCGAGCAACTTGCCGCTTCGCCCAAGAGCAATATCCAGCGCCTTCACGATGAAGTCATCGGCATGAACATCTTCAACAGCGTCTTCGTCGATTGCACAGCGAGTCCTGAAGTTGCCAGCCTCTATGCCGATTTCCTGGACCACAACATCAATGTCGTCGCCGCCAACAAGATTGCTGCAAGTAGCGACTTTGCCAACTACAGGCTCCTGAAAGAGACGAGCCAGAAACGAGGCGTCAAGTTCCTCTTCGAGACGAATGTCGGAGCAGGACTTCCCATCATCCGAACCATCAATGACCTCTGTAACTCTGGCGATAAAATACTTAAGATTGAGGCGGTTCTGAGTGGAACATTAAACTTTATCTTTAACACAATCAGTCGCGACATTCCTTTCAGCGAAACAGTTCGTCTGGCTAAGGAAAGAGGTTATAGCGAGCCTGATCCTCGCATCGATTTGAGCGGAAAGGATGTTATCCGCAAGCTCGTTATCCTGTCGCGCGAGGCTGGTTATGAAATCAGCCAGGAAGATGTGGAGGCCAAGCTCTTCATTCCTCAGTCGTTCTTCGACGGATCGCTCGAAGCGTTCTGGCAGAACCTGCCTTCCCTCGATGCTGAATTCGAGTCGCGTCGTCAGCAACTCGAGGCACAGAAGAAAGTTTGGCGTTTCGTAGCCAAGCTGGAGAACGGGAAAGCCAGCGTTTCGCTCCAGGAGTTTGACAGCGACCATTCCTTCTACAAGCTTGAGGGCAGCAACAACATTGTTCTGCTCACAACAGAGCGCTATCGCGAATATCCGATGCTCATTCAGGGCTACGGAGCTGGAGCCAGCGTAACGGCTGCAGGCGTATTTGCCGATATCATGAGTTTGGCGTAATGGATAAACTCTGGAATGCCAACTACCTGAAAGCCTGGAGCGCCAATTTCACGCTCTACTTCTCTTTCATGGTTGTCACTCCCCTCTTTCCGCTTTATCTGAGCGAAGTGTTTGGCGCTACGAAAGACCAGACAGGAATGGTGCTGAGCGGTTATGCTTTGACGGCTTTGCTGATTCGTCCCTTCAGCGGCTTTCTTGTCGATTCCTTCCCTCGCAAGCTTGTGTTGCTCGTCTGCTACGGCCTTTTTGCCTTGTTCTTCGGAGGTTATCTGGTGGCAGGTTCCCTACTCTTTTTCTGCATCCTACGCACCCTTCACGGCGCTCCCATGGGGGCCACAACGGTTGCCAACAGTACTGTCGCCATCGATGTGCTGCCTTCGAGCAGAAGAGCAGAAGGTATAGGCTATTACGGTTTGAGCAACAATCTGGGTACTGCCATCGCTCCCACCATCGGAATGCTCATCTATCAATGGACGCACAACTACGACCTTATCTTCCTCATCTCGCTTCTGACAGCCAGCATCGGCTTTTTCATCAACAGCACTTTGAAGCTCAAGCATCGTCCGCTTGTTGAGCTCAAAACGCCTGTCTCCCTCGACCGTTTCATTCTGCTCAAGGGCATGCCAGAAGCGCTCTGCATCGCGCTCTACAGCTTCTCCTATGGTGTTGTGAGCACCTATATCGCCATCTATGCGAAGGAAGAACTTGGCATCACAACAGGCACAGGACTCTTCTTCACCCTGCTATGTGTGGGCCTCATTTCGAGCCGACTTGTTGGAGCGCGAGGACTGAGGAAAGGCAGGGTTACTGAGAACGCTACCAGCGGAGTCATCATCTCGCTCATCGGATATCTCGTCTTCGCAGCATTCCACAATGCATGGGGCTTCTACGGAGCCGCATTCATCGTGGGTTTGGGCAACGGACACATGTTCCCGGCCTTCCAGACTATGTTCATCAATCTGGCTCCAAATTCACAACGGGGAACGGCCAACAGTACACTCTTCACAGCTTGGGAGACAGGTGTTGGTCTTGGCATCATTTTGGGTGGTGTAGTAGCCGAGTTTTTCTCTTATGGAGCGGCATTTTGGCTGGCTTGGATAGGTAATTTGGGCGGAGTTGTGCTCTATTTTGCCCTTGCTCGCCAGCATTTCCTTCGCAATCGTCTCCGATAACCCCCTCTTACAGGCTGACATTGCCGTCGAAGCTGATGCTGTCGCGATTTTGGGCGCGAACGCGGATGTAGGCCGAACCTGAGTCGTAAACCTCCACGATGTAGTGGTATAGGTCCTCGCGCGTCCGTACATTCAGTTCTATTCGCGTCAGGTCCTTCTTGGGGCGCGTCTCGTTGTAGCCGATGATTGTCGCATCGAAGTTCAGTCCGTCAGAGGAGATGGCAGTCGACTGATGCACTTGTCCCATATAGGGCAGACGGCTCTCCAATGTGTCGCCATTGATGGCCAGATAGAAGCCGTAGGAAACCGTCCTGGAGGCATAGCGGAACGGATTCATCGAGCGGATTTCTATGCGCAGATGCCTGTTCGCAAGTGCTTCCGCCACAGCTTTTTGAGTCTCTGCAGCCTTTTCAGCAGACTTGGGGCTGGCACATCCCACGGCTAACAGCACAAAAAATGCCCCGACTATAATCTTGTACAGTTTCATGACTATGTTTTTTTCAGTTCGATATGCAAATTTATTAATTTATACAATATCTACTATACTTTCGTATCGAAATAATTCATCCCATTCGGATTCTTTTTGGGGGAACTTGCATTTTGCGGGAAGAAGAATCTTGCATAAAACATGCATATTGTATGCATAATGTGTAATTTGCCGTTTCCGGACCACTTGTCGGATTTGTCAGTTTATCAGTCTGCAGGATGGGGCAAAATGCGAATAGTAAAATTCATGAATTTTAAAGGCTCGTTTTAAGGCGCCGTAGAGCGCAAGTTTTTGCCTCGGTGGTATAAATGTACGTCGGAGACATTTGAAGCGATTCTGGGGCAAATTAGAGGGGTTTCCCGGGGGTTCTGGATTTCGTACCAAGACAGGCAATTCTATTTGGCATGAAAAAGAGTCGAATTTTCGTATTTTCCACAAATGCAACAAATGCAACAAAAGCAACACCAGTTTTTGAGAGAACTAGAAGTGCATTTTTTATACTTTATTATTAAGTCATTGTGATAATTTATTATATATATAAGACACAATGCCTGTCTCGTTTTCGTGTCTTATACTGAAATAGGTTGACACATTTAGGAACAATAAATGTATTAACTTATGAAGAACAAGAGTATTTTATCCTTTAAGAAAAAGAAGGAAATTC